>JACCXM010000360.1 GCA_013697005.1 Chloroflexia bacterium | reverse complement strand
CCTCGCTCATCGGCGAGTTCACCACCGAGTGGAACCAGGTGATGGCCGCCGCCGCGATCGGCACGGTGCCGGTCGTGATCGTCTTCCTCTTCTTCCAGAAGCAACTGATGCAGGGTCTCACTGGGGGCGCGGTCAAGGGATAGGGAGAAAGGCGAGGCGCGCGGCGCTGGGGGAAACGCATTGGCACGATCGCGAACGATCACCGGCGTCCGCACCGTCGCGGTCGGCGCCGGTTGGCGCAACTACGTCTTCGTCCTGATCGACACCGATGACGGGCTGACCGGGCTCGGAGAAGCCTCCCTCGGCGGGCAGACCAACGCCGTGCTGGGCGCCGTCAAGGACCTCGAGCCGCTCCTTCTCGGCGCCGATGCCACGCGTATCGAACACCTCTGGCAGCAGGCCTACCGCCACGCCTTCTGGCATGGCGGCCCCACGTTTCTGAGCGCGTTGGCCGGGGTCGAGGTCGCCCTCTGGGACATCCAGGGGCAGGCGCTGGGGGTGCCCATTCACCGCCTGCTGGGGGGTCCGGTGCGGGACCGCATTCGCGCCTACGCCAACGGACCGCGCGGCGACACCCCGCAAGACATGGCCCGTTCCGCGGCCGATCTCGTGGCGCGCGGTTACACCGCGCTCAAGATGGCTCCCTGGGAGGCCATGCCGCTCCTGACCGGCAAACGCCGGATCGAAACCGGCGTGGCGAAGGTGCGCGCGGTGCGCGAGGCGGTGGGACCGGAGATCGAGCTGATGATCGATGCCCACGGCCGCCTCTCGCCGCCGGTGGCCGTGCGCGCCGCCGCCGCCCTGGCGCCGCTGGGAATCACGTTTCTGGAGGAGCCATGTCTGCCCGGGAATGACGCGGCGCTGGTGCGTGTCGCCCGCAAATCGGCGGTGCCGATCGCGGTCGGGGAGCGGCATTACACCCGCTGGGGTTTTGCCGAGCTGCTGGCCTCGCGCTCCATCGGCGTGGTGCAACCGGACATCATCCAGAGCGGCGGTATCGCCGAGGCGCGGCGGATCGCGGCGCTGGCGGAGATGCACTTCGTGTCGGTTGCGCCGCACAACCCCTGGAGCTGGGTCAACACCATGGCCTCGCTGCACCTCGATGCAGTGACGCCGAATTTCCTGATGCAGGAGGTCATCACCGACCCGGAGCCGTGGAAAGACGCCGTCGTCTCGCCCTTACCAGAAATGGACGAAGAGGGCTACTTCGCGCTGCCGCACGCGCCGGGACTGGGGATCACCCTCGATCTCGAGGCGGTTGAGCGCTTTCCTCCGGTCGTGGGGCGGCCGCCGGCGCTATGGCACGACGATGGCGCGGTCGCCGACTGGTGACGAGGGTGATGGGTGATGGGTGATGGGGTAATGGAACCGACGACAGATGCGGCCCCGGCTGCCCGCCCGGACCTGAACCTGCGGGTCACTGAGGTCATCCCGCACGTTCTCTTCGCCGGGCGCACGAACCTGATCTTCGTCGAGGTGCGTACCGACGCAGGGATCATTGGTCTCGGCGAGGCCAGTCTCGAAGGGAAAACCGAGGCCGTGGCCGGCGCCATCAACGACGTGGCGGACTATCTGATCGGCGAAGATCCAACCCGCATCGAGCACCATTGGCAGACCATCTACCGCCATTCCTTCTGGCGCGGCGGGGTGGTCATCGGCAGCGCCATCTCCGGCATCGAGCAGGCGTTGTGGGACATCCTGGGCAAGGCACTCGGCGTCCCGGTGTACGCGCTCCTCGGAGGCCGGGTGCGCGATCGGGTCCGTCTCTACGCCAACGGCCCGCGCGGCGAGACGGCGGAAGACGTCGCCGCATCATGCGCCCGGCTGGTCGAGGCCGGGTGGGGCGCGCTCAAACTGGCGCCCTTCGACGCGGTGCCGGGCGTGGCCGGGCAACGCGAGTTGTCCCAGGCGCGCCACCAGTTGCGGCTAATCCGGGACGCGGTCGGTCCCGACGTCGACGTGCTGATCGATTGCCATGGCCGTCTCTCGCCAACGGCGGCGATCCAGATGGCTCAAGCGCTGGACGAGTTCGACATCTTCTTTTTCGAGGAACCGGTGCTGCCGGAAGACCCGCGGGCGATGGCCGCGGTCGCCGGAGCGATCGCGATCCCGGTGGCGACGGGAGAGCGGTTGTTCACCAAATGGGGATTCCGCGACGTGCTGGCGCTCGGCGCGGCCGACGTGTTGCAACCGGATATCGCCCACTGCGGCGGTATCCTGGAGGCGCGCAAGATCGCCGCCGCGGCGGAGGTATCGTTCGTCGGGGTGGCGCCCCACAACCCCTACTCCTGGCTACTGACGATGGCCAGTATTCAGCTCGATTTCGCGACGCCGAATTTTCTGATTCAGGAATTCCTGGTCGATCACCCGCCGGAGGTGGAACGGCTCTTCGCCACGCCCTTTACCTGGCTGCCCGGCGGCTGGGTCGAGCCGCCCACCGCGCCGGGGCTGGGTGTCCAGCTCGACTGGGACGCCGTGCGCGCCCACGAGCAACGTCCCTACACCCGGACGACGCAGCCCTCCCTCTGGCATGTGGATGGGGCGGTGGCGGATTGGTGAGTGGGCGTGAACCCTCACCCCCCTGCCCCCTCTCCCCTCGAGCCCTGAGAGGGGGGAACGTCTGGGGGCGAGAGACTCGCTTATTTCATGAACCGGAAGCGGTGACGAGCGACTCATCCAGCTGGCGCGTATCGTACGTGGCGCGGGCGGTGGCGATCTCTTCTCTGTTGGCCAGCACCCACGAAACAAGGCCCTGAATACTCTCCAGCAGCGTCGCTCCCAGCGGCGTGAGCCGGTACTCGACGCGGGGCGGGACGACCGGGAAGACGGTGCGTTGTACGAGACCGTCGCGCTCGAGCTGGCGCAGCGTGAGCGTCAGCATGCGCTGGCTGATGACGCCGATGTCGCGCCGCAGTTCCATGAAACGACGCGGTCCCGGGCCGAGCAGGCTGATCACCAGCAGCGACCACTTATCGCCGACGCGGTCCAGGATTTGCCGGACCTCGCATCCGGCGTCGGTATCACACATGTGCCTTAGTGACTTTGCCGTGCCATCTTCCATCGTGGACCATAGTATCATAAACTCATATCAGTTACAAAAGAGAACTTCCTTACCGATAGGAAGTGAAAACGAAAAGATGAAACGAATGTCCACGACGCAACTCGATACCATGACCATGCTCGAGCTGCCGCTGCGCACTGGGCGCTGGGCCGCCGATCCCGCCCATTCGGCGGTGCTCTTCTCGATTCGCCATCTCGGTCTGGCCAAGGTGCGGGGGCGCTTCGATCGCTTCGAGGCCGCGCTCGCCGTCGGTCCCACCATGGCGGAAACGCGGGTGGAGGCCACGATCGACCTCGACTCGATCGACACGAACAATGCGGATCGCGACGCCCACCTGCGGTCGACCGACTTCTTCAGCACCGAGATTCATCCCACCATGCGCTTCGTCTCGACGGAAATCAGCGGGGCGGAGGGCGATTGGCGCCTGTTCGGTGAGATCACGCTCAACGGCGTCACCCGGCCGATCGCATTTGGCGTCGAGTTCAATGGACGCGAAGAGTTCCCTGGGCAGAACCGGTACCATGCCGGGTTCAGCGCCACCGGTGTCTTGCGGCGGAGCGAATTCGGTATCGACTTCGGGATGCTTCCCCTCAGCGCCGACAAGCTGGCCTTGGGCGATGAGGTGAAGATCGAGCTCGATCTCGAGTTTGTCGAACCACAGGGTGACACCGAGAACTGATGCAAACCGGAGGCAATCGCCGCCCGGTGATCGCCGCCCTGGAGGCAGACATGAACACCGTGCAACGCCATCCCGAGTTGCGGCCGGCCGGGGGAGACCGCCCACCGTACCCTCTCCACACCATCGTCGCTGCCGTAGAGCGCGCCGAGACCGACCGGGTGGTCTCGGCGCTCGGCGAGGTCCACTTCGCCCGCGGCCGGGTCGAGGTCTTCACCGCCGAGGACGTCCCGGGGCTGGACCAGCCCATCGGGGGTGCGGGTCTCCGCGGGTTCCTGACCCGATTGAGTTTGAGCATGGGGAGTGATCTCGACGAGATCGAGCAGGCGTGGCGAGAGTTGGCGTATGGCCATGCCCTTGTTTCGGTGCCGGTCCACGACGATGTGGAGCGGCACCGCGCGCATGCGATCTTGCGCGAACACGGCGGTCACGCCATGCGCTACTTCGGGCGGTGGACCATTGCGACGCTCGAAGGCGACGCCCATTGATCACAACGGAACTGACGCTACTCAGTGCGGGCGGCGGCCCTTCGTGTAGTCGTTGCGGCCGCGGCGCCGGAAATCCTCGGTGTCGATGAGGATGTCCCGTGTCAGGTGGGTATCGAGGAGGCGGGAGAGAATCCGCTCGTCGACGTGGCGGTGATCCTGATTCGAGGTCACGATCGTCGGCAGCCGCTCGACATAACGGTGATTGAAAATCTGGTAGAGCTTTTCC
>JACCXM010000359.1 GCA_013697005.1 Chloroflexia bacterium | reverse complement strand
CCTCGTACCAGTCGCCAGCGGGATCGGTGATCCGAATCATCGCGCTCTTGCCGGCGATCCCGCCCTCTGGCTCGAACGTGATGTCGAGTGAGCGCTCGGCGCGCGGTGGCCACTCGCTGAAGCCAACCAGCACCGCATACGGCCCGGCCTGAATGGTTTCATGGTGCGGGTCCGAAGCGTGCGCCTGGGCGAACCCTGGCGCAAGCAGCAGCAGCGCGACCGCGACCGCGGCGGCCACGGCTGGTTGTGGTTGGGGCACGACCGGCAACGGTCTCGCCGCACCGCCCTTGATCACGATCCCCAGCAACCAGCCAAACCACCCCGCGCCCGCGCCGAGCAGCGGCGCCAGAATGAGACTGGAGGTGGCCACGGCGGCGGACAACTCCGTACGCAGCGTCGCGATCTCCGCCGGATCGAGCGGGCTCGGCTGGTAGAGGGGAAGATTCGGTTCCAGCAGGCGCAAGGCGAGTGCCGCCGCAGCGCCCGCGACCGGCACGACGATTCCGATGCGCCATCCCATCCGGCGCCCGGAGGCCAGCAGCAGATCGACGATCGCCCCGGCGAGGAGCACGTAAGTCGGCACGAGTCCGGGTATGACGACCTCGCCGCTGGTGGTATCGCGCATGAACAGCCCGATGCTGGCCGCATAATCGCGCGTGATACCGGGGATGATGGCGGTCACGAGCAGATCGAGCGCGGTGAAGAGCAGACCGAACAGCGTCCCCGCCCAGGCACGGCGCACGATCGAGACGACCACCAGAAGCGCCGCCGGATAGAGCGCCGCGATCACGATGTTCGGCCAGGAGATGCGTCCCAGCAACACCCACGGCAGGAGATCGGTCAGCGTCGGCGTGATGAAGGCCACCAGCACCGCGGCGGCAAAAGCGGCGCCAACGGCGGAAACGATCCGTTGCGGCACTTCTCCCCTGGCGGTGCGCACGTGCCAGGCGAGCGCGCTGAGACAGCCGGCCATCGTGACCATGATCGACAGAATCAACCCGACGTGGGGTGGCGATACCAGCGTCACGTCGAAACCGTAGAGCGTGTGCCACCACTGATCGAGAAGCCCGAAGAGCAGAAAAAAGAGCGCGCCGAACCCGCCGATGATGTATCCCTGCGGTCCCCGGAACCTGCCGCCAGGAAGCGGAACGGTTCCTTCCCGCGCCGTCGCTACCCCACGCCGGGCGTACCAGGTGGTGAGCAAAACCATCGCCAACGAGGTCAACCCGGCGATGGCCACCCCGCCGTACAGCACCAGATGCGGCGCGGTGAAAAAGGTGTCCGGGCCCACGTCGGTGTGCCACTGCACATCCCAGGTGAATCCGAGAAAGGCGAGAAAGACCCCCATGAGAAACCCCGCGGCGGCAGCGACCCGTGCCCGTTCCAGGATCGTATCGGCGCCGCGGGCGCGAACCGGCGCCGGTAGGCGCGCGATCAGCGTCGAGGTGGACACGGCGAGTTCCTGTTCGTTGTCTCGTCATCCATTCAGCCGAAGAAAAAGTAGCGCGGGTCGAGCGTTGGAGCGGTGTGGGCGAAGGGCAGAAAGCGGACTTTTGCTGTCGCGTACTCCAGGGGCACGTCGAACATGACCCATCCCTCCCGCGCGGCGCCCGGATAGTAACCGCCCGCGGCATCGGGCACGGGCGGCGTCAGCGTGGCGATGTCGAGCAGCGGATTGCCGGCATCGTCTACCAATCCGAAGGCGTTGGCGGGGAACCAGGTCAGCGCGCCCCCGGCCTGCACGTTCTGGATCGCGAAACGCAGCGCGACCCACACCGAGCCGTCTTCCCCAGTGGCGTCTCCGACCCCCAGCGCGCCGGTGCGATAGTCCACGAGATCGAACGCGGCGGCGCCCGAGACGACGTCGCGCAGGGAGACCGACCATTCCGCGGTGACCGCCGTTTCTCCGATGCCGAGCGCGCTCTCGAACGCGGCGCCAAGGCTATTTGGTTCGGCGATGCGTTGCGCGACGTCGCCGATCCGCGCCCCGTCCTGCAGCGCCAGCACCCGATCGGCCCAGGACCCCCCGAGGTGGAGGCTATCGAACAGGAGCAGCAGCGGCTCCTCGGCGATTGGAACCCCGAAGGCGATCCACCCCTCGGTTTGGTTCCCTGGTTCGAGGGTCACATTGAGCGGAGGGTCGGGCGCTTTCGCCCCCAGAAAGCGGGAGATCAGCCCCGAGCCTCCGGTCACCGCGAACGCATCGTTATCGAGCCACAGGGGCGCGGCGCCAACATTGCGCGCCGCGACGTTCACCACGACGTACGTCGTGCCGGGGAGAGGCTCCTTATTGGTTGGCGCGGCGGCCAGCACCGAAGCGACTGCCTCTGGACCGCTAACCACGTCCCGCACCTGAAGCTCGATGGGACCGGCGACCACGACGTCGCCCAGCGGCACCGGGTCGGCCCGCGACATCCCCATCACCCCATCACCTCATCACCCCGTAAGCCGTTGCATGTGCGCAATTGTCGAGTCGTGCGACGATATACGCGGAATATCCGCACCGGGTGCTTGCCATCGCGCCGCAACGGCGTAGCGGGCGCCCACGTATGGGAGACGCACCTGATGGTAGCCCGATGGCCGCACCTGGCGGCAACGCTGGCGGCGGCGCTTCTGCTCACCGCGTGCGCGCCAATGGAGGATACGTCGCCGCCACCGACCCCGCCACCGACCACAACCGCCGTGCCGGTGACGGTCAATCTGGAAGAGGTGGGCGCGGTGATCGTGGCCAGTCCAGCAGCAGGGCAAGCAGCGTCAGACGGTCTCTATGTCGTGACCTTCGATGCCGTCGATATTGTCGACCGCGTGATGCCGGCGGTGGTCACGGTCATCAACGAGCAGCAGTTCGACAACGGGTTCTTCGGTCAGACCGAGGTCGAGGCCGGCCGTGGCACGGGATTCATCATCGACGGTTCGGGGCATATCGTCACGAACGAGCATGTCGTGCAAGGCGGCACGGGCTTCGAGGTCATTCTGTCCGATGGCGAGAAACGCGATGCCACCCTGGTCGGCGCCGACCCCCGGAGCGATCTCGCCGTGGTACAGATCGAGGGTCCGGTTCCCGCCACCGTCGCCTTCGGCGATTCCAACACGGTGCAGCAAGGCCAGCCGGTGCTGGCGATCGGCTCCCCGCTCGGCGAATTCTCGGGCACGGTCACCAGTGGCATTGTCAGTGCCCTCAACCGCGACTTCCCGACCGGATCATCCGGCAGCGGGGAGGGGATCTACACCGACCTGATTCAACACGACGCGGCGATCAACCCCGGCAATTCCGGCGGGCCGCTCTTCGACATCGCGGGCCGCGTCATCGGCGTCAACACGCTCGGTATTCCCCAATCCGGGTATATCCCGGTGCAGGGGCTCTTCTTCGCCATCCAGTCGAACCACGTCGCACGCATCGCCAGCGAGCTGATCGAAAATGGCGAAGTGGCCTATCCCCTCATCGGCGTCCGCTTCGAGCTGATCTCGCCGGATTTGGCCGCCCAGAACGATTTGCCGGTTGATTACGGCGCGTTCGTCATCTCAACGGAGGCGGGAGGCCCGGCGGCGGACGCGGGGATCGAAGAAGGCGACATCATTCTCGCCATCGGCGATCGCCGCATTTCCGGCCAAACGACCTTTCCCGAGGCCCTCTACGCGCACGAGCCAGGCGAAACCGTCCCGGTCACGATCCTTCGCGACGGACGCGAGCGCTCGGTCGACGTCACGCTTGGCCGGCGGTGAGCCGTGGGTGATGGGGTGTTAGGGTGATGGGGTGATAGGAGCGTGATTGGTCGTCATCTCGTTGCTCCCTATGACCCTATGACCCTATGACCCTGACGGCGATCCGAGCAGCGTGACGATCTGTTCCAGATGTTCGGCATCGTTGGCGAGCAGACTGTCAGTCGCGTCACGAATGGTCAGTTCGCCCAGGCTTTGATCGTCCCACGTTTCCGGTGGCATCTGCTGCAACATCGCCAGCGTCGACTCGCGGGCGGTCCCGAACTGGGAAAGCACCTCACTCGTCGTGTCGTCGGGTGAGGGAATTTCGAGTTGCGTCGATGCGTCCTCGCCCGCCAGGACGTCCGCCATCGCCGCGCCCGTGAGCCGGTCTTTCAGCGCCTGCGAAAAGCGCAGCTCGATGTCGCGCAATTCGATGATGACGTCGCGCACCGTTTCCCCGGAACGGCCCAGACTGAGCCGTGCCTCGGGTTGGGGCCGCACTTTGAGATTGAGCTCTCGATACGTGGCGATCAAGCCGTTGAAGAGACGTTGCTGGCCGTTGGCGGATTGCTGCTCGCTCATATGCACCCCCGTCTGATTTCACCCTTTCGCGCCATCCTACCATTCAGAATCGGGCGCGCCAATCCGCCATAACCGTGGTCGCGTGGCGCAAGTACCGATGCTAGACTCCCGCGCATGGAAGCCAAGTTCCCCTCACGCGATCGGGTGCAGGCTCGCACCCCGATGCGTTGCCCAATCTGCGGCCGCGAGCTGGACGACGTGATGGTGCGCGATATCGGCGGTGTGACCGCGGACCTTTTCTGGCAGGTGCACGCCGGCCGCTGTCCCGAGCATGGCTGGTTCCAGACCGAAGTGATCTCCCGGCCGCCGCGAGAGATTTTTCCCGTCAACAAACCCTTCGGCGCCGCGCGGCGCATGGTCGTCGATGGCAGCGAGGTCTTTTCCTTTCCCACGGTCTGGAACAGCCTGCCGCGGGAGCGCCAGCGAGAACGGGTCGATCCCCTGGACGCCCGCTACTGGCAGATTGCGCCAACCGGCCGGGAGCAAGGGATCTCCTGATGGATGACCGGCGCCTCGCGCCAATGCGCCCACCGACACCGGCGAGCGAGCCGCCGCCGCCGGCGCCACCACCGAGCGAGCGGCGGTCGGGGATCACCCCCGCGTCGCTGCTGATCGTTCTGGTCGTTGGCTACCTGCTGATCCAGATCCAACTCGTCCTCGTGCTCGTGTTGCTCTCTCTCGTCTTCGCCACCGTGATCCAGCGGCCGGTTGACGCCCTGGAACGGCGGCATGTGCCGCGGCCGCTGGCAATCCTGATCATGTACATCGCCTTGATCGGAGGGATCACCGTCCTGTTCCTCGTCGTGTCGCCCGCCGTGCGGGAGCAGGCCGTCCTCTTCCGCACCGAGGCGCCGCAGTCACTGGCCGAGTTACGGGCAGCCTGGCAAGGCAGCGGCAACACGCTCCTCAACGGCGTCGGCCAGCAGTTGCTCGGGCGCGGTATCGCGTTTATCGAAAATCCCAGTCTCGGCGGAGGCATCTCCGTTCCCCAGGGAGCGGCGGTCGGGTTGCTGACGGGGATCGGCGGCGCGCTGATCGGACTGGTGACGGTGCTGATCATTTCCTTCTATTACTTGATGGAGAAGGCCTGGTTGCGGCAGATTGTCCTGCGCACCACCTCGCCGGAAACCCGGATTCGCGTCAGCCGGACCTGGGACGAAGTCGAGCAGAAAGTCGGCGATTGGCTGCGCGGGCAGCTCACCCTCTGCCTCGTGATCGGCGCCACCGCCACCGTCGGCTACGCCGTGATGGGCGTCAACTTCTGGCCGTTGCTCGGTCTTTGGGCCGGCATTACGGAAATCGTCCCCATCCTCGGTCCCTGGTTGGGAGGCATCCCCGCGGTTATCATCGCCCTCACCCAGGGCTGGCAGAAAGCCCTCCTCGTCATTGGGTTCATTTTCGCGCTGCAGATGCTGGAAAACGCGGTGCTGGTGCCGCGGGTCATGCGTGGCGCCGTGGGGCTTACCCCGCTGGCGGTCTTCATCGCCATTCTGGCCGGGACCGAGCTGGCGGGCGTCGCCGGCGCGTTGCTGGCCATCCCGGTTGCGGCGGCGATTCAGGTGCTCTTGTCCCAATACACCGAAGCGCGGCGCGAGGCCCGTCTTGCCGGGCTCTCGGCGCTGCCGGGTTGGCGCTGGATGCGAGGCTCGGTGGCGCCGCCGGGATTCGCCCCAGGAGTCACCGGTCCCATCGGTAACGGCGGACATCCCGCCCCCACCGAGATCGCCATCAGCCCACCGAATCGGGAATCGCAAAGCCCCGTTCCCGGCTCGATGGCTGACAGGGAGAGGTAGAGCGCGTTGAAGCCATTCGGCGCCCCACAGAGCCCCTCTCCCTGCGCACACTAGAGGGGTTGGGGTGAGGGTTCACGTCGCCAGGACGCGAATTTCTCTGGTGCCAACGCCATACCTCCCACTCCCGTCGGGCCGGGCGAGGGAGACCAATGATTGGAGAACTCAGCCATGGATACCAACTACATAGAGCGCAACCGGGAATCCCAGCAGCGGTTACGCCGGCTCGTGGAGCGCCTCAGTGACGACGACTTGCTTCGCCCATTGCCCGATGGCTGGATCATCGCCGACACCCTGGCCCACCTCGCCTTTTATGACCGCCGCGCGGCGATTCTACTGCGGCGGTTCGCCCAGGAAGGCGTCTTCGCCTCACCGTACGACTACGACACCATCAATGAGGGGCTGCCGCACCTGACCCTGCTGATCCCACCCCGCGCGGCGGCTCACGAGGCGATCGCCGCGGCCACGGCCGCGGACGAGGCCGCCGCGGCCACCGCGGAGACCCTCATCCCGGAAATCCGCAGACTCAACCAGGTCAAGCTGGACCGCTCCGAGCACAGGAATACGCACCTCAACGACATCGAGGCGCTCGTGCCGCCGCAATCATGATCGCGATTTGGGCGGCCGCACCAGCAGCTCGATCCCGTCGTCGTTGATCTCGAAGACGTAGCCAACGGCGGTGACGATTGCCGGCGAGCTGATCTCGCCCCACCGGACCTCGATCGCAACACCGTCGACCTCGAATACCTCACGGGCATTCGGGCTGAACGGCTGGCGCGGACCGCGGTAGATCATGCGCGCGCCACCAGCAAGCTCGACCGCCTCCGTGGCAAGACGGGTGGCTTCGGCTTCAGAAACGGCCGGCCGTCGGTCGGGCGCATCGTTCACGTGTCACTCCTTGGTATGGTCCTTCGCCGAGGCTACCACGCGCGCTGGTATCGTGATCTCTTGGTCTCTATCCGCTCACAACAGCGGCATGCGAAAATCGTGTCATGCCGAGGAACGAGGCATCTCCGCCGCACACCGCGTCCGTTCGTGAGGAACGAGATTCCTCCTGCGTCGGAATGACACGTGTTGAGCACGGTGCTCAATCGCCGGGAAGGAAGATCACGTGCTGCAGGCAACCGTATTGCGCGACGATATCGATGAGATCATGCCCGGCGTGGTGGCGGACCGCCGGGATTTTCACGAGCATCCGGAATTGGCGTTTCAGGAAGTGCGCACCGCCGGCATCGTAGCGGAGCGGCTGCGGGCGCTGGGTGTCGCGGATGTGCGGAACGGAATAGCCGAAACCGGCATCACCGGGCTCATCCACGGTACGAAAACGGGTCCGGGGCGCACGGTCCTGCTGCGCGCGGATATGGATGCCCTGCCCATTCTCGAGGAAAACGACGTCGAATATCGCTCGCAGACACCGGGAGTGATGCATGCCTGTGGGCACGACGCGCACACCGCCATGCTCCTCGGGGTGACCCGCCTCCTGATGGACCGCCGCGACGAATTCGCGGGAACGGTGAAGGTGCTCTTCCAACCCGCCGAAGAATCGCCTCCGGGCGGGGCCAAACCGATGATTGACGCCGGTGTACTAACAGATCCCAAAGTCGATGCCGCGTTCGGTCTGCACATCGATCAGGACAACCCCGTCGGGGTGGTTGAGCTGCGCCCTGGTCCCATGATGGCCGCCGCCGACCGCTTTCACCTGGTCATCCGCGGCAAGGGCGGCCACGGCGCGAAACCGCACGACTCGATCGACCCGATTGTCATCGGGGCCCAGATCGTCACCGCCCTGCAGACGCTGGTGGCGCGCGCGGTCGACCCCACTCAAGAAGCGGTCGTCACCGTCGGCACCTTCAAGGCGGGGGAGGCGTTCAACGTCATCCCCGATACCGCGGAGCTGGGCGGCACGGTGCGCACCTTCAACGCCAAAAACCGCGATTTCCTGGAAGCGCGGATCGAAACCCTGGCGCGCGGGATCGCCACGGCGATGGGCGCCGCGGTCGAGTTCACCTACACCCGCGGCTACCCGGCAACGGTCAACGACCCGGCGATGACGGAGCTCGTGCGCGAGGAAGCGGCCAAAGTGGTCGGTGCGGACGGGGTGCGCCACGCGCCGTTGATGATGGGCGCCGAGGATTTCTCCTATTTCCTGCAGGAAGTGCCGGGCGCGTTCTGGTTCGTCGGCAGCCAGAACCCGGAGCGAGGGTTGGTCTGGGGCCATCACCACCCCCGCTTCGACCTGGATGAGGCGGCGTTGGCGATCGGCATGGAATCGATGGTCAACGTGGCCCTGCGCTATTTGGGTGGCGAGTCGACAGTCGAAAGTCGGCAGTTGGCAATCGACTGACCAATCTATAACGGTCGGATTTGGCGAATCCGGGGCGCCGCCGGATGAGTTTCCCGGGTGCCCTCTCAATCAACTGTCGACTGTCGACTGTCGACTGTCGACTATAGACTGCCCAAAACCTCCAGCACCTGGTCCTCGTGGCGGGCGTCGTCTTCGGTGCGCAGCGGATTGACCATCAGCACGTCGAAACCGAGGTCGAGACGCTGCCGCAGCTGCGCCGCGATCTCGTCCGCGGTGCCGCTGACGACGAGATCGTCGATCAACTCGGGAGTCACCGCGCCGTCCGGTTTCAGCGGATACCCGGCGTCCCCGAACATGCGCGCGTAAAACGGCGCGGCCGCATAGTAGCGCAGTTGCTCGCCAGCGCGGCGGTGGACCTCGGCCCGGTCGGTCGTGACCATCACCGGAACGTGGACCATCATCCGGGGCCGCTCGCGGCCAACGCTGGCGGCCCCTTCTTCCAGCGCCGGCATGGCCACCCGCTGGATGTAGGCGGTGGGGCAGTTCCAGCTCATGGCGCCATCGGCCAGACGTCCCGCGAGCCGGAACGCGGGCGCGCGCAGCGCGGCGATCGGCACCGTGGTGCCAGGAGCTTCCGGAAATGAAAAGTCCGCCTGGTAATAGTCCCCCGTAAAATGGACGAATCCGGTTTTCAAGGCTGGCTGCACGATCTCCAGATACTCGGTGAGACGGCGTAGCGGGCGATCGAAGTCGACGTGGTAGACGTCGACCATCGTTCGCGCGTGGGCGGTGCCGATGCCGAGATCGAAGCGGCCGGGTGCCAGTCCTTCCAGCGCCATGACCTGGGTGAGAAAACTCAATGGGTGCCGGGTAAAGGCGGGCACAATCGAAGTGCCCAGGGTGATGCGCTCGGTTTTCGTCGCGGCGGCGGCCAGAAGAGTGAGGGTGTCGAGCGCGGTGGCCGGCATCACGCTCCACGCGTGGGCCACATTCGCCCGCTCGGCGCGAACGCAGACATCGACGACCGCCTCGGAGC
>JACCXM010000423.1 GCA_013697005.1 Chloroflexia bacterium | reverse complement strand
TGCCCGGTTATAGCGGCTACCGCACCCCGGTCGACCGGCTCTATCTCTGTGGTTCAGGCGCCTGGCCCGGCGGCGCGGTCTTCGGCGCGCCAGGCCGCAACTGCGCGATCGAGGCGCTGCGCGACCTCGGCGCGAACCCAGGTCTGGTCGCTACCGCCGCCGACTGACCGCCTGTTCAATAGCCCGCCCGCTGCCGCGCCGCTACCAGCGTGTACTCGGGGCTGAGGATGAAGTCCATCGTCGCCCGCTCCCGCGTGCGCACCTCCTGGACCGCGTCCGCCAGACCGGACAGCACCTCGCGCGGTACGATGACGATCCCGTTGGCATCACCGTGGAGTACGTCGCCCGTCTTCACTTCCTGTCCATCAAGTACGATCGGCGTTCCGATATCGACGATATCGAAGTTCCCGTGAGAAACCACAAGATAGCGCGCGAAGTAGGCAAACCCCAGCGCACGGACTTCGTGCACATCGCGCACCGCGCCGTCGGTCACCATCCCCACCGCGCCGAGTCTTTTTGCCAGCGTCGCCATCACTTCGCCAGCGAGCGCGCAACGATTCGGCGCGCCGCTGACGTCCTGGACGACCAGAACCGACGGCGCCGGAATGGCTTCGAGCGCCTCATACATGCGGAACCAATTCTCGCGGCCGGCGATGGGGCCGGGGGTGTGAGTCATGGTGACGGTGAGGGCCAGACCGACCATCGGCGGCATCTCCGGGAAAAGACAGCGGACCTCGCCGCCGATGAAGCCCTCCATCCGGTCACGGACTTTGAACGGTTCGATGGCGTTGGCGATGGTCGGGCTGTCGACCCCTTGCAAGAACGCGAGATCCTTCTCGTCGATCGGCGCCACCTGAGACAGATCGGTCATTGCGCATCCTCTTCGTTCTCGTGACGCATGACGCCATCCCGCGTGGCGTTGTGGCATTGTCGCCGAGGTTGCTCAATTCGTCGTGGTCCCGTCGCCTTCCCTTCGCAGCAGCTCATAGAGGGCGATCGCGCCAGCGGTCGCGGCATTGAGCGACTCGATGCGGCCCAACATGGGCAGCGCCAGGAGCAAATCGCAGTATTTGCGCAGATTCGTGCCGAGACCCGACCCCTCGGCCCCGACGACGAGGGCGGCCGGCGTCGGAATGTCAGTGTCAAAGAGATTCGTCGCGGTCGGTCCCGCATCGAGACCGACGACCCAGCGGCCGCTTCCTTTCAGCGCCTCCAGCGCCCGCGCCAGATTCGGAACCGTGGCGACCCGCAGATGTTCGACCGCGCCGGCCGAAGCATTGACCACCGCCGGTGTCACGTCCGCCGCGCGATCCGCGGGCAGCACCACCCCCGCGACACCAGCGGCCTCTGCAGCGCGGAACAGCGTGCCGACGTTTTGCGGGTCTTGCAGATGGTCGAGGACCAGCATCGTGCCCACGTGCTCGAGCAGCGTGTCAAACGGAACGTAGCGGTACGGCTCCACCTCGAGCGCGACACCTTGATGATTGGCGCCGCGTGTAGCGTCGTCGAGCATTAGCCGCGGGATGCGGTCGATCTCGACCCCCCGCTCGGCAGCCAGCGCCAGCAGCCCCCGTAACCGTTCGTCCTCCCGCACACCCTCGGCAACGAAGAGCCGCTCCAATTCCCGCCTCCCGCGCAGCGTTTCCATGACGGCATTGCGGCCAAAGATCAGCTCGCGGCCCGTCCGCGCCAGCACCGGGGCAAGGGGAGGCGGCTGCCGAGCCAGTCCGCGCGGTCCTCCTCCCCCTGACTGCGGTCGCGCGCGCGGTGGTCCCTTCTCTGGCCGCGGTGGTGACGTGTCTGAACGACGGGCGGGCTTTTCATCCCTTCGCGCGGGTTTATCGCCTCGGGAGGGAGGTGGAGATCGCCGGCGCCCGGGTTTTCCGGGGTCGCGACCTGGCTTCGATCTATCCCCGTCGGAGCGTCCAGGTGGCTCCCGCCGCCGTATCTTCAACCGTGACCTCCAGGCTTCCGAGCTCGTCTCGAATCAGATCGGAGAGCGCCCATTCCCGCCGCTGCCGCAGGTCCTCGCGCACGCGCAGGAGCAGATCGATAAAGGGGGCGGCATCGACGGCAGTGGTTGTTTCGGGGTTCTCCAATTCGAGACCAAGCACGCCGCCAAGCGCGACGAGCGTCGCCTGCGCCGGTTCAATCGACTCGAAAGAGCCAACGGCGCCGCGCTCCCGGTTGATCGCCCGGGCCAGCTCGAAGAGTGCCGCCAGCGCTTCCGGGGCGTTGAAGTCGTCATCCATCGCTTCATGGAAGCGGCAATCTGTCTCCTCCGCAAAGTGTGCGAGATCGGCCACGCGAATAGTGCCACCGGACTCCTCCTCGAATCCGGCTGCCTCGATGGCATCAGCGCCCGCCGCCAACCGCAGTCGTGCCAGACCCCTCTCGGCGGCGAGCAACGCGTCTTCAGAGTAGGTCAACGGCGCTCGGTAGTGGCTTTGCAGCACCATCAGTCGGAAGGCCGCGCCCAAGCCACGATCGATGATCTCCTTGAGCCGGACGAAGTTTCCGAGCGATTTCGACATCTTGTCCGCGCCGGATCGCACCAGACCATTGTGTACCCAGTACCGAGCGAACGGTTCCACGCCGAGGAAGGCTTCGCTCTGCGCGATCTCATTCTCATGATGCGGGAAAACCAGATCGGCGCCGCCGCCGTGGATATCGATCTGACCGCCGAGGTAGGTCGAGCTCATCGCTGAGCACTCAATGTGCCAGCCGGGGCGACCTGGTCCCCACGGCGAATCCCAGTGCGGTTCCCCCGGTTTGGCCGCTTTCCAGAGCGCGAAGTCGAGCGGATCGTCTTTCCGCTCGTCGATTTCGATTCGTGCCCCAGAGAGAAGATCGTCCAACTCGCGGTGCGACAGCTTGCCATACCCGGGAAACGAGCGGACCCGAAAGTAGACATCGCCGTCGACCGCATAGGCATGGCCGCGTTCGATCAGCCGCTCCACCATCGCCACGATCGGCCCGATTTCATCGGTGGCGCGGGGATACTGCGTTGCCGGCAACACGTTGAGCGCGCGCGACTGGGTCTCCCACTCGGCGATGAAGCGGGTGGTCAGCGCGTCGGGCGCGATCCCTTCCACGTTGGCGCGGGCGATGATCTTGTCGTCGATATCGGTGAAGTTCTGGATATGGCGCACCTGGTAGCCACAGTGCTCGAGATAGCGGCGAATGATGTCGAACGCCAGTAAGGACATCCCATGTCCGACGTGGGCGCTGTCGTAGGGCGTCACCCCACAGACATACATACGCACCAGACCCCGCTCGATCGTCACGAACGGTTCCTTGCGCCGGCTGAGGGTGTTGTAGACGCGGATTTCTTCGACCGCGTGTGCTGACTCGGGCCGCGTTCCCGTGGAGGTCATGGTGCGGCACTCCTTGTAGACCGAGCACGACGCCGGGCGTCAAACCTATCTGGATGTTACAACCGGTTCGCAATCGGCCCGTTCACATTCCAGTTCACGCACCCGTCCTTCGAGCTCTTCGATCCGTTGCATCATCGACAGCATCGAATCCCGATCGGGATCCGGCAGGTGTTCCAGCCGCCGCATCTCGCCCGATGCCGGATCGCGCCACGAGACGGCGCGGGCGGGCAGACCGACCGCGGTGGTATGAGGCGGCACGTCCTTCAGCACAACGGATCCTGCTCCGACCCGAGCGCCCTCCCCGACCGTGACTGCACCCAGCACCGAGGCGCCCACGCCAATGACCGCGTCATCCTCGACCGTTGGATGGCGCTTGCCACGTTGCTTACCAGTGCCACCGAGGGTAACGCCCTGGTACATCGTGACATTGTCTCCAACCGAGGCGGTCTCACCAATCACCACGCCCATGCCATGATCGATGAACACCCCGCGTCCGATTCTGGCCCCGGGATGAATCTCGACGCCGGTGACAGCTCGATTCAGGTGCGAGACAAGACGCCCCGGCAGAAACAGACCCCTCCGCCAGAGCCAGTGCGCCGCCCGATGCAGCGCGATCGCGTGCAGTCCCGGAGAGGTGAGAATCGCTTCGATAGTAGAGCGAGAGGCGGGATCCCGCTCACGGACCGCGCGAATCTCCTTGGCAAACCACATAGTGCGGCCTTTCGATCGTTCACGACGGCGTAACGGCGTTGCGACATGCCGTCGCGGAGAGGTGGAAAAATGACGAGGCGGGGCGGATCGGCCACGCCCCTAGGGACAGGAGCAATAGCCCCCGCATCCGCGGCCGCGGCGCTCGGGAATCCAATGGCAGAGTGGCGTCGGC
>JACCXM010000324.1 GCA_013697005.1 Chloroflexia bacterium | reverse complement strand
GTACTGGCTCATTCCCTCTTCTGACGGCAGGTGAGCTGGGTCGGGGAGGGGCAGGGGAGCCAGCGGGTACTCCCGCTCGTCATACGCATGCAACGGCGTGCGGCTCGTCGCGAGTACCTCCAGACCTGGGACCTGGGCGAGCAGATCGGAGACCATCTGGGTTGCATCGATGACGCGCTCGAAGTTGTCCAGCACGAGCAGGAGCCGCTTGCCACCGAGCGCTCTCGCCAAGCGCACCGTCTGCCCGCTGTCCTCCTCTCGCACGCCAAGCACGCCGGCAATCGCTGGCGGCACCAGGGTCGCGTCATTTAGGACGCTCAGATCGACGAACCAGACCCCGTCCAGAAAGGCCTCGAGCACGTCGGCGGCAGCCTGTAATGCCAGGCGCGTCTTGCCTACGCCACCCGGACCGGTGATGGTCAAGAGCCGGACATCATCACGGCCAAGGAGTTCAACGATCCGAGCAACCTGGTCCTCGCGGCCGAGAAAGGGCGTCGGTTGCAATGGAAGATTGTTGGGGCGAGTAGCCAGCGTTCGGATCGGGGGGAAGTCGGCGGGCAAGTCAAGATGGTGGAGTTGAAAAACCCGCTCTGGTCGGTAGAGATCGCGTAGCGGATGTTCGCCCAGGTCGCGCAATCCGGCGCCTGGAGGCAGAGAGTCCCGGGCAAGATCCTGCGTGGCCAGCGACAGAAGCACTTGCCCACCATGGCCTGCCGCCAACAGGCGCGCGAGCCGGTTCAGCCCAGGAGCGAGATAGTCACCGTCCTGTGGTGTCGCGGCCGCGGTATGAACGGCCATGCGGACCTGCAAGGGTCCACTACCCTCGGGCCACGACTCGCTGCACAGGGTCCGCTGGGCATTGAGTGCTGCTGAGACGGCATCTGGTGCGGTGGGGAAGGCAGACTGGACGGCATCCCCCACGACCTTGAAGAGCACACCGTTGTGTGCCTCGGTGGCCGCCTGTAAGATAGCCAGATGGCGTGCGACAGCAGTTGCCATCGCCACCTGATCCCGCTCCCAGAGCGCGGTGCTCCCTTCGATGTCGGTGAAAAGGAAGGTGGCGGTTCCTGAAGGGAGATCGGGCATGATCCGTCTCTATAGGCGCTGTCCTGGTAGATGCTGCTCGGGATTGTCGCACGGGCCACCGTCCGCGATGAAGCACAACGAGTACCCAACTGCCTAGTAGCAGAGGGACTGGGCACTTACCGAACAGTGCTGGAGTTCCGGGCGGCGGCGTCTCAGCCGGCGGCGGCTCCATCGGAGTTAACTCGAGTGGTGAAGTTTCGGCCGGTAGAGCACCGGCTGGCGGCATCTCGATCGATGGAGCGGTTTCTCCGGCTAAACTGACGCGTCGGCGGAAGCGACGGGGATCGGTCCGTTGGGTGCATTCTCCCGATTGGTGTACTCCTGATCGCCGTCCGCCCTCCGTTTCACGTCGCGGGCCGATCGAAACGGGCCACGTACCAGTCGCCTCGGCAGCGGAAGTTGAGTACAGAACAGGTTGAGGCAATCCGGGCAGAAGCCGGCAACCGCACGTTGCGTGAATTGGCAGCCGAGTTCGGCGTGAGCCACGAGACGATTCGATCCGCCATCCGAGGTGAGGCGAAGAACCGGTTTCAAAACTCCGTAGACGTGAAAATGGGAACAGCTCATCTCTAGAGAGTGGCCAGCAGCGGTTGATGCTCAGACGCGAGTTGCTCGAGCCACCCGACCACCCGTTCTGGTCCTGGCAGCACATGCATCTCCTCCCGCAGTCGCTCGGCGTTGCGCCGATAACTCGGGTCTCGCAACACTGCTCGGACAGCGTCCCGGATGTCCTTTGGCGTTCGCTCCTTCGGGGCGATCAGATGCGCGATACCGAGGTGCTCGCAGCGGCGGGCGTTGTCCGGCTGGTCCGCGGAGACCGGAATGATGACCATCGGCAAACCGTGCTCAAGAGCGGTCAGTACGGTGCCGGAGCCGCCGTGGATGATCACCGCATCACAGTGCGGGAAGAGCAGGCTCTGCGGGACGTAGCGCTCGACTTGGACGTGCCGCGGCTGTGGGCCGAAATTAGCGGGGTCCTGGTCACGGCCGGTCGTCACGATGAGGGAGATTGGCTCGTCGCGCAGGCCCTCCAGGACCGTGCTCAGGATCTCCCCCACGCGGTTGAAGGCGGTGCCCATCGTGGCGTAGACGATGGGGCGGTCTGAAAGGGTCGCCATCCACGCCGGCAGCGCCTCATCCCCCGAGCGGTCGAAGGCGACATGCCGGACGGCGTGCGCCGTCTCCGGGAGCGGGAACGCGGGGTCGCAGTAGCTCGGGGGAGCCGTGACGACGACCAGGTACCGGTCCAACATGGCGAGTTTAGGATCAGGTGGCAGTCCCACGGTCTCCCGAAGATCGTTGAGCACCCCGGCCACGTGCGGGCGCAACCAGGGACGCCAGGCGGTGACCTGGATGGTGGCGTGGGGCACGTCGTAGCGCTCGGCGGCGATGCAGCCGGCAAACTCCATGTCCTCCCGCACGAGAACCGCCGGCTCCCACTCCTCGCAGATGGCGACCAGGTCCGGGAGGCGACGCGCGGCCCAGGACCGGGCGAAGAGGTTGACCCAGTTCCAGGCGGCAGACTCCGTGCCGGGCAGCGCCGCCGCCTGCTCCCGCCGCGACTGTGCCTCCTCGGCCGTCTCGTCGGCGCCAACCGGAAAGCAGGGGAAGCCGAGCGCCGTGAGCGCGGCACAACCAAGTGGGGAGGTTGCGAAGGCCACCTCATGTCCGCTCGCGCGCAGTGCTTGGGCAACCGGGACAAGCGGGTGCCAGTGCCCTGCCCCGGCGTTGGTTGTGATCAACACGCGCATCGTCGTCCTCCGAAAAGAAAGCGACGCGCCCGCCGTGACCGGCACTGCAGTGTAAAGCGGAGCGACCTCGAAGCCGCACAGGACGCGATTCTATGTTCCCGACCAAGGCCTGTGAAACACGCTCCACATCGAGCCGATCGGCGGCTGCCACACCGAGGCGAGCTTGGACCCGGTTCCGCATGGCTCCAGTCATACATAGGTCTTGACACCGAGCCTCTCGCACGATAGGTTATCGCCATTCGAATCATTTAACCGCATTCACCGCTCTAACGAGCATTTACTCGGCGAGGCGATATGGCGACTGAGGCGAGCATGAGCACACGCGGCCTCTCCGTGCGGGAACGCCGGCAGCGCAACTACGAGGAGATGCGCTCCGGGATCTTGGCAGTCGCGCGCGAGATCATGCGTGAGCAGGGGGCCGCGGCACTCAACCTGAACGAGATCGTTTTTTTTTTTGTTATGTCGACAACGGAGATCTACACCTACTTTCCGAGCAAGATGGCGCTCTATGACGCGCTCTATCGCCTGGGGATTCGACTCTTCCGGGAGGCCGAGGCGGAACTGTGGCGGACGACCTCGCCTGACTGGGATCGCATCCACGCCTGGTTTGCGCTGCGCCTGGCCCTGGCCGAGGAGCACCCGGATCTCTATCACCTGGTCTTCGACGTGCCGGTCCCAGGGTTCGTGCTGAGCCCGGAGAGTCTGGAGGAGGTGCGGCAGTTGTATGAGGCTGCCGTGGGCGGGATCACCGAGGTGATCGAGGCGGGAGTCATGCAGCCAAACCTCTCACCGGAGGAGGCGACCCACCTCCTGATCACCATGCGCCTCGGCCTCGTCGCAGCCCACGTGGGCAAGCACCGGCTGGTAAGCCCCCCGGATCGCTTTGCGCGGTTGGTGGATGAGATCGTGGCGATTCTCCGGGCCGCCTGGGACCCGACGGAGAACGGGTCGCCGCAGGATGCAGGCGACGAGAAAGGAGGCGGGGCCAGTCAGCTAGGGCGCAAGGCATAGCGTCTCACACAGGCTCGTCCAGTGGAGTGGGCATGAGGGTTTCGATCGTCGAGGAGGACGCATCATGTACCGCGTGGAACACATCGACCCTGGTAAGACGGCCCTGATCGTGGTGGACATGCAGAATGACTTCGTGGCCCCAGGAGCACCCTTGGAGTCATCTGCTGGCCGTGCCATGGTGCCGCACCTGCAGCGGGCGCTCGCCTGCTGCCGTGAGGAGGGCATTCCGGTCATTTACACGGCGCACGTTCACCGGCCAGAAGGCTGTGATCTGGGACTCCTCGCGCATGCCCCGGCGATCGCCCGACGTGACGCGCTGGTGGCGGGCTCACCCGGCGTCGCCATCTTCCCCGAGATCGCTCCCCGTGACAGTGAGATCGTGATCACCAAGCACCGCTTTAGCGCCTTTTATGGCACGGATCTGGAGATGATTCTGCGCGGGCTGGGGGTGACCACGGTGGTGATCACGGGGGTCACAACAGAGAACTGCTGTCACGCCACCGCCCGCGGCGCGTTCTTCCGCGACTTCCAGGTCGTCTTCCTCGCCGACGCCACGGCGACCAGCGACTATCCCGATCTCGGCTACGGCAGCATGTGCGCCGCCGAGGTCCATCGTGCCACGCTCGTCATCCTGGCGCGCGATACGGCAGACGTCATCCCGACCGATATCTTTGTCACCCGAGTCACAGCCGCGTCAGGCTTCGATCCGCTCCTGGTGGTGGACCCCAGTGACGGCATCGCACAAGCTGCCCGCCAAGCAACTCTCGTGCCGTAATCCGACCGTTGGCACGCGAGAGGAGACCAGTTCATGATAGAGACAGCCAGGCACGCGGGGATTCCCGCGCCGACGCTGCAAGTCATCGGTGCGGGATTCGGGCGCACCGGCACTGCATCGATGCGTGAGGCCCTCGTGCGCTTGGGGTTTGCCCCGTGCGACCATATGGTGGAGAACTTCGAGCATCAAGAGCGGTTCGCGCTCTGGGATGAGGCTCTGCGCCGCAAGAGCGCCGACGAGCC
>JACCXM010000299.1 GCA_013697005.1 Chloroflexia bacterium | reverse complement strand
GCGGCTATCACGGCATGCGACCGGGCATTTGGAGACGGCGGCGATGCGGGCCGAGGTGATTGGGTTTCTCAGGGAGTGGCTGTGAAAGCATTGGCGGACGAATGTCTCTATCGATGGATTCCCTATTTCCGATGAACTTGCCGAGCGTGCCGCTGTTAATGAAGAAGAACATCGCCGTCAAAGACGAGATCCTGGAATGCGGCCAGCGAAGCCTCCACCTGAGCCAGGTCCAGGTCGCGCGCAATGAAGACGATCCGGCTGCCGCGGTCCGCGTCCGGCCACGCCCGGAGGTGCCGCGGCGCGTGGATGACGTGCTGCACACCTTCCAGGAGCAGCGGCCCCCGCGCGTCCCCAATGTTGAGGAGCCCCTTCAGCCGGAGGACGCGGTCACCGTGCTGATGGAGCAGCATGGTCAACCAGATACCGAACATGTGCCAGTTGAGGGGCCGGTCGAACTCGAGACAGCGGGAGACGACCCGGCCGCTCGTGAGGTGAACGGACTCCGGCGCTGCCGGATCAGCGAATGATGCGCGGTCATTGACCCCCAGCCAGTCTCGCCCCGCAACGCCGCGGCGCGATTCCTCCGCGAACACGGGCGCAAAATCGATGCGGCCGAAGTTGGCGTCGATGACGTCCGCGGTGGGGTTGATGTTCCGCAGCTTCAACTTCAGCGCGGCGATGGCGCCCGGCGCCGCGAGGTCCTGCTTGGTCACCACCACGTGGTCGGCGGCCGCCACCTGCCGCAACGCCTCACCGAAGGTGTCGAGGTTGTTTGCGCCACCGACCGCGTCGATCGTGGCTACCACCCGCTCGACACGGAAGTGATTGCGGACGACCGGCTCGGCGACGACCGTCTGCAGGATCGGCGCCGGATCGGCAAGCCCGGTCGTCTCCACGACGACACGGCTGAAGTGGGGGATCACGCCCCGCTCGCGCTGACTCAGCAGGTCGCGCAGCGCCTCAGCCAGATCGTCACGCATCGAACAGCAGACGCAGCCATTGCGCAGCAGTGTCGTTCGCGCGTCCGTTTTGCGGACCAGGTGGTGGTCGATCCCCACCTCCCCGAACTCGTTGACGATGACGGCGACCTCGCCGGCCTGGGGATCGAGCAGCAGGTTTCGCAGCAACGTCGTTTTGCCGCTGCCGAGGAAACCGGAGACGACGATGATCGGGGTCGGGCCGCGGCCATTCGCCATCGCCATCAGTCACCGCCCGCGGGCGCGAAGACGGTCCAGGAACGCCGGCGCGAGGGGATCGAGGGGGACGCCGAGGATCCGCTCCGCTGCCGGCCAGAGGGAAGCCAGGTCCGGCGCGATCGCCGTGTTTCCCTTGGCGTCGCGCAAGATGTAGCTGCTCCCCTCCCAATCCTGAAATTGCAGACCATAACCGGCGAAGATGGCGCTCACCAGTTGGGCGCGGCGGGCCCGGTCGCGCAGGCGCTTGCCGCGCCGATCGACGTGGACCTCGAGCGCCACGACGCCATCTGATGCCTCCGGCCGCTCGTCGGCCGCGACCTCGGCCCAGTGCTCTTCGGTCCAGAGGGCTCCGCACAAGACGCACATGTCGGGATCAGCCGGCGACGCGGTTGGCCGGCCACTCCTCGATCACGCTTTCCGGGCGGGCGTTACCGGAGCGCGGATAGCGGCGTCTGAAATCGCCGGCGATCTCCGCGAAGGTCGCCCAGCGCACGCCGTCGTGGCCATTGATGTGCTCGATGAATCGCTCCAGCATGAGCAGAACCTGGGGCCGCCCCGACACGTCGGGATGGATCGTGATCGGGAAGACCGCGTAGTCGTACTCGCGGTAGACCCAGTCGAACTGGTCCCGCCAGATCTCCTCCAGATGACGCGGGTTGACGAAGCCATGGCTGTTCGGGGCTTTCTTGATGAACATCATCGGCGGCAGATCGTCGATGTACCAGTTGGCGCCGATCTCGACCAGATCGGTTTCCTCGCCGCGCACCAGGGGTTTCATCCAGGACTCGGCGTTCCGCGCGTAGTCGATTTTGGTCCAGGAATCGCCGACCCGGGCGTAAAACGGGTGAAAATCGTTGTCCATCCGGCTGTGGTCGTAGACGATGCCGTTCTCGAGCAGGAGCGCCACGGTGTTGGCGCCCAGCTCCCACCACGGGGCCACGAAGCCGCGCGGCCGCTCGCCGCTGAGCTCGGTGACGAGCGCGATCGATTTTTCGAGGACCGCTTGCTCCTGCTCGGGGGTCATGGCCACCGGGTTCTCGTGCGAGTAGCCATGCAGCCCGATCTCGTGCCCGGCGGCGGCGACCATCTGCATCTGCTTGGGGAACGTCTCGATCGAGTGCCCGGGGATGAACCAGGTGGTGCGGATACCGTAGGTGTCGAACAGTTTGAGCATCCGGGGGGTGCCGATCTCTCCGGCGAAAAGCCCGCGGGTGATGTCGCAGGGCGAGTCCTCCCCGCCGTAGGAGCCGAGCCACCCCGCCACGGCGTCCACGTCGATGCCGAAGGCGCAGAAGATCTCCTTCGCCACGTCCTCCTCCTCCCTGGAATCGACCGGCTTCCGCCGTCCGCCTCCGCCTCAGTTGGGGACAGGGCGGCACCATATCACCGGGCATCATGAGGGTCAACCGGGGATTCTGGCTTTTGGCTTTTGGCGTTTGGCAGCGAGGTACGCGGCCACGAGGAGCCCGACTTACTTGCCGCCGAGGACGAGTTCGTCGCCGTCATCGCCTGCTCGCCGCAGTGATAGTTGGTGAGCGCGCGCATGTCCTCGTCCCGGGCGGTGCGCTGACCTATTGGCCGCGTGAGCCAAATGTGG
>JACCXM010000287.1 GCA_013697005.1 Chloroflexia bacterium | reverse complement strand
CACCAGGAGTCCCCGGCGCTTTGCGGCGGGAGTCATGCGTACGCGCGTGTCGAGAGTCGAGAGTCGACAGTCGACAGTTTCGGGTGGGCGCGATGCTTGATGGAGACGAGGGACAGGCGCGTCTTCTGAGTGTCTTGGCGTTTCACCGCGTCACCGTTCCCCACGATCGACTATCGACTATCGACTGTCGACTCCCCGTCTACGGCGTCCACCCCTCGACCGTCTCCATGGCCAGGCGCAGCATCATCGTCAGGCGGTCGGCGTCGAGCGCGCCGGGGTCGCGTCCGAGCGGGCGCTGATCGGGCGTCGATCCATCGGGCCGCAAGGCGCCGGAGAACTCGATACCGCCAGTCTCCGGCGCCACCGCCATCACCGACCGGCGGAGGGATTGGTCTCCCCACGTGAGTACCAGCGCCGACCCATTGCGGCCATTCTGGACGGCGGCCTCGACCGGAGCCGGCCAGCCGCTGGCGACTCGTGTTGCGGCGTCGCGCAGGGTCTCCTCGGCTGGGGAAGCCCCGGTAGGAAACGCGTCCAGCGCGCGCCGCGCCGCGCCGAGGCGACGGGGTCCCGGCGAACCGCCCGTGAGCTTGGCGACGCGCGCGCGCATCGGTGCGCTTTTCCAGGCCCAGAAGAGTGCGGCGAGCACCAGGATGTGCATGACGAGAATGGTCAGGCTGAGCGCGGGCACGGTGAAGCTGTACATCTGGGTCCAGTCGCCATTGAGCCCGGAGATAAGATCGAGCACCGGGTAGACGACGAGCGCATTGAGCAGTGAAATCCATACGAACTGAATGAGCAGCTCGTTGATGGCGGCCCGGAATGGCGGCCGTTTGAGGAAGACCAACGCCAACGCAATACCGGCCAGGAGCACATTGACGAGGGTGCCGGCGGCGGCGATGACGATCTCCTGCGCGTCCGAGAACTGACGGGGGTCGAAGGCGACGTACCCGGCGAAACCGTAAAACCCCCAGTCGAGAACGTCGCCTCCGTAGAGCCAGATGGTCGCCGCGTGTCCGAGCTCGTGCAGCGCCACCGTAATTGGGAGCAGAATGAAGAAGGCCGCCTGATCGACGAGGGCGCGGTCTTCTTGCGTGAAATTGCGGTCGAACGTCTGGCGGAAGCCGCGGAAGAGCTGGAAGACCACCCGCGCGCCGATCAGGACGTAAAACAGACTGATCAGGGCGAAGGGACCTAGTCCCATGAGAACGCTCCGTCCGTGGTGGTTGTCATGGCGGGAAGTCTGGCACAGAACGGCGGTTGGCTATCGGACGGCGAGTCGCCAGTCGACAGTCGACAGTCGACAGTCGACAGTCAAGCGCGGGCCGTAGATAGCTGGTAGCCGATGACCAACGAGACGACCGCGACGATGGCGCCGCCGGCGGCAACCGCGACGGGCGCGCCCCAGGCGCCGGCCATGAAACCAGCCAGGGCCGCTCCGAGCGGTGTCGAGCCGGCGAAGACGGTGAGATAGATGCTCATCACGCGGCCGCGCAGGCGGTCCGGTGAGTTCGTCTGCACGGTGGTATTCGCCTGGGCCATCGTCGTGCTCATCGCGAATCCGATCCCCGCCATCAGGATCATGGCCAGGACCGCGGGCAAGCGCAGACCGGCAGCCACGCCGAGCGCGATCTCGAGTGTGCCGAAGAGGAGGGCAGTGCCAAGCATCACCCGCGGTGACGGCCGGCGGCCGGTAAAGGCCAGCGTCAGCGCCCCGGTGAGCGATCCGACGCCGAGCGACGACATGAGCAGCCCGAACCCGCTGGCGCCAATGGCGAGTGCCTCGCGGGCGAGGAGCGGCGCCCAGACGCCGAAGTTCATGCCAAAGACCGCCATCAATCCGGCCAGCATGATCGGCAGGCGAACCACGGGCGTTGCGCGCACGTACGCCAATCCCTCGCGCAGGCGCGCGATCGCCGACGTGAGTTCGCCGCCCCGTGCCGGGTTGCCGTGCGTCCGCATCACACCCAGCGCGGCAATGACGGGGATATAGGAGAACGCGTTCAGCACGAAACAGACTTCCGGACCGTAGACGGCGAGCAACACCCCCGCCAGGGCAGGTCCCACCACCCGCGTCGTATTGAACAGCGCGGAATTGAGCGCGATAGCGTTCATCAGACCGTCTTTGCCGACCAGATCGACGACAAACGACTGCCGCGTTGGCATATCGATTGCGGAGACGACGCCGAGCGCGGCCGCCGCCACATAGATCTGCCAGAGCTGGACCTGACCGGTGGCGACGAGCAGCGCGAGCAGCACGGTAATGCTCGCGGCCGCGATCTGGGTGGCCATCAGCAACCGGCGTTTCGGCAGGCGATCGACCAGCACCCCCGCCGGCAGTCCGAGAAGGAGCGTGGGACCGAACTGGCAGACGCCGATCAGGCCAAGCGCGGCCGGAGAGCCGGTCAGCGTCAGCACCAGCCAGCTCTGAGCCAGACTCTGCACCCAGGTTCCGGTCAGCGAGAAGAGCTGGCTGAACCAGAAAATCCGGTAGTCCCGGTACTCGAACGCGCGCAGGCCCTGGGGTAGCGATCGCTCAACGCGTCCGAGCGTGGCCGGTGTCGACATGAGACCCATTGTCGCAGGCTTCGCGGAGGGAGGCGCCGCGCGAGGGGATTGTTAGAGCGGCGTGCAACAACGGTGCCATGCTGAGGAACGAAGCATCTCGTGCGGAGGTCGCAGGCGTTCGCAAGAACCGAGATTCTTCGGCTCCGGCCTCAGAATGACACGACCTGCGGTCGCCACCTGAGCCCTCTCCCTGTGCGCAGGGAGAGGGCTCTGCGGCGTGCTAAGTGGCTTCAACGCGCTCTACCTCCCCTTGTCAAGGCTCGAGACAAGAGTTGTGCCGGCACGTTCAGCGATGAACCAAACTGCCCTTATGGGAGCGGTGAGACGACGTCAATGACGGAGGAGATGGCTGCATACCCCAAAACCTCTGGCGCTTGGGCATTTGCCGCCGGTGCCAGTCATGGGGAACGTTTCTCTATCGGTGCGACGTGTCCCCACGGTCAGGCGATACACAAAGGCGAAACAGCCATCGAACATGCCGCTACAGTCCCGATCGAACGAGCACGAGGCATCGCAATTGGGCAACCAACCGTCCACACAGAGCGTCGAATCGGCCGCGTGACGGACACAGCCCTCGGCGGTCGCGGGGCACAGGCCGGCGGCGGACTCCCTTCCTTCCGTTTCTTGCCCTTCTTTTTGGCCGCGGCCATTCCGCATGAGGAATATTGGGTATTTTTGCCACCGAGTCTGATGGCGGGAGGCGGGAGGCGAAAGGCGCACGAGGGACTCGAGTCAATCGAACTTGGCAAAGATGGCAAACATTTCGGGTACACGGAAAACCCCTCTCCTGCAAGCGGCTCGACGGGGGAGGGGTTGGGATGAGGGAATCCGTCCGACTTCCGACTTCCGACTTCGTCGTCAGCCAGGTAGCGCTACGGTCATCACCAACTGTGGGAGCACGCCACTCTCACTCGAATAAATCGAGCCTGAGGTTTCGGGTTGACCCGGCAGGATGAAGGTGATCGCGCCGTCGCCATAGACCGAGCCGGTGACGTCGACGGAGGTGATTGCGCCGGGCTCGACTTCTTCGAACCAGGACGGCACGCCGTGGACGTTGAGGGCACTATCCCCACCCGGTACGCCATTGGCGGTGACATCCTCGGGCACGATGTAGTCATAGATCACCCCGACACTGCCGCCGGGCGCACCGGTCTCGCCGGCGCCGGTGAAGGTCAAGAGCGCGCTGAGCACGGTCCCTTCGCCGATTCCGGTGACATCGAAGCTGATCAGCGACGTCGCGCCCTGAGGACCGCCAAGCGCGAGCAGGGGCTCGCTCTCGATCGTCTGCGGCGAATCGGGCGCGGCAGTAAAGACGGTGGTGTCGGCAACCGCGGCGGCAGCGACCTCAGTCGTGCCCCCGACTCCCGCGGCGAGCACGGGATCGATCCCCAGCGCTGGCACCGAAGGCGGCAGCATCACCCCGGCCGGAGCCAGCGGGTCTCCCGCTCCCGTCGTGACGCCGGGATCGGCAGAGGTTGTCTCGCGCGGCTCGCCGTTGACGGTGCCGCTCTCGCCGGTGGCGCCGGCGGTCGAATCGGCGGCGTCTTCCTGTTGCAGCGCCGCGGGGTGCATGTAGGAGAGGGGCTCGGCGATCACTTCGGAGACACCGCCATTGCCCTTGCTGGCGTTGCGGTTCCCATTCTTGCGTTCCCGCGCTTTGCGGTCTCGCTCGGCTCCGCCCTGCCCGTTATTGGCATCGCTGCCGGTGGCGCTATCGCTCGCGACGATGGCGGCGGCGTCCGCATCGAGCAGGGGATCGCCACTGGCGGCGACGTCGCCGGTTTCGCTGGCGCTGTCCGGCGCGGCGACGTCGGTGGTTGTCGCCCCATCTGCTGGTACGGATTCGACAGCGGCGGGTGGCGCCGCATCTGCCGATACGGACTCGACGGCGGCCGGAGTTCCTTCGGCGAAAGGCGTGCCATCCACGGCAGGGATCGCTGCGATCGGGGCATTGGCGCCGATGGACGCGGGAATGATGGTCCGCGAATCGGAGACGTCGAACGTTCCCCCGTCGTTGGTGACGACGAGACCGGGGAGCGGTTCCTCCTGTGCAATCGCGCCCGGAGCCACGCCGGTCCAGATCACCGCGCCGATCGTGGCCAGAATCAGACTCGACGTCGCTGCTGCGCGCCAGATAGCGATGCCGCGGATTCTGGATCGTGGTGTGATGGTCATCATCGGTATCCGTCGCTCATGGTGTTCTGGCATGCTCTCCCCTTCCGCACACGCCCGCGCCACGGCGAGTCATGCGCCGTGGGGGCCACTTTCCCGAACGCGCCATCCGCCCCCAACGTTCCGCGAGAAATGGTAATTCGTTGGTCAGTGCGGGGAGCGGCATTGCGGCGGGTCGGGCCGTTTCAGCGTCAACGGTAGGCCGCAATCGCCCCCAGTGCAACCGCCATAGGGAGGTCGGACGTAAACCCTCACCCCAACCCCTCTCCCTGTGCGCAGGGCAAGGGGCTCTGTGGGGCGCCGCGTGGCTGCAAGCGACGATGCCTGCCACTGATAGTGCGTACGGACTGGCAGGGGGAGGCCGACGCGCGGGTCGAACTTGGCGAACTTCCTGAACTTCCTGAACTTCTGGGGTACCGGCACGCTGGGCGATCCCTCTTGGAGACGGCCCACGGGTGGAGGGACAGCATTCCGCTTCCTCCCGGCACATGATGTGCTTATGATGTAGGGTGCACTACACCGCCACGACGGGCAGGTTGCCCGCGATTCCCTCGTCCCGAGGGTTCTTTGCGGTGGGCACGATTGGGAGGAGGGTCAACGACGATGCATTCACGATTGGTGGCGGTTGCCGCAACCGCGGCGATCGCGCTCATGGCGCCGACCGGCGCCCTGGCCCAGGACGCCACCCCGATGGCGTCCCCGGTGGGAGAAAGTCTGTTCGCCGAGCTGGGCTTGCCGGAGCTGACGATCACAGTCACCGACGAGGGAATCGAGATCGATCGGAGCGACATCGAAGCCGGCCGCTACCTGGTGACGCTGAACAACGAAAGCGCCGAGCCGGAGGTCTTCGCTGGGTTCGTGCAGATCCCGGAAGACCGGACCCTGGAGGATCTCTCCTACGCCGATGAGGTGGCCGCCGGAACCCCGATTCCGGAGGAAGGCCCGGCGGAGGAAGACTTCCTCTGGTTGTACGAAACGTACATTGCTGGGGGACCGTCGACTGTTACCGAGGCGGCGCGCCAAGTCGTCGTCAATCTTCCCGCGGGAAGCTATGGCGTCTGGGATGAAGATCCCACCAGCCCCCGGCTGGCCGCGGCGCTGACGGTCACGGGCGACCCCGGGGTCCGCGTCGAGGGACCGGAGCCGGAAGCGGCCGTCACCATTATCGAGGAAGGTGAAGGCGGCGTCGGCTTCTCGTTCCGTCTCGATGGGGAGTTCGTGGCGGGGCCGCAGGTGGTGAAGGTGCTCAACGCCAGCGACCAGCCCCACTTCGTGGAAGTCTCCCAGTACCCGGAGGAGATTACTGTCGAGCAAGTGATGGCCACGTTCATGTTCGATCCGTCGAGTGGGGCGACACCTTCGCCAGACATGCTCGACTACGAACGAGCCATCTTCGCGGGTTGGGCCGGTACGCAGTCCCCGGGCGCGACGCAATGGGTCATCGTTGACGTCGCCCCCGGTCAAGTGCTGGTCGACTGCTTCATCCCCGATCCGCTCGCGGAATTCACGCCCCATGCCTTCGAGGGGATGCTGCAGTTGTTTGAGGTGGCGGAGTCGTAAGTTTTAGAGAAGTGAGTCGTGAGGACGACGAGCGAGGCGCGCCTCGCGGCGGGCGACGCAGGCGTCGCCCCTACAGGCGGCCTCGCCATCAGACTCACCGACTCACCGACTCACCGACTTACCCGTGCTACGATGCGCCCTCGGCGCGAGGCGCACGGTATGGAACGACACGACACGAGGAGGATCGAGAGCAATGCGTTCGCGATTTCTGTCAATCATTGCGGCCGGGGGCCTGATCGTCCTGGGCGGAGCGACTGCCCTGGCCCAGGACGCGACACCAACGGCAAGCAATCTGTTCGCCGATCTTGGCTTGCCGGAGCTGACGGTCACGGCCACCGCCGAGGGATTCGCGCTTTCGGAAACGGAGGTCGAGGCAGGCCGCTATCTGGTCACGCTCAACAATGAAACCGAGAATCCCGATCTGGCGGCGGGATTTGTCCGGTTGGTCGACGGCAAGACGTTGGACGATCTGTCGTCCGCCGATGAGCTGGCGGCGGGGACACCGATGACCGAAGAAGGACCGCCGCCCGAGGAGTTCGCCTGGCTGTTCGAGGCGTATATCGCCGGCGGTGTGTCGGCAACCGCGCCGCAAGCCGTGATCGATCTACGCGGCGGCGACTACGGCGTCTGGGGCGATGATCCAACATCGCCGGTTCCGGCCACGGGATTGACCGTCACCGGTGATGCGGAGGCGGCGATCGAAGGGCCGGCGCCGGAAGCCGCCGCGACCATTCTCGAAGAAGGAGAGGGCGGCGTCGGCTTTTCCTTTGTCGTCGAGGGTGAACTGCAAGCGGGACCGCAGATCGTCGAGATCGTCAACAACAGCGACCAGCCACACTTCGTCATCGCGTTCCAGTACCCGGAAGAGATCACGGTCGAGCAGGCGATGGAGTTCGTGATGTTCGACCCATCGAGCGGAGCAACCCCGGGACCGGACGCGCTCGACGAAACGCTGTTCACGTTTCCCGCGTATGCCCCCGTGCAATCCGCGGGGACCACACAGTGGAACGTGATAGATCTGACGCCAGGTCAGGCCGTGTTGGTCTGTTTCGTACCCGATCCGCTGGCGGGTGGTATCCCGCACGCGTTTGAGGGGATGGTTAGCCTGGTGCCGGTCGCAGGGTGATAGGGTCATAGGGTGAAACGTGGGTGATAGGGTGATAGGGAGTGTCGGGTTGTAGATTGCCTGCGCAATCCACGATCGAGAGTTCCCTGGCGTCAGAAAAACTCCATCACCCCATCATCACCCTATCACCCCGACACCCCGACACCCCGACACCCACGTAGGACGTCGTATGGATTTGCTTGCCGAAACCTGGGCCTACGTCAGCGAAAACGGCGAGCGGTTCCAGCACGCGGTGCTGGTCCATCTCGGGTTGAGTTTCGGTGCGCTGGCGATTGCGATGCTCATCTTCATTCCGCTGGGGGTGCTGGCCTCGATGGGCGGCAAGCTGACCGCGAGCATCGTCGGCGCGGTGGCCGCGGTGCGCGTCATCCCCAGTCTCGCCGTGATTCTGCTGTTGCTGCCGGTCTTCGGTCTCGGCTGGCGGCCGGCGCTGATCGCGCTGACCTTGCTAGCCGGGCCGCCACTCGTCATCAATACCGATATCGGCTTGCGCGGGGTCGATGCCGCGACGCTGGAGGCGGCCACCGGGTTGGGTCTTACCGATGCGCAACGCTTCTGGCGGGTGAAAGCGCCCCTGGCGCTGCCGGTCATCGTCACCGGGGTGCGCTCGGCGGCGGTGGAGGTGATTGGCAGCGCCACCCTCGCCGCCTTCGTCGGCGCGGGTGGGCTCGGCGAGTTCATCACCTCCGGGATCACCCTCCTGGACGAGCGGATGCTGCTGGCCGGGGCCATCGCCGTGATCGCGCTGGCTTTGCTCACGGAGTGGTCGCTGGCCCGGCTGGAAGTCCGGTTGACACCCCCTGGCACGGCTCAGGCGTAACGCGTTGTGGCGCCCACATGCGATGTGTCGCATAGTGGTGTGCCGAACGTGTGTTCGTGTCTTACACTGCTACGATCCGCGTTGCCACGCTGGCACACGGAGCCGTAGCAGGAAGCCGGAAAAGGGAGCAGATCATGATTACCCGACGAACCGTGGCCAAGGGTCTGGCGGCGACACCGATCGCCGCGCTGACCCTCGTGCAGACCCTGGAAGGGTCGTCGCAGATCGCGCGGGCGCAAGAGGGACCGGTGCGTATTGGCTCCAAGGACTTCACGGAACAGCTCATCCTGGGTGAGATGTACGCGCTGCTGCTGGAGAACGCCGGGATCGCGACCGAGAAGAGTCTCAACCTGGGAGGCACCGAGGTCGCCCAGGCGGCGCTCGTCGCCGGCGAAATCGATCTCTATCCGGAGTACACCGGTACCGGGCTGACCCTGGTGCTTGGGATTGGCATCGAAACCGTGTCATCGGGTACTCCCGTGGCTGGCGCCGCCACTCCCACCGATCAGATGGTCTCCATCGATCAGCAGGTCTATGACATCGTCTCCGAGGGGTACCTGGAGCAGTTCGATCTCGTCTGGCTCGACGAGTCGGCCTTCAATAACACCCAGGCGTTGGCGGTGAAACGGTCCTTCGCCGAGGAGCGCGGTATCACCACGATCAGCGAACTGGCGGAGATTGCCGGGGAGTTGACGATCGTCGCGCCATCCGACTTCGTCGAGCGGCCGGACGGCTTGCAGGGTCTCGCTGATTTCTACAGCATGGAGTTCGGCAACGTTCTCAGCGTGGCGCCCGGTATCCGCTACCAGGCGCTGGATGAGGATCAGGCGCAGGTGGTGCTCGCCTTCGGCACCGATGGTCAGGTGGCCGGGCTCGATCTGGTCCTGCTGGAGGACGACAAGAGTCTCTGGCCTCCGTACCACGTGGCGCCGGTGGTGCGCAGCGACACGCTGACCGCCAACCCCGGGATTGCCGATGCGCTGAACCCGATCGCGCCACTACTGACGGACGAGGCGATGTCGGCGCTGAACTGGCAGGTCGACGGACCGGAAGGTCTGGAGCCGGAAGAGGTGGCGCGCATGTTCCTCGAGGCGCAGGGGCTGCTCGGCGGCTAATACGCGGGTGACGGGGTGTCGGGGATGACGCTCGGATCCTGTCACCCCGTCACCCCGTCACCCGCGTCTGGAGGCAGCGCACCACCATGGGAGACCAGGGACAAGCGCTCTCCGCGGCGCCGAATGCGGCGACCGAAATCCGCTTTGACAATGTCAGCAAGCAGTTCGATCGCGGGGAGGAGTCCCGTCCCGCGGTATCGGACGTGTCATTGACCATCGAGCCGGGCGAGCTGGTCGTGCTCATCGGTCCTTCTGGGTGCGGCAAGACGACGCTGCTGAAGCTGATCAACCGTCTGTACGATCCCACGGGCGGGGTCATCTACATCGACGGCACGCCGTCGCAACAGCTCGCAGGGCCAGAACTGCGCCGCCACATGGGGTACGTCATCCAGCAGGGCGGGCTCTTTCCGCACTACTCGGTCGCGGACAACGTTGCGGTGGTTCCCGGTCTGCTCGGGTGGGACAAGGCGCGCACTCGAACCCGGGTGGACGAGCTGCTCGACCTGGTCGGGTTGCCGCCCGCGGAGTATCGCAACCGGTACCCCTCGCAGCTTTCGGGAGGGCAGCAGCAACGCGTCGGTATCGCGCGCGCGATCGCCGCCTCACCCGGCACCCTGCTCATGGACGAGCCGTTCGGCGCGCTCGATGCCATCACCCGCGGCCGCTTGCAGGAAGAGCTGCGCGAGCTGCACGACCAGTTGGGTCAGACGGTGGTCTTCGTCACCCATGACATCGACGAAGCCGCGCTCCTGGCCGACCGCATCGCCGTGATGCGAGAGGGCAAGGTCGTCCAGTACGACACGCCGGCCAATGTCATCATGCGTCCGGCGGATCGATTCGTGGCCGAGCTGGTCGGGGCCGACGATCTGCTGCGCCGGTTGAGTCTGGTCAGTGTCGCCGTCGCCATGACCGCCCTCGCTCCCGGCGACAGCGTCGATGGCAACGAACCCACCGTCGATCTGCCGATGCGGGTGCGCCCGGTGCTGAGCATGCTGCTGGAAAGCGGCGCGCCGCGGGTTATCGTGCGCGACGGTGGGGCGCCGGTCGGCTATCTCGATCTCGCGGCGATTCAGGCGGTGAGTGTGCCCCAGATCGGCGAAGTAGGTCCTTCGTGAGTCTCGATTATCTGATCAACCGGCGCGACCGGGTCTGGGAGCTGGCGCTGGAGCACCTGACCCTGGCCGGGAGCGCGGTGCTGATCGCGCTCCTGCTGGCCATTCCGCTTGGTGTGCTGGCGGCGCGCAACCAGAGAATATCCACCCCGCTGCTCAGCATTCTGGGGGCGATTTACACCATCCCCAGCCTGGCGTTCCTGGCGTTGCTGATTCCGAGTCTCGGGATCGGGCGGCGGCCAGCCATCGTGGTGCTAGCCGCCTACGCGCAGATTTTCCTGGTGCGCAACATCGCCACCGGTCTACGCGGGGTCAATCCCGCTACCCTCGAGGCGGCGACCGGGCTCGGGATGACGCGCTGGCAGCAGTTCATCCGGGTGCGCTGGCCGCTGGCGCTGCCGGTGATGATTGCCGGGTTACGGACGGCGGCGGTGACGACGATCAGCCTGGCCACGGTCGCCGCCTGGATCGGGGCCGGTGGTTTGGGCACGCTCCTCTTCGAGGGCATTACCCGCAACTCTCCCAGCCGCATCCTGGCCGGCGCGATCGCGATCACCGCGCTGGCATTGTTGACGGACGCCGTGTTGCGTTTCGTGGAATCGCAGACGGCGATCGCGCGGGCGCGACGAGGGTGACCCCCGTCACGTCCCCAGCCGCCGCACATGCAGCATATTGGTCCGCCCGGAGACGTGCGTCATCGGTAACGACCCGGCGATGAGGGCGAACTCGCCTTCGGTGGCCAGTCCTTCCTCGATGATTTTTTGCCCGGCGATCTTGAAGAGGTAGTCCGGGTTCTCCTCGATCGGTACCGCGGTGCCGCGGGTGCCCCACAGCAGGTTCAGCCGCCGCGCCATCTCGATGTCGGCGGCGGCGCCGATGATGGCCGGTTTGGGCCGGTACTTGGCCACCCTGCGCACCGAGGCTCCGGTCAAGGTGAAGACCACGATGTGGTCGACCGGCGCTTCGTCGGCTAGCTCGCGCGCAGCGCGGGCGATGGCGTCGGCGATGACGAGGGTGGCGTCGGACTGATCGGGGAGGTGTTGCATCGAGGCGCTGGTGCGGATCGGGCCGTCGCGCTCCGCCTCGCGGATGATGCGGCCCATGGTGCGCACTGCCTCCACCGGATACTGTCCGATGGCGGTCTCCGCCGAAAGCATCACCGCGTCGGTGCCGTCCCAGACGGCGTTGGCGACGTCGCTCGTTTCGGCGCGGGTGGCCACCGGCTGGGTGATCATCGACTCCAGCATCTGGGTCGCGGTAATCACCGGGATGGCGAACTCGTTGGCGACCCTGATGATCTCTTTCTGCGCCCGCGGCACCTGTTCCGGCGGCATCTGCACCCCGAGATCGCCACGCGCCACCATCAGCCCATCCGCCGAGGCAGCGATCCCACGTACGTTGTTCAAGGCGTCCGGGCGCTCGATCTTGGCGATCAGCGCCGGTGGGCGCTTGCTGTACCAGGCGGCTACGTCGCGCGCGAAGCGCAGATCGGCGGCGTCGGTGACGAAGGAGAGTCCGATAAAATCGACCCCCTGCTCGACGCCCCAGCGCAGGTCCTCGCGGTCGACCTCGGTCAGCGAGCCGCCCTTGATCGCCGCGCCGGGCAGGGTCACGCCCTGGCGGCCGGGAATGTACCCGCCGCGGCCCACCAGACAGGTCGCGACATTGTCATTGATCTTCTCTACCAGCAACTCGATCAACCCGTCCGAGATGAGGATGCGGCTGCCGACCTGGATCACTTCGAAGAGCTCGGGATAGTCGATGCCGATGCGCTCTGGCGTCATGGCGACGGGTGTGTTGACGACCTCGACCGTGCCGCCGCGGGCGAACCCGACCTTCTCGTCGCCGGAAAGGGGGCCGGTGCGGATCTTGAGGCCGCGCAGATCGAAGAGGATCGGCACGAGTCTGCCGGCGGCCTCAGACACAGAGCGCACATCCTCGACCAGGAGGGCACGCTCATCGGGCGAACCGTGGGCGGCATTGATGCGCACCACGTCGAGTCCGGATTCGAACAGTTCGCGCAGGGTCTCCGGGTTGCGCGATGCCGGTCCCAGCGTGGCCACGATTTTTACCCGGCGCTCGTCGTAGACGCCCAACGTCCTCTACCTCCCGATCTGATCCAGGATTCGTCGGGAGGATGGTACCTCTACGAGGGTGACGGGGTGATGGGGTCATAGGGTGATAGGAGGGCGCTGATGCGGAAGACCTGCCGGATGCCTGTGCCCTGTCGTCCCCATCACCCCATCACCCCATCACCCCATCACCCCATCAC
>JACCXM010000258.1 GCA_013697005.1 Chloroflexia bacterium | reverse complement strand
GGCTCGTAGTGTCCCTCGTCCCGGGTCACCAGACAGTGCCAATCCCACGCACCCAGCAGCGACCAGATCGTCACCGCGCGCACATCGACACCACCGCCCTGCAAATCGCTCGCCTCCTGCCAGAGTTGGGAGAGCCAGCGCACTTGATCGACCGCCGCCGAACCCAGATGCGCCTCGGTGATGGCTACCGGCTGGCCGTATCGCTGCCACGCTTCCCGCAGCAGACCGGCAGGACCGGCCAGATTGCCGGCCAGCACGCGCACGGCCTCGATGTCGGCGTAGGCATCGCGCCCGTTCCCGCCATGCGTTTCAGCCGGGTAGCGATGCCGGCGGTGATCCAGAAAGCGCTCGCTGGTGACGTAGTAGTTGCCACCGACGATGTCCGGTGGGCAGGGCTCGTCTCGAAATGGCGCAAGCTCGTCCGGAGTCACCCCCAGCCAAAGGAGATGCTCCCACAGGGGATGTCCCTCACTTACCCGGCCAAACAGCAGATCGAGCGACAACCAGCGGCGTTCGTTCTCGTAGTCGGCCTGGTAGCGTACCGGCTGCGTGCTCCAGATGCGGCTCAGGTCTTCGGTCTGGACGAGCTGAGCGGCGGGATTGACCCGGCGAATCTCCCGCATCGCGAGCTGCACCGCCCGGCATTGATGCAGCAGCGCCCGCGCCATCAACCGCTCATCGGTGGCGTGAGGATGCCAGTGACCGTAGAGGGCGGCGAAACGGGCGGTCGTCAACGGCTCGTTGACAGGAGTGAAGGCGTCGATCCAGGGATACCGCTCGGCGACTGCCCGCGCGTAGCGCGCCATGTGCGCGGGGAACTCCGGGTCGAGCAACCCCGTCCAGCGGGGACCGCTGCCGTGATGGCAGAGCCCGACGATCGGACGGATGCCGAGTTGGCGTAGACGCCCCAGCCGTTCGTCGCTCCACGCCCAGTCCGGGTGCTCCGGATCGTTTGGCACGACGCGTTCCCAGAGTACGGGATAGCGGAGCGTCTTGATACCGAGCGCAGCGAAGCGGTCGAGATCGTCGCGACGCCCCTCGTGGCCGGTGCGGACGATCTGATCGAAGTAGCGGTCACCGACCCGGTTGACCGTACATTCGATTCCGCCCCACAGCTGCAGCATCGGCCCGCTAATTCACACTCAGGAGGCGGCAGGAGCGAATGCGGCCCCACAACGTGAGTGCCTGAGCCACGACCTGATCCATGTTGTAGTAGCGGTAGGTGGCGAGACGGCCGGCAAAATGGACATTCGGCGTCATTTCCGCCAGTGCCTCATAGGCCTTGTAGCGCTCCGCATTCTCTGGCCGCGGAATCGGGTAGTAGGGATCCCCATCCGCACGCGGGTACTCGTACACGATGGTCGTCTTGTCGTGACTCTGACCAGTCAGATGTTTGAACTCCGTGATTCGCGTGTAGTCGTAATCGTTCGGATAGTTGACGGTCCCGGCGGGCTGGAAGGTCGTAGCGTCGTGTGTCTCGAACCGGAACTCCAGCGAGCGATAGGGCAGCGGGCCAAAGCGATCGTCGAAATACTCGTCGACCGGACCGGTCCAGATCAGCTCGCGATAGGGCACGAAGGCCTCGATCTCGCGATAGTCCGTATTCAGCATCACCTTGATGTTGGGGTGGTCAAGCATCCGCTCGAACATTCTCGTGTATCCATGGCGGGGCATGACCTGGAAGCGATCGGTGAAGTACCGATCGTCGCGATTAGTGCGGGTTGGAATGCGGGCCGTCACCTGAGCATCGAGCGCGGAGGGGTCGATGCCCCATTGCTTCCGAGTATAGCCCCGAAAAAAGGTGTTGTAGAGGTGGCGGCCAACCTTGCTCACCACGGCGTCTTCGGCGGTGAGAAGGCGCTCCCGCGGCTCGGCGACTCGCGCGAAGTAGGCGGTCAGCTCCTCGGAGGTGAGATTCAGCCCGAACAGGGTATTGACCGTGTCGAGATTGATCGGGATCGGCACCAGCCGCCCCTCGACGCTCGCCAGCACGCGATGCTGGTAGGGTCGCCACTCCGTGAATTGGGATAAATACTCGAAAATCTCGGGTGCATTCGTATGAAAGATGTGCGGGCCGTAGCGATGGACGAGGATGCCCGAGTCGTCGTAGAAATCGAAGGCATTGCCGGCAATGTGCGACCGCCGGTCGATGAGCAGCACGCGGGCGCCATCCTCGCGAGCGAGACGCTCCGCCAGCACACTTCCCGCAAACCCGGCCCCGACGATCAGAAAGTCAAACATGATTAGCCCGCCGCTCAGGCAGTGAGTGCGACGGCGCCCCGGTCCGCGGCGGGGACCAGCGTCGTCGCCCGCGCGCGCGCCATGACATCCAGCATCTCCGCGGCGATCGCCTCCCAGTCGTTGGCCACGAGGAGGCGGGCAGCGCGGGTCCGCCACTGCCGATCCTCCTCACCAGTGCGCGTCAGGAGCGATTTGGCGGCGGCGATGAACTCCGCCGCCGTGGCCGCGATCTCGACGACATCGCCGTAGAGATCGATTACATCGGCAATGGGGGTCGAGATGACCGGTTTGCCTCCCGCCAGGTATTCGAGCGTCTTGGTCGGGGAGATTGCGCGGGTCGCGTAATTGCGGGCAAAGGGCATCAGCGCGATGTCGAAAGCGGCGAGAAACGAGGGGAGGTCACGGTACGCTTGTTGCCCGAACCGGACGATGTTGTCTCGCGCCGGAATCGCGCGTTCGTCGATCTTCGCCACCGGACCGACCAGCGCGATCGTCCATTCCGGACGCGCGCCCGCGAGCGCGGCCACAAGTGGGAGGTCGAGCCGCTCGTCGATCACTCCATAGTAACCCAGGATCGGACGGCGGTGTCCTTCCAGACCGACTGGCGTCATGGACATCCGTGGCGCAAAGTGAGCGCCGTCGACACCCGAGGGGAAACAATGCACCGCGGGATGCCGGTCCCGCCGCTGGCGGTAGAGTGTGGGTCCGCCGGTAAAAACGAGATCGACCTGGGCCAGCATTCGCCGCTCTTTGTCCCGCAACTCCGGGGGCGCGGCGAGAAAGCTCGCCAGATCGTCCATCGCGTCGTAGACGGTCAGCCCGGGGAGAATCCGCACCGGCTCGGCGCCCAGGGCCATCGGCGTGTAATACCAGAAGATCGGGGCAGGGTCCGGTGCGATCAGCGGCTCGATCAAGCGGGAGACGTTCTGGTTGACGTGCGTGCCGAAGCCATGGGTTATCACAGGACCCGCGATGAGCGGTGTGACCACGGTCACGTTTCCATCGCGCCGGATACGCACCTCGTCCTTGGCAAAACCCCATTCCGGTTCCTCGACGAACACGATGGGCATTTCGCGCGCGAACCGCGATAGCAGATGCTGCGGCCGCTGCCAGACAAATCCCCAACGCAGATGTGAAAACGCGACGAGCATACGGTCCCCATTCGTGAACAGCTTGTGCCGCAACACTACCCAGCCCCGCGGTCGATTCCGCGGCGCACGCGTCAGACAACTTGAAACGTGTGAGCGGTCCAGTGCCGCCACCGCACAAAGAGCAGAAAACATGCCACGAGGTGAAGCGTGCAGATCAGCCGGGTTCGGGCGAGTCATTGCCCGCTACCATCGCTGGGGAAACTGGCTGATTGTCAGGTGCCCCGCGCTGGCGCTTCGTTCCGGTCATTGGCGCTCGCTGCGGTCCCCGAGTCGCTGCCGCGATGCGTTCGATCGGGAATTTGGGGGAGCGATCGGCGAAGAGCAGACCGTTCGTTTCCTGATACGTATCAGCGAATTGAGTGTAACAGAACCCCGCGAACAAAGTCAGCGACCGGACCGCGCGCATCAGCTCGGCGTAGGCGCGCGCCAACGCTTCCGGGCTCTCGACGATGCGGTATCCCCAGGTGTTTTCGCGCTGGCCGGGCGGCGCGTAGGCAATGCCGCCAAACTCGGTGAGCACGATCGGTTGCCCGGCGTGCTCGTGGCCGTCCAGGGTCGAGAGTCTCCCCCCGGGCCGCACCCGGCGCAGGATCGTGGCGATGTTTTCGTACCCCGCGTAGCGCGCCTCGATACGCGTTGGGTCATCGTCGTAGTCGTGGATACCGATGATGTCCGTCTCGGCGCTCTCCCAGCCATCGTTGCCGACGACCGGACGAAATGGATCGAGCGTCCTGGTCAGGTGATAGAGCGCCTGCACGAAGTGTTGCTGCGGCACTTGACTGGGGAGATCCGGCACACCCCACGATTCATTGAACGGCACCCAGGTTACGATACAGGGATGGCTGACGTCCCGCAGCACCGCTTCGGTCCATTCCTTGACGAGCCGCTCGATGCTCTCCAGGGTGAAGCGGTAGGCGCTGGGCATCTCTTCCCAGACGAGCAGTCCGAGGCGATCGGCCCAATACAAATACCGGGGGTCCTCGATCTTCTGGTGCTTGCGCACGCCGTTGAAACCCATCGCCTTCGCCAGCTCGACGTCGCGCCGCAGTGCATCGCCGTCCGGCGCCGTCATCCCACTTTCCGGCCAATAGCCCTGATCGAGTACCAGCCGCAGCTCGAGCGGGCGACCATTCAGGATGAAGCGGTCGCCCTCGACTCCGACAAAGCGCAAGGCGGTGTAACTGGCGACCTCGTCGACGACCTGGCCGTCCGGGTCGAGCAGGCGCAGCGTTGCCGCGATCAGGGTCGGCGATGCCGGACTCCAGAGCAACTCGTTGCGATAGTCGTCGATACCGGGATCGGAGAGCGCGATGCGGCGATGGACCTCCTCCGAATTCACCGAGTAGACGTCGTGGGCCAGCACGCGCTCCCCTTCGTCCGCGGGAACGGTCAACAGCACTTCGAGCCGGAGATCATCACGGGGCACTCCCCGCACGATGACCTCGCAGGCGATATCCCACGACGCCGCTCCCGCCGTCCAGCGTAGCGAGTCGATCCATGACGCCGGGCGGCGTTCCAGCCAGACGGTCTGCCAGATGCCGGTGGTGCGGGGGTACCAGATCGCGTGCGGCTGCGATTGCCAATCCTGCTTGCCGCGTGGCTTGGCCAGATCGTGCGGATCGTCGTCGGCGCGGACCACGAGA
>JACCXM010000219.1 GCA_013697005.1 Chloroflexia bacterium | reverse complement strand
GTGCCGGTCTGGTCGGCGGCGGTGAAGGGCAGATCGTAGCGGAGCCGGGCGCCAGGTCCTCCTTCGGTTTCATCCCACCACGCCGCCTGGTGCGGCGCCAGGAAGCCCTGTTGCACCCTCGGGATCGTCATGCGGGCCAGGCGCTCCATGGCCCGGCGCCGGAAATCGTTCTCTTCTTCGCTGAACAGACCGGGCGCGGTCGCCCACAGGTCGATCTGATACCCGTCGGAGCCGACGCGAACATCGACGTGTCCAGCCTCGTCATCGGCGCTGATCACCCAGCGGTTCTCCTCGTCCACCGTGCCATAGGCGTAGAACCCAGCCCGTTCCAAAGCATCGCGCACCGGAGCGAGCGCTTCGCGGGCGCGGGCAATCACATCCTGGGGACCGAATCCGTTCTCCCCAGTCTCCACTGGTTCGTAGGAATCGCGAGATTCGCTCATTGCTCAGTCACCACTATCACGCGCAAAACTCCTGCATGATGCCGGTCAGCGCCTCCGCGGTGCGGAGCGCGCTCGGCAAATCGACCCACTCGACGTCGGCATGCGCGCCCTCGCCGTGCGGGCCGAAGATCACGGTGGGGATCCCCGCGGCGGCAAGAAACGCGGAATCCATCCAGCCACCCCAGCCCACGACCGCCGGCTCGCTGCCACGCACGTTCGCCAAGTGACGCTTGACGAGCGTGACAAAGGGGTGATCCATCGCGACGCGGAACGGATCGCGCGAAAGCAGCGTCCGTTGTTCGGCGTGAAACGACGGGTCCTCCCCGCCAATACGCTGAAGGATTGCCGCGATCTGGCCTTCGACCTCCGCCAATGTTTCGCCGGGGATCGTGCGCCGTTCGATCGCGAGCACGCAGCGGGCGGGGTACGTCGAAAGCTCCTGTCCGCCCTGAATCAGCGATGCGTGAACCGAGCCCGGCCCGAGCAACGGATAGCCGCGGTGGGCGCGTAACTCGCGATCGAGAGCGGCGATCCCGCACAGTACCGGACCCATCTTGACGATGGCGTCGCTCCCGTCTTCCGGGAGCGATCCGTGGGCCGCCACGCCGCGCGTCTCCACCTCCAGCCAGATGAATCCCTTGTGGGCTACGCAAAGATCGAGCCCGGTCGGTTCGGTGACGATGGCGGCATCGGCGCTCATCCGGCGTACCACGTCCTGCACGCCGATCGAGGCGAACTCTTCGTCGGCGACCGCGGTGACGATCACGTCGCCCCGCAGAGCGAGCGACGCGGCCTCCCGTCCCGCGAGCATGATCGCGGCAAGACTGGCTTTCATGTCCCAGGCGCCGCGCCCATGGAGCCGATCGCCCTCGATCCGCGGTGTCCAGGGATCGCTCATTCCGCCCGCGCCGACCACGTCCATGTGTGCATTGAGCATCAGGGAGCGACCGCCGCCACTCCCGCGCGCGATGGCGATCACGTTGACCCGCCTGGGACCAAGCTCGTGTCGCTCGACTTCGAGCCCCGCGTCTGCGAGCCAACGCGCCACGTAGCCCGCGATCCGCGCTTCCCCGGCTCCGCCCGGTACGAGATCAGGATTGGTCGAATCGATTGCGACCAATTCCGCGGTCAGCTCCGCAATCTCGTCCCCTGAGATCCCCATCGCGCACATATCCCTTCTCCCGCTGCCTGTTCCTGAACTGATACCTGCCCCGTTCCCCAATTGGCAGCGGACACAACCGGCAGCCCCGTACCGTAAAAGCGTCGATTCGCGCACGCTTATGATGCGACACCACGATGCAGGGGGACGACGATGGACGGACAGCTCAGCACCTGGTTGATGGTCCTTTGTGCGCTGCTGGTAATTCTGGCGCTGCCAGATGGGAGCGGGCGTTCGTACCGGTCGTCTCGCGCCAGTGGCAAGCGATGAGATACCGGCGTCACCGCGCGGTCAGATGGCCACGTAGCGATCCCCGCGCAACACGTTCCGGGCGGCGATGGCGACGCGCAGGAAGTAGCGGTCGATCGTCGGAATGAAGTCTGCTTCATGCGCGGTCACGGGTTCCGATCGTGCGTACCCAGGCGCGATTGACGACCCTGCGACTGTGGCGGTTTCTCCGGCCAGAAACGGCAGCAACGCGTCGATCGGGAATCGGACCAGGGCCGCCAACTCGGACGGATTTGGCCGGAAGCCAGCGAGCGGGCGATCGTCGCGGAGCAGAAACACATCCTGAATCTCGCGGTCGATGATGCCGCGCTCCCTCTCGTTGGCGCAGAGGCGCACCCCAAGCGGCCGCAGCGCTGTCAGGTCCGCGCTCACCCCGATCTCTTCGTCGATTTCGCGCAGCGTTTCCGGCAGCGTCTCCCCCGCGCGATAGTGACCGCCCACCGTCGCGTCGTAGCGATCGGGCCAGGTGTCCTTGCGCGGGGATCGACGCTGCACCATCAGGAACGGTGAGCCCGTCTCATCCATCCCGGCCACCCAGACGTGGATGGCTCGGTGCCAATCGCCATCGCAATGGACCTCCCCGCGTGGTTTGACCAGACCCGTATGGGTGCCGTCGGCACGCAGGACGTCGAACGGCTCGTCAGCATCCTGGGCCGGTCCAGTGTCGCTCACCATTGTGCTTATCCCCCGGCGAGGCGCCCCATGCGGTAGGATCGCGGACGCTGCTCCCCGCGACGGTCGACGGATTGTATCGGAGGGAGAATGGATCGGCTGCACGTTCCCACCGAGTTCGGTTTCACGTCTCCGTCCTACATTCCACCTGAGCGCACCAGACCGGCGTGGAAGACACTTGTGTTTGGAGGACTCCTCTCGCTGATCCCCTTCGCCGGGGCGGGGCTGGGCGCGGTCTATATCGACCGCCGCCACATTCCCGGCACTTTCGATCTCGGCAGTGCGCTCAAAACCGCCGTGCTTCAGGTTGTGGCCGTGGCGATGCTGGCATTGATCGTCTGGGTCATTTTCGGCCTGATTCTCGGGTTCAGCATCCAGCTCACGCCGCGCGTGGTGGGACCGGTGGGTTAGCGCGCTGGGCAATTGGCGACAGACAAGGAGACAGGCAGATGGCTCGGTTCGGATTGGTCGGCAAGATGACGGCGCTGCCGGGGCAGCGCGATACCCTCCTCGCGCTCCTGCTCCAGGCGGCCGACCTCGTGGCGGACGCACCCGGCTGCGAGCAATGGATCGTCCATACCGAGCCAAGTGACCCAGATGGCATCTGGGTAACGGAAGTCTGGCGGGATGAGGCCGATCACGCCGCTTCGCTGAGCCTCACCGGTGTGCCAGAGATCATCGGCCGGGCCCGTCCGCTCATCGCCGCCATGGGTGAGCGCTTCACCCTGGAGCCAGTTGGCGGCAAAGGACTTCCTCCAGCCTCATGAGCCGGGAGGCGCGGGACAGTCCCCAATGACCCTCCACTCCGCGGCGAGCAATGCGTGGAGGAGGATGTCCGTGTGCTGGCCGTCTCGAAACGCGGCTTCACGCAAGCGTCCTTCCTCGCGAAATCCGTAACGACGATAGAGCGCCAGCGCCCGCGTGTTTCCCGCCTCGACCTGGATACCGATCCGGTGCACCCCCCATCCGTCGAAGCAAGCGTCCAGCACGGTCTGCAAGATGTCAGCGCCAAACCCTTGCCCCCAGCACGCGGCATCGACGAGGAGCGAGAGGTCGACGGACCGCGCCTCGAGGCGCTGGGAACGCAGGATGACCAGTCCCACCGGGTCGCCCGCGAGCGATTCGGCGACGAGCGCCGCCGGAAAGGTGGTGGTGGACTCGCCCTCGAGCCAGGATTCCACCTGCCTGGCCACGTCGTAGAGCGAACGAACGGGACTGCTCCAGCCCCAGCCGTGCATCACCGCCGGGTCCGTGAGCCAGCGGTGAATGAGCGGTGCGTCGTGCCGCTCGACCGCACGCAGGTTGACGAGCTCGCCAGGGATCATCTGGGGCAATCGCTCATTCCGGCGGAGTCTCCCACCAGAGACCCATGCGGGCGTTCGTCCCGCCATCGACGTAGAGGGTCTGACCGGTGATGAAGTCAGCGCCGTCACCGGCGAGGAACGCAACCGCGGGCGCGATGTCCCCCGGCTGGCCTACGCGTCCCCAGGGAATCAGGGTATTGCCGAACTCGGTCGTGTAACCGGGCATGGCGAAGTAACGGGGAACCTCGATGACCCCGGGTCCGACCGCGTTCACCCGAACGCGTCGCGGCGCCAGCTCGATCGCCAGCGACCGTGTAAAGCCGATGACCGCGCCTTTCGTTCCGGCATAGGCGGCGTGATTGGGAAATCCGCCCCCGCCGTGGATCGAGGTGATATTGACGATCGAGCCGTGCCCGGAGCGCTCCAGACCGGGCAGGGCGGCGCGGGCGCAGAAAAAGTATCCCTTTACATTCAGATCGAACATCTCGTCGTAGAGCGTCTCCGTCGTCTCTGCGATCGTCCCCGCGCGCGTGACGCCCGCATTGTTGACGAGAATGTCCAGACCGCCGAAGGCATCGGTTGCCTCGACAACCACGCGCTCGCAGTCCGCGACATGCCGGAGATCTCCTTGCAAGGCCACGGCCTCGCCGCCCGCGGCGGTGATCTCCGCCATCGCGGCGTGAGCGCCAACACTGCTGCCGCTGTAGTGGATCGCCACCCGCGCCCCCTGCCGCGCCAGCTCGCGTGCGATCCCTTCCCCGATGCCGACTCCAGCACCTGTTACCAACGCCGCCCGCCCCGCCAACGGCTCCATCGACTCTTCCCTCCTCTTCGTACCTGGCTCCTCTCCAATTACACCGCCCCATCGATGTAGGACTGCAGCGACGGCGCTACCAGCGCTATAACCTGTTCACCGTCCGCAGCGTCGGCGCCGCCGATGACCGTGCGATGGACGAGTAACCCGAGTAGCGTCGATCCGACCAACTCGGCCCGAGTAAGCGCGTCAGGGCCATCGAGGCGCGCCGCCAGGGGGTGGGTGAATCCGTCGAGGAGGGCCTGGCGTAGCATCCTCGCCGGGGCCTCACATGATGTGGAGCGCAGCAGCGCCACAAGAGGATCGTACTCCTCGCCGCTGGACTTCTTCTGCAGGACGTAGCGCGCCAGGCGCTCACCCAACGTGGCGCGATCGCCGTCGAAGAGCGCGGTGAGATCGAACTTGCTGGCCACCGCTTCGTTGAAGAGACGTTCTTTCGACCCAAAATAGCGATTGACCAAGGATGGATCGACCCCGGCCCGGGCCGCAATTTCGCGCACGCCGACCTGCTCGTACCCGTCCCCCATGAAGCAAATTTTTGCCGCTTCGAGAATCGCCTGCCGGGTGGCGGCGGCGTTGCGCCCGCGCGTGCCTTGACTCACGGGCTCGTCATTGTGTCCTGTGCCACACTCGTGCACGGCCATTCGCCATGATTCCAAACCATATTGTCAACACCTGTTGACAATCGTTGCCGTCTTGTCTATCGTACGTCATGTCAACGCGTGTTGACAAAAATCGCTAAACGTTGAGGAGGACCGCACCAGATGAAGATGGGTATCACGATTCCACGTTTCGTCACGGCCGCTGGCGACGCCGGAATCGGTCCCGAGCTGGCCGCCATAGGGCGCGACGCGGACCAGGCCGGTCTCGATTCACTCTGGGTCATGGATCATTTCTTTCAGATTCCGCCGGTTGGTCCGGTCACGGAGCCGATGCTGGAAGGATATTCGGCATTGTCTTATCTGGCCGGGATCACCGAGCGCATCCGGTTGGGAACCCTGGTGACCGGCGTGACCTACCGCCACCCCGGCATCCTGGCCAAGACGGTCACCACGCTCGATGTCCTTTCCGGGGGCCGGGCCTGGTTTGGGATCGGTGCGGGTTGGTACGAACGCGAGCACGAAGGGCTGGGTGTGCCATTCCCGCCTGTCAGCGAGCGGTTCGAGATGCTGGAAGAGACAATTCAGATCGCGCTCCAGATGTGGTCGGGCGAGATCGGACCCTACGACGGCAAGCACTTTCACCTGGCGGAAACCCTCTGCCAACCGCTGCCGCTCTCCACGCCACGTCCCCCCATCATGATCGGCGGCGGCGGCGAGAAGAAGACCTTGCGCCTGGTGGCACGCTATGCGGACGCCTGCAATCTCTTCGCTATGCCTGGTGAGGAAGGCATGGCGGCTCTGACGCACAAACTCGACGTCCTGCGCGCGCACTGCGAGACCGAGGGCCGGTCCTACGATGCCATCGAAAAGACGGTCATCGGTCCCGCGGCTATGCGGGAAGCCCATCCGATGGCGATGCCCCCCGAGGCAATGCCGGCTTTTCTGGAACAGCTCGCAACGCTCGGCATCGACCACTACATCTCCGCGGTCGTCGATCGCGCCAGTCTTCACGTCCTGCTCAATGAAGTACTGGATCGTGGCGTCCTGGTGGGAGCGTAACCATCATGGATGATGCCGAAAACGCCGCGCCGGTGACGGGAGCTTCGGGCGGTCCGGCGCCTGCTCCCCCACCGCTTGGAACGTGAAACTCAGCAGCAGATGTCTTCGGCATCGGTTGCCGCGACGGTGGTCTCGTTCGCGGTGGCCAGTGGCCAGACCGCGAGCGACATCCCGTCGAGGGCATCCCACATCCACATGAAATCGCCCCAGGACCAGGAGACGGTGCCCCCGGTGGCGGGATCGGCGGCATAAACCCCTGATTCGTCGTAGCCGTAGGCGACCACGACGTGGTATCCCGGGTTCAACTTGAACGCGGTGCCATCGCTGGCGTACTCGTAGTACCCCTGATCGCCCCATAGTCCGAGCCAAACCACAACTGGCACATCATTGTCCAGGTAGCGCCGTAAGGCCTCGGCATCGCCCTCGGCGTAGAGCACCTCTCCCCGGAATCCCAGCTCGGCCAACGGCGCGACAAGCGGTTCCGGGTACACGCCATAGTCGTCGGTATTGCCCCACCAGCCATTGATATCGCCGCGGTAGCCCCAATGCGGATTCTCGGAGGCCGGAACGAGCTCGTCGAACGTCCACTCCGAGACCCAGGCATCGTAGGCGCCCATGGCAATGACGAGCGAGGCGTACTCGCAGCTCAGATTGCGCTGCTGGGTGTAAACCGGGACTTCAACGAAGGCAGAGCCGTCACTCAGCTCGTGGGCTGCCGCCCATTGTTGCGGCAGGACAGCGGTCGCCAGCACGGCAACCACGGCCAACGCCCGCACCAGCAGCCGC
>JACCXM010000213.1 GCA_013697005.1 Chloroflexia bacterium | reverse complement strand
GGCTCCAGGACCAGCGCGCGCAGCAGGTCCGAGAACGGGGTCCCGGTCGCCCGGGCGGCGACCTGCGCCGCGACGGCGCTGCCGAGGTTGCCGTAGCGCCGGTCCGTGCCGGGTAGGAAGCGCAACGGGGTGCGCAGCGCCGCCTCCACTATCGCCTCCAGCGGCGCCCCGGCAGCGGTGCGTCGCGCGACCTCTTCCGCCTCGTCGTCCAACCCCGAGGTGTGGGTCAACAAGTGGCGCAGGGTGATCCGCTCCCGCCCATCCCCAGTGCAGGCCGGCAGGACGGCCGCCACCGGCCGCGAGAAGGTCAGTTCGCCCCGCTCGACCAGCGCCGTGATCGTCGCGGCGGTGTAGGCCTTCCCGATCGAAGCCAGGTCCCAGAGCGTGCCGGCATCCGCCGGGCGTCCTGGGGCGGCAATGCCATCGTACTGCTCAAAGACCGTCGCCCCGTCTACGGTCACCGCCAGCGCTGCCCCGGGTACGCCCTCCCGGGCCACCATCCGTCCCAGCAGGTCCCGCACCGCAGCAAACCGTTCCGCAACGTCAGCCATCAGCCGCTCCCCCGCAATCGGACCGGCTGCGGCGTGAGCGGCGGATTCGGGCCGAGTCAGGCACAGCCCGCAGCCATGACGTCGTGCCTAGCGCTGAAAGGCCGCGATCACCTGCCGAGCCCCGTCCGTTCCGATCGGCGGGTACAGGATCGGCAGATCGACGCCGGCCGTGCGAAACGCCGTCAGCTGCTCCTGGCACCGGTCTCGGGGGCCAAGGAGGCAGATGGCATCCAAGAGCCGGTCGCTCAAGCCCCTTATCCCGTCCCCGCGCTCCATCAACGCCGCTTCGTCGGCAAAGCCCATCTCTCGAAACATCCGTTGGAAGAAGGGCAGCGCCGTGTACAGGACGAGATTCTGCCGGGCCAGCTCCCGCAGGGCCTCCAGGTCGTCGCCAACGAAGGTGGGGATGCCCAACGTGAGGTCCACCGGACCCAGGTCTGGCGCCTTATCACGACCCCGCGCCAGCCACGCCTTGCTCTGCGCCACGCGCTCAGCTGACCAGAACAGCGGCATGATCCCATCGGCCAGCTCGCCACCCAGTTCGACCGCCTGCTGTCCTAACGCCGCCACGTATAGGGGCACCGGCTGCGGCGATGGCCGCTGCGGAAGGTGCGTGGCGGGTCCCTCTCCCCGCAGCCATCCCCGCACCGCCGTCGTGTACTGACGCAAGGTAGCCAGCGGGTGCGGCATGGCGATCCCCAGCGCCTGGTTGATCGGCTGGTGGCTGACCCCCAACCCGAGGACGAAGCGCCCGTCGGTGGCGTCGCCAATGAGCGCTGCTCCTTGCGCACAGGTGTAGGAGTGACGCAGGTAGATGTTGGCGATCCACGTCCCGACCTGGATGCGGCTCGTAGTCGCACCCATCAATTGCGCGGTGGCCATGACGTCGTTGTTGACCTCGGCAGCGAAGATCGCGTCGAAGCCGGCCTCCTCGGCTTCCCGTGCGATCGCCTGGGTCTCGGCCGCGCTCCAGCCCACCCCGGGAATCACGGCCAGGGCCAGTCGTTCCGCCATCACGTCCTCCCTTCGTTGACCGCCACGTTCGCGGCGAGCACTGGTGAGGTGGCCCAGCCTACACCGTTGACTCGCGCTGTCAATAGAGCAGGGAGAACGCCGTCTCGTGTCGGCGCGAGGAGTTTTTCAACGCGCTGGGTCGTTTCTGAAACGCCTACCGGGACGACCGTCCATGCCGCGCCGCGACCCGCGGAAACGGCGCGAGCGGCCTCGGCGGGCTGTTGCGCCCCTCGGGTGACGGGAATCGCGTCAGTCGTCGTGGCGAGGGGTGCGGCTTACCCCCAGCGGAGTGGACCGCGAGGGGTCACCGCGGAAATGAAGCTTCTGGGGTCGGGCGGGAGTTTTTCGAGGAAAGCAACCAAACACCACCGCTCGAGGTCGTCGAGAAACCCCATCGACGGCACCAGCAGTGCTTGGGCTGCCGTCGTGCTACGAACAAAATGCGCCGTTGCGCGAGCAACGTTGATATCGGCAAAACAGTAGGGTGCGTTGTCTATGGGCAATGCGTTGCACACGTCTTCGCTCCGTAAGTCGAGCACATAGTCTATCGATAGCTCTATGCTGAAGGCGTTGCGCTCAACCGTCATCTGTTGCAATTGGGCGGTGCGACTCGTTGCAAAGTGGCGTCCCCACTCGGCAATCAAGACGCCTTCGTCGCCAGCGAGATACAGCGTTAGGGCACCTGGTTCATTCCAACGATTGTCGGCCCCGCGCCCAGCATATCGGAAGTCGAGAACGTCAAGGGACGAACCTGCCGGGATGTGACGCAATGCGGCACCCGACCAGCTTTTCAGGTGCCCAGCGAGGGTCATTTAATAGCCAAGGCCCTCGTAATCAGAGGCAAGGGCAGAGATCACGTCGTCGGCCTTGCCCTGCTCGATCATCTGCAGCGGCGTCCTGCCATCAAAGGTCGGCAATGGGGTCTTCAGGAACTGCCGGAACCCCTCCGGGGTGTAGACACAGAGACCCAGATCGCGCACCTCCTGAATTTGGGCAAACTGGGCCCGAATACGCGAACTCGCCCCCGCCGGAAGGGAACGCTGGTGTTCCCACCGTTCGACCGTTTTCGCGCTTACATCCACGAGGCGAGCCATACGCTCCCGCGATAGGCTCAAATCGCGGCGCAGCTCATCCGGCCGCACGGGGTATGCAACCCGCTCAGCAACCATCGTCCAACCCTCAACTCGCACTCGGTCCTCGCACACGTTACCGTGCAACTGGACACCCTCACGGTACCGAATGACTAGACATTTGTCAAGACATTTTTCTATTGGAACCTGTGCTTCGATATGACTGGCACACCCCTGGGACCGCCAGTGTCCTCTATAGGGATAATGGGCCCCGTTAGAACACGATTCACCCCCTGGGAGTCAAGCCATGGACGTTGGCACGCGCTTGCGGACTTGGCGCCTTGAAGCCAATCTGTCCCAGCGCGAGCTGGCCCGTCACGCTGACCTCAACTTCTCGTACTTGGGTAAGATCGAGCGATGAGCGAGACGATCGACCTGGGCAAGGAGAAGAACTTCTTCGAGAGCCGGGTGAAGGTAGGCGCAAGGTCCATCTAGGCTCGAGCTGGCAAGAAGGAGGCGTGAGATGGCTACTCTCCTGGCGCGCCTCCAGGGGCGGATGGAAGAGCCGACTGCTGATCCAATCCCAGGAATTGACCTGCTGACGCCCGAGGAAGCGCGTGAGCTCTTCGACCGGAGAGCCCGGCAGTTGCTGCGCATCTCTGGCGAGGAGTTTCTCCGGCGTTGGGACGCCGGCGAGTATCGACCCGTGCGGGACGACGCGGAAGGCCGCAAGATTGGCGAGCTCGTCATGATGATGCCGTTTGCCCGCCGCACGACATCCTGACGTCGCCGCCAGACGCTTTATCGAGACGTTGGTGTCCGCCACGAGTTGCGTGACGGCCCAGCGTCTCACCACGGTATCGACCTACTACACCCCGGATCAAGATCAGACCATCCGGTTCCCCGATCGCCAGATCGGGTGACGCTTTAGAATCCATCTCAGATTGAGACCATGTTGTGCATGCGCCTGACGAGATCCACAGGGGCTTGACAACGTATGCAAGTATTGGCTTAGCGAGGCTGGCATGTCTGCCCGACCGCTAGTGTTCGTTGGCTCCAGTCGCGATGACCTGAGGCAGTTCCCAAGTGAGGTCACGAAGGTGGTCGGCGTGGCGCTGTTTGAGGCGCAAATGGGTGGCACACACGGGATCGTCAAGCTGCTTCAAGGGTTCCCAGGGCACCGGATGTATCAAGCCAGCGAGTCGTTTCAGGGAGATGCCTATCGCGTGGTGTACACCATCAAGGACGAGACGCTGTACGTCCTCCACGCCTTCAAGAAAAAATCGACCAAAGGGCGGGCTATGCCACAACCAGACAAGGATCTGATCGTGCGCCGTCTCAAGGCGATCTAACGGCTACAAGTTGAGGGAGTCTCAAGTGAGTGACGATGTCACGCTAACGCCAAGCTCAGGGAATGTCTTTGCCGATCTGGGTCTTCCCGATGCGGATCTGCTCCTGGCCAAGGCCGAGTTCGCGATCGCGATCACTACCATCATCCGCGAGCGCGGTCTGACCCAGACCGCGGCGGCACGAGAACTTGGCGTCCACCAGTCCCGCATCTCCGCGATCACCCGTGGCCGGTTGGACGATTTTTCGTTGGAACGGCTCATGGCCTTTGCCAGGCGTCTCGGCCAGGACGTGGACATCACGGTGTCCCCGAGCACGGAACCCGAGCGCCAGGGCCGAATGGTCGCCCGGCGTCGTGAGAAAGCGCTGGCCGCTTCCGGTGGTGTCTCTCGCCCCAGTGCCAGACACCATCGAGGGACGCAAGGTTGACCGTATGAATCGTTGTTTCTCTATGAACGCCTTTCTATAGTCACAAATAAGACGTGGGTATCCGCATTGGCAGTGTCGAGCGTCATGCTGAATGGAAGTCTTTTCCAAGCATGCGCGGGAGCGCATGCGAGCCAGATCGATCTCGGAACACCAGGTCATCCTCACGCTCGCATTGCCCGACCGACGGTTTCGCGGATCACGCGGAAATATGATTGCGGAGAATGCGTTTGGGTCCGTTACACGCCGCGTGGTGTATGAAGACCGGCGCAACGCATCACAGCGTCCCTACGCGTTCATCATCACGGCCATGTGGAAATAGGGTACAGCCATGCAGTTTCGGTTCGACGAAGAGGCCAACGCGCTCTACATTGCCATCAATGCCGGCGAAGTGGCGCGTACGATCGAAGTGACCGACATGGTCTACATCGACGTCGATGCTCAAGGAGCGCCCCTGGGGATCGCGTTTGTCAGCGCTGACGAATTTGTGCCCTTCCGGCGCCGGCTGCATGCACTCGAGCAAAGCCATGAGTTGAGAGACGTCGTTCCCGCGGAAGTTCGGGAGCTCTTCTTGGCCGGCGCCGCCTAACGATCGGGACCGTTGCGGATATTTCCTGATGATTCCGCAGCGGACTACGGGCGCGGAAACTGATGGTCTTCGCCAGCACCTGGATGAGCGAGGCGATCGACTTGGACAAAATGAACTTCTTTGAGAGCCAGGTGGCGGAGTATCGGAGTGGGACATCGCTTAGTCGAGATGAGAAATTGACTGGGAGTCAGGAGACGGTTTCAATACGTCTTCGCAAACTTGAGATCGTGTACTCAGCAGATTGCCGGAACGACCGAGAGATCCCAGCGAGATCGCTCGGCGTCGATAAAGGCGGCGATCGCTTGCGTCCTGTGCTCTTGCACGCTCGTTTCCACAGCCTCGCGCAAGAGTGGAAAGCCCTGGCTCCGAATCCCAAGCGTCTCTCCTTGCAGCGCGCGCACCTCTGCTGGAGTAATGCCCCGCAACTCGGCGTAGTCCAGAAGGGCGATCGCTTCAGGGTTCTCATTGACCGCTTGCGCGAGAAACCCCTCGATGTGGAAGCCGACGATCGTTTCCGTGTCCGGGGTGACCATTACATACAGGTATTTCGCTACCGGCACGCTGATGGTGGAGTGGCCGCGGCCGAATAAATGGATGAGCAGGGTGTCGCTGCGGCGGTCGTAGCTCACCACGATCTTGGCCGGGTCGATGTCTTGGCGCCGGAACGGCTTGGGGTCTATTTGACGAGGAACGAACTCTTCAATGGGGTCGATGTGGTCTGTGAGGATCACGGCCATCGCTGCACCTCTTCGCTGTGCACTTTGGGCGTCAGGAACGCGGTAATGACCTCGCCAGCATACTCCGATTCAAACTCAACACAGACCTTGAGGAAAAGTTCGGGATAGCGTGGGTGTGACCGCTGCCGGTAGTAGCATTCGCGGTTGTCGTGCAACGCGTCATGGGTCACACGATACGGGTTGGTCAGTACGCGTGCTACGGCAGCTTCGTGGTCACGGAGACTACGATGGCCGATCACAATGTGGTCGTACCAGATGTCCTCATGCAGCCTGATCTCGCGGTCCCAGCGATCTCGGACAACCCAGAGAGGAACATCCCCTTCTCCCATCCTACTTCCTCACACATTGGTGCTACGCCTGGTGGGTCATCATCTCAGACAACAGCTTCGAGAGCCGGGTGACAGAATATCGGAGCAAGGCGGCGGGTATCCGCTGGGCAGATCGTGGCACACTGGCACGCGTAAACGACGAGACGACTCATGGAGAGATCGACTATGGCCCTGGCGAGCATCCCCGGCTACCCGCGTATCGGCAAGCGGCGCGAGCTGAAGCGCGCCCTCGAAGGCTACTGGTCCGGCAAGCGCACCCCGGCGGAGCTGGAAGAGACGGCGGCGGCGGTGCGCGCCGCCAACTGGAACACCCAGACCGGCGCCGGGCTCGACCTGATCCCGGTCAACGATTTTTCGTTTTACGACCACGTGCTCGATACCTGCGCCCTCGTTGGCGCGGTGCCCGAGCGCTTCGGGTGGACGGACGACAAAGTCGATCGCGATCTCCTCTTTGCCATGGCCCGCGGCGGCAGCGGCGCGGACGCGGCGCGGGCGCTGGAGCTGACCAAGTGGTTCGATACCAACTACCACTATCTGGTGCCGGAGCTTTCTCCTGGTCAGACCTTTCGCCTTGCCAGTGACAAACCGTTCGCCGCGCTGGCCGAAGCGCAGGCTGCCGGCGTTCCCGCCAAACCGGTGCTGCTGGGACCGGTGACATTCCTCCTCCTGGGCAAGATGACCGGCAGCGATCACGACGTCGATCCGTTGTCGCTGCTCGATGCCCTGCTCCCGGTCTATACGGAGACGATCCAGCGCCTCGCGGCCAGCGGCGCGGCCTGGATTCAGATCGACGAGCCCGCCCTGGTACTCGATCTCACCCCGGATCAGCTCGCGGCCGTCGCGCGCGCCTACGATGTGCTGGGCGCGGCCAAAGGCGCGGCCAAACTGCTGCTGCAGACCGCGTATGGGCACGTTGGCGAGGCGTATCCCACCCTGGCGGCGCTGCCGGTCGATGGTATCGGGCTCGATTTCGTACGGGGGTCGGAGAATCTCGATCTGCTGGCGCGGCACGGCTTCCCGGCCGGCAAATGGCTCGCCGCGGGGGTGGTCGATGGCCGCAATGTCTGGACGAACGATCTTGCCGCCTCGCTCGCGCTGCTGGGGCGCATCCAGGAGCACGTTCCCGGCGAGCGGCTGATGATCTCGTCCTCCTGCTCGCTGCTGCACGTCCCATACGACGTCGGGTTGGAAGACGATCTTCCCGCCGCGGTCCGCCCCTGGCTCGCCTTCGCCGAGCAGAAGCTGACCGAGATCGGCGCCCTGACGCGGGCGGTCAACGCGGGCGAGTCCGCCATCGCCGCGGAGCTGGCGGCCAATCGGGCCTTGATCGCATCCGCGGCGGCGTCTCCGCTGCGGCGCAATCCCACCGTGCGACAGCGGATCGCGGACCTTCCGGCGGATGCCGACCGGCGTGCCCTGCCCTATGCCGAGCGCGCGCGGCGGCAAAGCGAACGGCTCACCCTGCCCCCCCTGCCGACCACGACGATCGGCTCCTTTCCGCAGACGGGCGAGATTCGCGCGGCGCGCAAGGAGGCCGACGCGGGGCAGCTCTCCACCGCCCAGTACGAGACGTTTCTGGAAGGGCAAATCGCCGACGTCGTCGCCCGCCAGGAAGCGCTCGGTCTGGACGTGCTGGTCCACGGCGAACCGGAGCGCAACGACATGGTGCAGTACTTCGGCGAGCAACTCGATGGCTTCGCCTTCACCCATCACGGCTGGGTGCAGAGCTACGGCTCGCGCTACGTGCGGCCGCCGATTCTCTACGGCGATGTCGCCCGCCCCCACCCGATGACGGTGCGCTGGGCGACCTACGCCCAGGGTCTCACCGCGCGCCCGGTGAAGGGCATGCTGACCGGACCGGTGACCATTCTCAACTGGTCGTTCGTGCGCGACGACCAGCCGCGCCAGGAAACCTGCCGCCAGATCGCCCTCGCCATTCGCGACGAGGTCGCCGATCTCGATGCGGCCGGGATCGCCATCGTCCAGATCGACGAACCGGCGCTGCGCGAGGGGCTTCCCCTGCGC
>JACCXM010000203.1 GCA_013697005.1 Chloroflexia bacterium | reverse complement strand
CTCCGTGGGCAATACCCACGGAGCGCCGCTTTGTGTTACCAGTTTAGAGTTACCAGCTCGCGAATCCGCAATCGGCGAGATCGCCATTCATGCCGGCCATGAAGGCCAGGGCGCGTTCCGCCTTGTTGCCGTGCTCGGGCGCGTCGTGCGGGAGGAAGAACCAGACGTCGCCCGCGCTTTGGGTCAGGCTGAGCGCCTGCGTCACCGCGGCCTGACTGACCAGACCGGCATCCGCGGCGTGGCTCAGATAGGCGCCGGCAAAACAGTCCGCCTGCAACTCCGCTTCGAGCACGGTGCTGACCCCGGTGTCGCTCTGCCACTGGATATGGTGTGCCCATTCGTGGCTGAGCACCGTCCACCAGAGAATCTCGCCGTCCACATCGTCTGGCGCCCATGCCGTGGAGTAGTAGACCGTCTGATCGGCGGCACAGTACGCGCCGGGGCTGACGTAGGGGTCGATACCGCCGCACCCGGTCGTCATCGGTCCGTCAATCGAGCGTAAACCGGGCGAGGTGTAGGTGAGCCCGGCATTCGCGAACTGTTGGGCCCAGAACGCATCGAGGTCGCCGACCACAGATTCGATAGTCGATTGGGCCGAGGCGGTCAGCGGCGCCAGCAGCGCCGCCATGACGATGGCGACAATGAATATGCGATGACGCATGCGGTGGTTTCCTCCGTCCGCCCTAGCGGGCGCGGTGAGATCGTGCGAGCCTGGAGAAAGGATAGGACATCGTCAGGCGATAGGAGTGGCGACGGGTGCGGTAGGGGCTGCGGCGGAGGGGTCGGGAATGGAGACGGTGGCCAGGAGCGCCTCGACCAGCGGCAAGTCCTCATCGAAACCGCCGGTGACCGTTTGCCAGGTGATCTCCAGCGCCGCCTCGCCGGGAACGACGGTCCTACATTCGACATATTCGACGCCGCGGTATACCGTCCCATCGGGGAGTGTGGCGGTGATGCCGAAAATCTCGGCCACACCCCGCACGTCTTCTGGGACCGGCATAGACCGTCCGGTGAGGGGTACGACTTCGGAAATACCTTCCCGTTCGCCGAGCTCGCGCTCGGCATCGGCGAAGCAGGCGCCGGCATCGCCGTCAAAGCGATTGTAGGTCTCGAGGTAGACCGTGGAGATCGGTGTTCCGATCTGCACGCCTTCGTAGCCAATGTCGATGAACTCGCCTTCGACGGTCCACAGTGCCGGATCCCAACTGACGCTGACGCCCCAGGTTGGACCGTGCCAGGACGATCCGGAGACGCCGGTGGCCGCGGAATCGGATTCCCCGACTGGAGTAGCAGGCAACACCGGCTTCGGTTCTTGCGACTGGGCGCGGGCGACGGTGACCATTGCGCTGGAGATGAGCAGGACGAGCATCAGGATGGCAACGTGATGGATCGAGTACGGCGGTCGGCGCATGGTTCCTCCTGGGCGGCGGCGCAATTGGCGAAATCATGCTAACAGGTTGCCTTGCGTGAGCGGCGTGTATGACGCGCTGATTGCCGGCGCGGGACCGGCGGGGAGCGCCGCCGCGGTCGTGCTGGGGCGGGCCGGGTATCGGGTGCTGCTGCTCGATCGGAGCGCCTTTCCGCGCGACAAACCGTGTGGCGATCTGATTGGCGCGAGAGCGATGGCGGCAGCCTACCGATTGGGGATGTGCCAGGCAGACGTGGCTGACTATCCGCCACTTGCCGGGGCGACGATCGTATGGAGCGGAGGCGAGCTGAATCTGGCCGCGAGATCGGTCCTGGGGCGGCGACTGCTGGCGAAGACGGATGCGCGGGTGATACCGCGCCGCGTTTTCGATCACCTGCTCGTGCGACGCGCGGAATCCGCCGAGGCTGAGCTTCGCCAGGGAACAGTGCGGGACGCCGGCGATTGGGACGGCGGGGTGCGGTTGGTGGGTGTGGAGACGAGTGCGGGGGCGGAAACGATCGCGGCGAGAGCGGTGATCGTGGCGGGAGGGTATGGCTGCCAGGTCGCGGCCGGCGCGGCGCCGCGATCGCGGGAGGACGGTCCGGCGCGGGGAATCGCGATGCGCGGCTATTTCCACCATGTTAACTGCCCGCCGGACCGGATCGTCTTTTCGCTCGATCGCTGGCTGCTGCCGGGATACGGCTGGGTTTTTCCCCTTGCTGAGGGTGGGGCGAATGTCGGTGTGGGCACGCTGGTGTCAGACGGGGGCGAGGAGCGGGAGCATTTACATGATCTGTGGCGGCGATTCACCGAGGACGCGACGTCGCCGGCCGCGGTCTGGCTGGCGGGGGCGAAGATGAATGGCCGTCCCCGGACGTGGGCGCTCGATCTGGGTCCCCGCCGGCGGCGGTTGGTCGGCGACGGTCTGGCCATCGTGGGGGAAGCGGCGGGGCTGGTCGGGCCTTTGACCGGCGCCGGGATTGCCTTCGCCCTGGAATCCGGGGAGCTGGCGGGAACCGTCATCGCCGCCGCTCTCGCCGCGGGTGATGCTTCGCGCGGCCGTCTGCGCCCGTACAGCACGGCGATTCGCCGCCGGATCGCGCCATGGCTGCGCGCGGAGCTGCTGGCTCAGCGGTACCTGTCGGACCCGGAGCGGGTTGATCGGTTCTTTGCGGCGATCCGGCCGCTGCCGCCGACCGGTGCGCTGGGAGCGCGCCTGCTTTTGCATCTCGGTTGAGAGGAGGAGGGAATCAGCTCAGGGCTTCGGTCCAGGCCAGGGCGCGAAAACCCTCGTCGCGGGCGGTCACGCTATCGCCCGTGGCATCGATGATCAGGCGACGGACCTGGCCCGAGAAAGGAATTGGCCGCGGGAAGGACCAACGGCGGACGTGCTCCAGCCGATCGCCTTCCAGCCAGGCGCGGGCCAGCACCCAGCGCCCGTTCTCGTGCGTACCGATCAGGACGATACCGGCGCCGCGCCACATGAAGAGTGGTGTCGTTTCGCCACGGACGAGCGGGGGCGCCGAAGGATCGGCGACGAAGTCGTGCATGAATGTTCATCTCACGGCGTGCGGCACGTTCAAGGATCGCGCGTGAGGACAGTGCCTCAGCATCGCTCTGGCACGATCGTACGCCGCCGCTGATGGCAGGTCGTTAGGCGCGCCGCACCAACATTGGCACCCGGTGATTGGGCGGATCAGCCCGCGGGGCGCTCCGCGGCGAGCATGGCAATGACGTCGGGCGCCGAATCATCGGCAGGGTCGGCGATGGACCAGGGGAGGCGGGCGCGGACGAAATACTCGGTGGCCAGTTGGCGTTCGCGGACCTCCGGAGGTATCTGGGCCAACGGCCCCCCTTCTCCCGTCTGCGTGCGATGGGCGGCAATGGCGTTGCGTTTCAGCTGCGCCCAGGGTTCGACATTGATGGCGTAGGTGATGCCGGCCTGGGGCGTGCCGAGATTGTCGCGAGCCGTCTGGGAGATGGATGCCAAGGGGCTGCCAGGCCGGTTCAGCAATTCCAGCATGGCCTCGCGGGGAACCGTAGCAAAATAGCAATGGGGCGTTTGCCACGGCGCGGAGGCGGCGCGCACCTGGTGCTTGGGGTCGGCGGCGGCTGCGATCGCGCGCAGCGTGACGTGGTGCAGGTGCAGGTGATCCGGGTGCCCGTACATGCCCTCGGGACCAAGGGTGAGAATCACCTGGGGCTGGATGGTGCGGATGTGAGGGACGAGCTTCGCCGCGGCCACCGCGACCGATACCCGGATGAACGCCTGCGCATCCTCGGCTTGCGGCGAGCCTTCCATGCCCGAGTCCCGATAGCCAAGCATGCGCACGTCGGTGACACCAATCTGGCGCATCGCGTCGCGCAACTCGCGCTCGCGAACGACCCCAAGCCGCTCCGGGTCGTCGAGCCCGGGAATGGAGCTTTCCCCGGCTTCGCCGCGGGTGGCGCTGATGACGGTGACAGGGACGCCGCGGGCGACGGCGGCGGCCATGACGCCGGCGGAGGTGAACGTTTCGTCATCAGGGTGGGGAAAAATCGCGAGGAGCGGCCCGATCACACGAATTCTCCCGTCGGCAACAATGTTTGCTCGAGCCGCGCTTGCCGGTCCCGGCC
>JACCXM010000194.1 GCA_013697005.1 Chloroflexia bacterium | reverse complement strand
CCACCAGCGCATTGCGCATCCCCGGTTTGGCTTGCAAATAGAGCACGCTGCGCGCCGGACCTGATGCCGTAGCCATGTCTTGTCTTTCCCTTTCGACAGTCGAGAGTCGGCAGTCGAGAGTCGACAGTCGAGAGGACGACGGGCGAGGCACGCCTCGCGGGCACGGCATGCCGTGCCCCTACCGATCGTTTCGCCGTATTCCTGTCGACTCACGACCCCCGACTGTCGACTGTCGACTCCCGACTTCTCACCTGCCGACCGCGCCAGCAGAGCCGCCTCGACCCGGTTGCGCACTTGCAGCTTTTGCAGGATGTTGGTCATGTGGTGCTTGACCGTCTCCTCGGTCACGTGCAGCTGTACCCCGATCTCCTTGTTGCTCGACCCGGCGGCCACCCCCTCCAGGATTTGCCGCTCCCGCTCGGTCAGATCGTCGAGCGGGCTGGCCGGCGGCGCGCCCGGTTTCTCCGCCGTCAGCTCGAAGAGCAGACTCGCCGCCAGCGACGGCGTCACATAGACCTCGCCCGCCGCCACCTACGTCGTGGCTGTCATCGCGACGTTCGCCTTCTTTTATCCTCTCTCCACCGCGATGCCCCTCGACCCGGCCCAGGTCGATCTCCGGATGTGGCTGCCGAGTTGGCGCTAGCCGCTCCGCCAAAATAGCAAGCCACTCGCTATCATCGCGTCATGAGCGAGAATGAGATTGCGGATTCGTACCTCCGCAAAGCCGCCGATAGCCTGGCAGGCGCCGAGAGCGAGTGCGCCAATCGGCGGTTCAGCAATTGCGCAAACCGGGCGTACTATGCGGCGTTCCAAGCGGCGATTGCCGCGCTCGTCCGAGCTCGCATTCGGTCGCGGCCCGGCGGCCAGTGGCCCCATGCCTTCGTGCAAGCAGAGTTTGCCGGAAAACTGATCAACCGCAATCGCCGTTATCCTGCACCCCTGCGCTCTATCCTCCCGGATTTGCAAATTCTGCGAACCCGAGCGGACTATCATTCGGACGCAATTTCGGAGATCGAGGCACAGCGCGGCCCGCGCCGAAGCCGCGCGTTTTTCGACGCCATTCGGTCGGGAGGAGGCAATTCCTGCTGACCATTGAACCACCCCTGCTCCTTACGCCAAGAATGGAAGCCGCCATCGAAGAAATGACGCACCTTGTGTCCCAGCGATTCCCGGAAGCGACATTTGCGCTTGGCCACGGGGAAGACCCGGAAGGGACACACCTCATCGCCACTGTCGATATTGACGATATGGGGGAGGTCGTCGAGCTCTACCTTGATCGCCTGGTCGATATGCAACTCGATGAAGCATTGCCGTTGTACGTCATTCCCGTGCGTCCGGTGGAGCGATCCCTCGCGATACTGGCAAGGGAGCAGGTGGCCACCAGTTCATTTCGTAGAGAATAGGGCGGACTACTCCACTGTCAGGTCCGTTCGCAAACGCGCGATGTCGGGTGCCCGCTGGGCGTAATCGCGGTTGCGGCTCGAGCCGGTTTTCATGGACCCAGCCAAAATCGAACCGATGGTCCATGACCGGAGCCGAAGGAGCAAGGCGTGGAGAGCGGTGGAACGACGAGGCCACTCTACCACCGACTCGAATCGCCGACTCAACCACCAGATATGGCCATCGTTCAGCAACGATCAGGAACGATTCGGGGGTATCCTGCGTTGGGCAGTCACATACCGAAGGTGAAAGCGGACGATGGTCCGCTGCCTGTTGACGCGAGAGGAATCGAGTTCACGACCGATGTGCCTCCCGATTCCGGTTGCGCACCAGGCTGGCCGATGTGGTCGGGACCGCGCGATGGCGTCAGCATCCGCACCGATGATCGGGGTCGGGAGTTTGCAGAGATCAGTGTCGTGATCACGGAGAATGCGCAGACGTGGCCGCGGCGAAAGGGCTAACACCGTGAACATTCATCAGGTACAGCCATGGAAGCAGTGGCCGAGCGGCGACAGCCGGCCGATTGCCGTCGTGCCCTTTGATCTATCTGAGCTGACTAAGCGCTACGGGTTAAAGTACCAGGAAGGGATTGACGATCTGGACCGATACCATGTGGCGGCTATCGTGCTGGCCAACGGCGAGCAGGCGTGGCTCTATCGGCACGAGAATGACCGGAATCCAGGGACAGTCGTCCACGTCGATGCGGCATCCGATGTTGAGAAGGCACAATCGCTGCTCCTCGATGCGTTAGGTCTTGACCGCGAAGCGTTGCTCTGGGCCGCGCCTGTCCCTCTCCTGACGCAAGGAGCAACTGGTTCGTAACGAAACTCATGCCCCGTGAAGCTCGCGACGGCGATTGCAGCGTGGCTGTTGGGGCCGGCGCGGACCGCGCAGGCGCAATTTGTCAGGCGCGGGGTGCGCTTCATCGGGACGCGGTTGTTCGGGTTCCGCATCGAGGTCAGCGGGCGGGAGCAGGTCCCGGCCGGTGAGCCGCTGCTCGTCGCCGGGGGACCACACCGCAACTGGGTCGATGGTTTTCTGCTGCTGATCGCGCTACCGCCCGCACCGCGGGTGATCTTCCTCGCCTCCGAGAACGTCTCCGACCGTCTCTGGAAGCGGGTCATCCTCCATCTGGCGGGCGGGTTCGAGCCGGTCTCCACGACGAGCACCCTCAACCGGGAGGTCCTCGCCGCCGCGCAGCACGTGCTGGCGCGCGGCGAGCGGCTCGGCATCTTTCCCGAGGGCTGGGACCACCTCGCCGATCCCATGCGGGAGATCGGAGCGTTCCGCAGAGGCATTGCGTTTATCGCCCAACACTCGGGGCGGCGGACCCTGCCGGTGGCGATCTCCGGGGCGAAACCGTTGTGGCGGGGCAAGACGGTGCGCGTACGCATCGGACCGCCGCTGGACCCGCCTCCGGTGGGCGCGGGGAAGACGGCGCAGCAGGCGTGGAGCGATGAATTACGCGCCGTGCTGCACGCGTTGATCCCGCCGGAACCGCCCGCCATCCCGGTCGCGCAACGGCGCTGGCCGTGGCTGACAGATTTGTTCAATTGAATTGACCTCGACTTAGTAGACTACCCCTGTCCGGCCTCTACCCTGCAAAGGGGTATGGCGTGACCCAGCCGAGCGGACAGACGGAGGCAGGCGATGGAGCTGACCTTCCTGGGGACGGCGGCCTCGGAAGGCTATCCCGTGGCCTTCTGCGGATGCGCCAACTGCGAGCGGGCGCGCGCCCTTGGCGGACCGAATCTGCGCAACCGCTCCGCCGCGGTCGTCGACGGCGTCCTCCTCCTCGATCTCGGACCGGATGTGATGGCCGCCTCGTTGGCGTACGGTATCCCGCTCACTGGCGTCCGCTATTGCCTGCTGACCCACGAGCACGAAGATCACCTCGATGCCTCCCACCTCCTCTCGCGCAGCCCTTTCAACGAGGTCGAGGCGCCACGCATGACGCTCTACGCCACCGCCGGCGCCCTGGCGCGGGCGGCCACCGCCATCGATCATCACTTGCCGCCCGGCGGGTTGCTCGATCCCGCCGTGCAGGACCAGCTCAACCTCGCCATCCACCCCATCGCGCCAGGCGAGACATTTGACGCCGGTCCCTACCGGGTGACGGCGGTCCCGGCCGCGCACGGGGCAAAGATCGTCCCCTTGCTCCACATTATCGAGCGGGACGGCCGTGCGCTCTTCTACGCAACCGACACCGGGCCGCTGCCGGACGCCGCCTGGGAGATCCTCGCCGGCTGGGGCGGACGATTCGACGTCGTCGTGCTGGACCACACCTTCGGCATGAAGGAGCGCAGCACCGGTCACAACAACACCGAGCAGTTCATGGAAACGATCGACCGGCTGCGGGCGGACGGTCTGCTCGCCGATGGGTGCCGCATCTTCGCGCATCACATCGGGCACCACAGCAACCCCGACCACGACGCGCTGTCGCTGTTTGCCGCCAGCCGTGGCTACGCCGTGGCGCACGACGGTCTCACGGTGCAGGTCTGACGCCGTGGCCAGCGCGACCGCCAGTCCCAATGCCAGCCCCCCGCTGCGCGGCCGGGTGGACCGCTGGCGCCGCGCGGCGCGGCGCACCAGCGGCTGGGGCGGGCTGCTCTACGTCGTGCCCGCTCTGGCGATCCTGCTGCTCTTTGAAATCTGGCCGCTCCTGTTCGGTATCTGGATCAGTCTCTGGCGGTGGGACATCGGTCCCATCCGCTTCATCGGGCTCGAGAATTACACGCGTCTCTTCGGCGAGGGGTTCGTCACCAGCGACTTCCGCGGCGACCGCGTCGCCGGCGACGTGGCGAACAGTCTCGCCGTCACGTTCTACTACGTCCTGGGCACGGTCCCGGTCACGTTGTTCCTGGCCTTCGGTATCGCCTATCTCCTCTTCCAGGGGATCGCCGGGCAAGGGGCGTTGCGGACCATCTACTTCCTGCCCTATGTCACCAGCAGTGTCGCCGTCGCCCTCGTCTTCGCCTGGATGTTCAATTCCCAGGTCGGCGTCGTGAATGCCATCCTGGAGCGGATGGGGTTGCCCACCTCGACCTGGTTGCGCGACCCGCGCCCGGCCGCCGAGCAGCTCCTGGGCGGGCTCGGCGTCAGCCAATCGGCCCTGGACGCCTGGCCGGATCTGGCTGCCGGACCCAGCGTGGCGCTGGTGGTGGTCATTATCTTCAGCATCTGGACGGCGCTGGGCTACAGCGTGGTCGTCTATCTGGCCGGGATGACCGCCATCCCGCGCGATCTGCGCGATGCCGCCCGCGTCGACGGCGCCGGGCCCTGGCAGGCGATGCGCTCCGTGGTCTGGCCCTTGCTGGCGCCGACAACGATCTTCCTGGTCATCTTCAATACCATCACCGCGTTCCAGGCCTTCACCCCCATCTACACCCTGACGCGCAATGTCGGTATGGGACGCGCGGAGGCCGGCGGTCCGCTCGATTCGACGCTGACGATCACGGTCTTCATCTTCCGCAATTTCTATGAGAAGGCGAACAGCGTCGGTTTCGCCGCGGCGCTCTCGCTCTTTCTCTTCCTCCTCATGCTCGGTCTGACGCTGGCGCAGTTCCGCCTGCTCGGCCGCAGCACGGATGAGTCATGACCGCGGGAACGACGCCCCGCCGCACGGGGTTGAGCGCCGCGGCGCTGTACGCCGTGCTTATCGGTGGCGCGCTGGTGGTGGCCTTCCCGTTCCTGTGGATGGTGCTGACCTCGTTCAAGAGCGTCCAGGAGAGCAACGCCTACCCGCCTTCGCTGCTGCCCGAGGTGTGGCGCGGGCAGAACTACACCGATGCCTGGTTCACCCCGCCCAGCACCCTCGGCCGCTACCTGCTCAACAGCGCCGTGATCGCCATCGCCGGCACCGGCATCCAGGTGGTCATCGCGACGCTGGCCGCCTACGCCTTCGCCCGTCTCCGCTTCCCCGGCCGCAACGCGCTCTTCCTGCTGGTCCTGGCGACGACGATGGTTCCCGACGAGGTGCGGCTGATCCCGAACTTCATGACCATCCGCGGTTTCCCGCTCGCCGGCGGCAACGACCTCACCGGCAGCGGTGGCAGCGGGTTCTACGACACCTACGCCGGCATCATCCTGCCTGGGCTGGCGGGGGCCTTCACCATCTTCCTGCTACGGCAGGCGTTCCGGCAGGTTCCCGGCGACCTGTGGGAGGCGGCGCAGCTCGACGGGGCCAGCAGTCTCCGGTTCCTGCTCGGGGTGATGATTCCCCTCGCGCTGCCGGCTCTGCTGACCGTCACCATCTTCGGACTGGTCGCCCGCTGGAACGCGCTGCTCTGGCCGTTGCTGATTACCCGCTCGGAGTCGTTGCGGCCGGTGCAGGTGGCGATGACGTTCTACCAGACCGAGTTCGTGACCGACCACGGCCAGATGATGGCCGCCTCGGTGATGGTCACGCTGCCGATCGTGGTGCTGTACGTGCTGGTGCAGCGCCAGTTCATCGAAGGTGTGGCCGGCACCGGGATCAAGGGCTGACCGAGGCCTGGATGATCTCCGGGCAGCCACCGGCACCACACGAGCGAAGGAGGCGCCTATCCACGACCAGAGGTCCAAATTGACGTTGTGGCAAAGTTCCAGGAGGACACCGCGATGACCCACATGCTTTCCCGCCGCCGGTTCGTGGGTGGCTCCGCCGCCGCCGCGGCGACACTCGGTTTGGCGCAGATGACGACGGCCGGGGCGCTCGCCAGTCTCGCCCGTATCCAGGACGGCCCGACCGCGATCGATTACTGGCACCGCAGCAGCGGCAATGCCGCGGCCGAGTGGGAAAAACTCGCCGCTGCTTTCAATGAAGAGATGGCGGGCAGCGTCGCGGTGACGGCCATCGCCCAGGGCGACATCCAGGAGCTCAACCAGAAGATCCGGGCCGCCGCCTCGGGCGGTGGGCTGCCCGGGGCGACAATGGGCGATGATTACGACATCACCCAGTACGCGGCGAATGAGATCATCGTCGACATCGACCCCTTCCTGAATGACCCGGAAAACGGTCTCACCGCCGAGGAGCAGGCCGACTTCCTGCCCAACCAGTTCAACCGCCACAAGCTGACCATCTACGACGACCGCCGAATGGCCTTCCCCCAGGGTTTCAGCGCCTTCACCTGTTTCTGGAACGCCGACGCCCTGCAGGCGGCGGGTTTCGATGAGCCGCCGGCGACCTGGCAGGAGTTCCCCGACCACGTGCGCGCCGTCGCCGAGGCCAACCCCGGGATGACCGGCTGGAATATCGGTGGCGCCGGGGACCGCTTCATCTCTGTGCTGCTGACCCACGGCGTGCAGTGGCTGGCGGACGACGGCCAGACGTCGAACTTCGACCGGCCCGAGGCGCTGGAGATCATGACCTGGTGGAAGCAGCTTGGCGACGAGGGGCTGCTGGCGGTGATCGACGGCGATGACGCGAGAAACGCCTTCACCTCGGGCACGGCGGCCTACTTCATGGACAGCTCCGGCAACACCGCCGATATTCTCGCCGCCGCTCCCGCCTTCACCTGGGATTGTGGTCTGCCGCCGCAGGGCGCCGACAACCCCGAGCCGGTCACCGAGACCTACGGCCCGGTCAATGCCATCCCCACCAACGACGAGGCGATGCAACTGGCGGGGTGGCTGTGGCTGAAGTGGTTGACCACCCCTGCGGCGATGGCGCAGTGGGTGATGGCCACCGACTACTTCCCGTCCCGCGTCTCGGTGGCGGAGAGTCCCGAGCTGACGGCGTACTACGAGGGGAATCCCTACGCCGCCAAACTCGTGCAGGAGGTGGCGCCGCTGGCGCGCATCCTCTCGCCGAGTCCGGCGCTGACCCAGGTGCGCGGCCAGATCACCGCCGACGTCGTCAACGAGGTGCTGCTCGGCCGGCTCACCCCGGAGGACGGCGTGCTCAAGCTCAAGGTGGAAGCGGACGCCGCCATTGAGGAAGCGTCGGCGTAGGAGATCGGCAAAGCAAATAGCAAGACCCGCAACACACGCCCCCCTCCGGCCTTCGGCAACCGGAGGGGACGCGGCGCGGGGGCGCTCGTCACTCGCTGTTAGCCGACGAGGCGCAACCCAGGCTCGGGCGGAAGAATCCATTCACGAACATCGTCTTCGGGGAGATTCACCATGGAGGCGAATGCAGCTTCAGAATAGCCGAGTTCCTGACGGTGCAGGCGTAGCAACTCGCGATAGAGCCGTCCGACGTCTTCCCCGAATACATCAAGTCCCGCTGGTTCACGCTTTCGCCAACCATTTCGGCCAAATTCAGCCCAAAGTGCTCGTTCTTCCGCTGGGGTAATCGTTTCCAGTGTCTTCATGAGCAGCACGGACGCCAATTGTCCCTTCTGATCC
>JACCXM010000122.1 GCA_013697005.1 Chloroflexia bacterium | reverse complement strand
TGGTCATGAGGTCCCACGTCCCTTCCCGCTCTGAGCGCTGCACCGCCGCGCTGTCAGGCCGGCGGTCGCGTCTCGGAAGCGTAGCAAGTACTGAGCGGTTGACCGCCGCAGGATACCCCATCGCCATCGTCAGGTTCTGGGCGACCCCGCGCGCCGAGACGGCTGGGTCGGGCCATGGCGACCCTAGTTCAGCATGTCACGGCCCCCGATCGCACGTCGGAGGAGTCACGTCGGAATATGTCCAGGTGACAGCTGATACCGCACGACGGCAGTCAGGGCCTCACGAAGCACGAGATATTGGCCGATCAGGTGCCCCCGGCTGTCGAAGGCCCGGTACCGGGCCAGAACGGTCTTCTCGACGTGGCCGCGTGTTGCCATGCCATCAATGACCAGGGTGTAGACAATGGGCCACCCGTCGGCGCACCGGGTGATCACCACGTTTCGACCGTCGATGCGGTACTGCTGCGTCCTGGTCATCGAATCCTCGGCGATCAGCAGTGCCCTGTCTTCCCCGACAAACTCGATAACGCCCGCGCGACCCGTATCCCTATTGGAAAACCCGACCCATGCCGATCTGGCTTACTGCTGATCGCCGGTCCGCGCCATCACCCAACCGCCGAGGAGCATGAGTGCGCCCCAGGCGAGAAAGCCCAGATCCCACCATTGCCACTGCTCGCGCGGTACTGTCTCGTTGACATGGTGAATGCCGAGAATCTGATGATCGACGAGACCCTCCACGAGGTTGAACCCGCCCCAACCCATGAGGAGCAGTCCTATGAGCACCCTGGTCGACGATGGCGCATGCGGCAACCGCGCCGCGTTCCACAATAGGAACAGCCCGAAGATCGTCGCGACGTAGGTCGCCGCGTGGAAGAGGCCATCCCATAGAGTGTTGATCTCCAGCCCCGCGACCGTATCCGCCGGGTAGTTGCCCTGGGTGGTGAGCATGTGGTGCCACTGCAATATCTGGTGCAGCACGATCCCGTCGAAAAAGCCGCCGAGTCCGATCCCCAGGAGGAGACCGGCCCAAATCATACGGACCGGTCGCTCCTTATCCTTCATGGGTGTGCCCGCATCTCGCATCAGCCAACTAACGGAGTCAGCTCCGCCCTGGAGATCTTCGGTTAGGCCGCTGGCGTTGCCTCCGCCGTACCGGGGGACGTTTCCGCATCGACAACCTGCTCATCGTCGATGCGCAAGCGGTCGCCGTCGCGCCGCAGCAGCGCAAATACCACGACCTCTCCGGATTGCGGGTTGCTCGTGGTGATTAGCGCTCCGACGCGACCGTCGTCCAGGATTCGAGCTTCCCGCACCCCGCCGAACGCGCTCTGCGTCGATGCCTCGGTGGGAACCGGGGTGGCCGCCAAGGTGTTGAGCATCTCCTCGCTGAAGTTCCGCTCCAGATACTCGTCGCTGTAGAGCGCGTAGACCCGCAGGTAGTCGCGCGCGTTCAAACACGCGATGAGTTGCTCGTAAAGCGCGGTAACTTCGCCCACGACGGCCTCGTCGGCGGGCTCCCCCTCGGACATCGCGAATTGCGTGGGAGTCGCCGCGGCAGCTTGACTGGCCGCTCCATCCGCGGTAGCCGCGGCCGGTGTCCCCGACTAAGCCTGAAAGTACTCGGCATCGCGCGGCTCAAGACCAGTGCAGTCCGCGGTCCCCGCGGAACCGGGAGTCGGTGTATCACTTTGGGCGTGGACCGCCGATCCCGGGAGCGTCGTAACGCCCATCATCGCCAGGACCATGAGTAGCTTCAACTGCATGATCGATTCTCCCCTCCGGAAGCACGATAGGGCTGAAATCCGACGAGTGCGTGAGTGCGCTGGACATCACCGCGGGTGCACGACGCGTGCCATTCGTTCCCTACCGCAGCGGCGACAACCGGTCGTTGCTAGACGACATTTTCCTCACCGGACTCCAGCGCCCGCTTCTCGTTGATGATGGCCTGATCGGTTGGTGCCACCCCGTCTTCGTGCGCCGGCGGATGACCGCTGTTCGGGTCCCCGCCCTCTGGGTCGGCACAATCCGAATCATCCTCTGACTCGTCCCGTTTCCGTTCTACCATCCACTCCACCTCTAAGGTTAACTGCCGCGCCCCGGTCCCTTCGACACCATCTCAGCAGGGTTTAGGTGCTGGAGAGGCCTTCTCTGCGCCGCATGGCGTCGCATGCGTTGTGCCGTGCGGGCGCAAAGAGGGGTTCTTGCTCAACTCTCCGCGATACCGGACGCGCTTTGGCGCTCGAAAGTGCCCGCTGGCTGGCCATCGAGGGTGATCGCAAGTTCGCCCGGTTCGCCTTCGACCGTGAAGTCGATAGCAGTCTCTCCCGTCGCGGCAATGGGGGTCTCGGCGACAAGCTCGTCGATGACGAGTGTGTGCTCGGTCCCGTCGCCCTCGACCACGAGTTGGAACGCCGTGCCGATCTGACCCACGAAGTGATCTGGATCGAGTCCCTCGGCGGTTATGGTGGCTGTTGCCTGGAACGTCTCTTCCGGAATCTCGCCCGCGGTGGGGGAAAGCGGCACCGGCGGGGTGATCTCGGTTCCGGTATCGGCCGCTTCGCCGCACGCGACCAACGCCATTGCGAGAACGCCGACCGCCAACCCGCGAATCCACTCGCGCCCATTGCGACGCCGCGACCGTGCCACCAGGTCTCCTCCCTTGCCCGACTCGGCCCGCCCAGGAATGCCGTCTCTTTCCCATCTAGACCGCCAATCGCCATGCCGAATCCGTGCCATGCCATCACGACAGCCGTTGCGGATCGACCGCGACGGCCCAGCCCGGAATCCCTGGCGCGCCCCGATTGACTGACCTGAATGAGTGGCCCCACGGCCGCAAGTGACAGCGACGTAACCACGACACGTCCAGCATGCGCGGATCGGGACGTGCTCCTGACACGTACGCTCCTCTCCGTGATTGGCGTCGCACCGCGTCCTAGAGGGTTGTGACGTCAGCTCGGGCGACCACGATCTCCTGCAGTGCGGTCCTGTCCCGCTTCGTGGACTCCACACCCATCATGATCGCACCGTCTGGTGGATAGACCGCGGCGACGTACGACAGGGCATCGTCAGCGAGTCGCATCGGAACCAACCACGCCTCCGCCGTTCCGTCCGAGAGGGCGAACCGAACCCGAGCCACGATAACCACATCCTCGCCGGTGTCCTCGCTCATGTGCTCGCCTCCCTCCTGGATGCGATCATCCCGTACCGTGCGTACCGCTCATGGCGACGGGGAGCCAGCACGGGTCCGCCGCATCGTATCGTGGGACCGGAAAATGTGCTGGCCCGCAAGTTGCTTCTTCGTCCCTACCAGGTCGCTGCCGAGGTGACCATGCTCGTGAGAGAAGGAGGAGCCGATGTCTATTCCTCGGTCCGTCACGCATCTCGCCGCGACGAGCTTCGCCCTGATACTCTCCATCGCCGCCACTGCACCGGCACTCGCCCAGGAGGGCACCCCCGAGCCCGGCGGCATGGTATTCCCGGTCACCCCGGATCCTGCCCTATGCCAGGTAGAGGCACGTACGACCGACGAGCTGCTCGCGCTCTGGTACACCCCGGAGGGCAGTCCGGTACCGGCGGCCACGCCAGCGCCGGATGCCACCTCAGTGCGCGTGCCCCTTGGTCCGCGGGCGGACGAGGCCACGACCGCCGCCGTGACTGCCGTGGTGACCGAGGTCTTTGCCTGTTTCGCGGGCGGGGAATTTGTCCGCGCGACGGCGTTGTTCACCGACGATCTGACCCGCAGCTTCGGCGGGGAACCCGGCACGACCATGGAGGATGCGCGCACGTTTCTCGAAGCGAGCCCGGTGCCGGAGGTTATGGCCGAACCAGACCAGATCATTGCCGTCACGGACGTGATGGAACTGAGTGACGGAAGGCTCGGGGCCATTGTCGTCGATCGCTCCGCGGGGCAGCAGGATGCGGTCTACGTGATCTTTGAGAACCGGGGTGATCGCTGGCTCGTCGCTGAGATTATCGACTTCGCGCCTGTCGACGATATGTGAGCGGAGAAAGCCCAACGGTCTTGATCGAGTGAGGGCCGGGAGTAAGCCCGGCCCTCGGCTCATGCCGTTGTCTATGCCTCCCGCGCCTGGTATGCCTTTCACTTGGGACGTCAGCGCGGCCTATGTCCGCGCGTGGTGGTTGGCATGTCCCGCGGCGCGGCCTGAATAGTGCGTTCGCCGCGGTCTGCGCAGCCCCGGCCGATCGCGCCATCCATGAACACGCCGCGGCCACAGCACGCTCGGTGTCATGGGAGGAGCGCTTCGCCGCTGCAGCCGCGAGGGGGCGCATGCTCACCGTTCCCTCCTGGCTGGCATGCCGGTCAATGCTCCTCAGACGGCGCGCGATGACGTCCTCGTCTCGGCGCATGCGCGTGCGAATAGCCATCATGGTTATGCCAAACTGGGCGCACGTCACGCGGATCGGCCTTGAAGAGGAACCGCGGCACGGTGTAGACGCGGGTCGCCTCCGCGCCACAGACTGGGCAAAGTGAGCGCGCACCCGCCTCACTCATCGGCCGCTCCCGCTCGTGCGTCGCTCCACATTCGGCGCAGGCGTAGTCATACGTCGGCATCGCTACCCTCCAAGTGGGTCTCCGTCGTGAGCCGGGTTCTTCCGCCGCGCAACGATGCCGATCGCGGCGAGAGCCAGCGTACACGCCGCGGCCAGCGCCCACGGGGGACCGATCCGGTCGGCCGCCGCACCGACGCCGAGCTGACCGATGGGCAACATCCCCCAGGTAAGCAGGTAAACCGAGAGAACGCGGCCGCGCACCGCATCGTCGACGCGCATCTGCAGCGCGGTCTGGGTCAGCGCCAGAAAGGCCGCGCTCACGATGCCCGCCGCGAACAGCAGCAGCACGGCCAGTGGGATGTTCGGTGTCAGGGCGAAGCCCAATATCAGGAGGGCGAAGGCGGCGGCGGTGACGGTATGGGCGCCGGACCACTCGCCCAGCCGCCGCGAATGCGCGACCCAGAGCGCCCCCGCGACCGTCCCCAGACCGGTACTGGCCAGGAGTAACCCCAGACCCGACGAGCCAACCTGCAATTCGTCGCGGGCGAAGACAGGCATCAGGTTGATATAAGGCATCACCAGGATGTTCGTGGCCAGCGAAAGCAAAATGAGCCGGACCAGAAAGGCGTCCCGCCCGACGGTGCGCAGACCGAGCGTCAGACTGGCCCAGCCCATCGCGCCGCGCGGTTGTCCGGTCGTGGTGCGGGAGGGGAGCCGGGATGTGGCGACGAGGGCCAGAATTTGCAGCAGCGCTGCTACGGCAAAAGTCGTCGCGATGCCGAAGAGGGCGATCAACACCCCGGCCACCGCCGGGCCGATCACCCGCGTCGCATTCTGTCCGGCCGCGTTGAGCGCCACCGCGTTGGCCAAGTCGTCGCGCGTGACGAGCGTGGTCACGATCGTGGTGCGAGTGGGGAAGATGAACGCCATGACCGTGCCATAGACGATCGCCAAAACCAGGATCGACCAGGGCGCGATCGAATCCGTACCGACGAGCAGGGCGAACACCGCGGCGAGCGCCATGACCCCGACCTGGGCCACGAGGAGCACCCGACGACGGTCAAAACGGTCGATAACCATCCCGACCGGTAACGAAAAAATCAAGAGCGGGATGCCGCCCGCAAACCCCGTCAGCCCGACGAACAACGGCGAATTCGTCATCAGCAAGGCCAGCCAGCCGACCGCCACCTGATACATCCAGAAGGCCGAGTTCGTCGCCAACGTTCCCAGCAGCAGGAGCTGAAACGCCGGATAGGCGCGCAGCGAGTGCAGCATGCGGCTGCCGCTCAGCGGTGCGACGCTGATCGGGAGCGGCCGGCGGCGCGCCGCGTTGGATTTCGACAGCGGACTTTCTCCGTCCTCATCGGGTGCCGATTCGGATTTGGAGAAAGCGTATCACCGTCCCCGCAATCTCCGTGGCACAGGGGTCGGAGTCGATGGCGCCGCCCCTGAGCGCATCAAGGCCGAACCTGAACCCAGCCTGTTGAAACACTTCCCGTTCGCGACCGAGACTCCGCGTCGGACGCCGTTAGATGATCGCTATCGGCCGGATGGGCGAACCGGTAGCGCCGACAAGTTTCAGCGGGAGCGCGACGAATCCACACTCGGTGACACGATCGGCCGCCAATGCCTCGAGATCGAGGGCTTCCATGATGAAGATCCCATGGTCGACGAGGAGGTGGACGTGGACCGGGAGTTGGAGCGCTTCGGAGTGCGGGGGGAAACGCTCGTACACAATCGTGTCCGACCCGGTCGCGCGGATGCCGCGCGCAGAAAGCCACTGCGCAGCCCCCAGGTCCGGGCCCGGCAGACCCGTATCAACGCCGACGTAGCGGCCCCCGTCCTCCCAATATTGTCCCCAACCGGTGCGGATCAATACGACATCGCCGGCCCGCACGGTTACCCCCGCCTCCGCCTCCGCGCGCGTAAGGTCGTCCGCGGTCACAGCCTCCACCGGCGACAGGGACGAAACGCCACGCATCCGGGCGATGTCGAGGAGCACCCCCCGGCACGCAAGGGGAGCGGTCATATCGATGCCGAGGGCACGGTACCCGTGACCGCCACGCGCCGCCGTCGTCGCGTCGACGCCACCGTGGAGCCGGCCACCGCACCCGACGTGGCCGAGTCCATCGATGTGCGTGCCGCTGTGGCCGGAGAGAACGATGAGTTCGTTGGCGCCGTGGTGCGCGTCGGCCTCGTGGACCTCGTCGTCGTGGCGGTGCATCAGACTGAACAGGTATGGAGGGTGAAAGGGGTGGATCGGCATCCCCCGAAACAGCGGGCGGCCGAGGTCGTAGACCTGCGAGGCCGCGAGAAAATCGCCCGCGTGACGCGCACTCATGCCATTTCTCCTCCGTTGATAGTCCGCAAACGGCCGGATGTCGGCCGCATGGCGCCCCGGTCAATGGTGCGGACCTTGTCGCACATTCGGCCTCGCATTGCAGGAGGGCCCGCGTAGGTGGGAGGATGCCGGCCCGTCGACCGACCCGTGACATCGCCGGAGCACCTGCCATGATGGGGGCCAAGGAGCAACTCTTCCTGCCGCTCGCGCGGTAAGGACGAGTGCTGGCTCTCCGGCGCCGTTGTGTCGCAATCGCAGCAGGTGTACCCTCGCTTCCGCGATCCCACCGGCACTTGCGAACCGATGGCACAAGGAGGACCATCATGGCGTCCCCTGGACAACGTCCTCTCAAAGTTGGGCTGGTGCTGCCCCAAGTCGAAGACGATCTGGCCGGGCACAGCCCCCGCTGGACCCACCTGCTGGCGGTGGCTCAGCGGGCGGAGGCGATCGGGTTCGACTCCATCTGGCTGATCGACCACATGATCTACCAGTTTCCCTTCGACGACGACACCCAGCCGCCCCACGGCTTGTGGGAATGCTGGTCTCTTCTGGCCGCCCTCGCCGCCGCCACCGAGCGGGTCGAGCTGGGCACGCTCGTCGCCTGTACCAACTTCCGGAATCCCGCGCTCCTGGCAAAGACGGCCGACACCATCGACGAGATCAGTGGCGGCCGGCTCATCCTCGGCCTCGGCGCCGGCTATCACGCGTTCGAGTTCCAGGCTTTCGGCTACCCGACAGATCACCTCGTCGGCCGGTTCGAGGAGGCCTTGGCTATCATCTGTCCGTTGCTCCGTGAGGGACAGGTTGACTTCTCCGGGCAGTACTACCGTGCGGAACAGTGTGAGCTTCGGCCCCGGGGACCCCGTCCTGGTGGGCCGCCGGTGCTGTTTGGTGGGACCGGCAAGCGCATGCTGGAGCTAACGGCACGCTACGCCGACAGTTGGAACGTCTGGGGGCGCAACAACCTGGAGACGATCCGCGCGCTGCAAGGCGAGGTCGATGACGCCTGCGCCGCGACCGGCCGCGACCCGGCAACCCTGGAGCGAACCGCCGCGGTGATGGTCGATCTCCCTGGTTTCGCCGGCGCTCCCGTCGCGCCGTGGGTGTTGAACCTGCGTTCACGCCGAGAGCCGGCGGTGACTGGGTCGACCGAGGAGCTGGCGGGTACTCTCCGCCAACTGGCAAACGACGGGATTGGCCACGTCCAGCTCTGGATCGAGCCTAATACAGTTGCGGGGGTCGAGGCGTTCGCCCCCGCGCTGGACTTGCTGGACCGCGGTTAGGGTGGGGCGTCAACCTGAAGCGCTTCTTGCTTCTTGGCCGCGAGGGACTGGGGCCGGCGTCGCGCCCCCTGTGGGAGCCTCCTGGCCTTCCCCACGGAGCTGCAGGGGCCTCTGCCATCGTCAGTTGACGATCTCTTCAACCAGTTCGAGGGCTCGTCCGGTCGATCGAGCCCGGGACCCCGGATACGAGCACCCTCAGCCGCGACCCATTTTCAACAACCTGAACCATCATTCGCACGGCGCAATGATGCCGTACCACTGCCGACGATGGGAGCAGCCGAGATGACCGACATCACCGAACCGAACGCCCATGAGCCACTCCTGCTGGCCGACCTCTCGTCTCCGGAAACCGAGGAGCGCCTGCGCCAGATCGAGTTGGTGCTGATCCCGGTCGGGGCCCATGAGCAGCACGGACCCAATATCGCCGTCTCGACGGACACCGTCAGTGCCGATGCCGTCTGCCGTGCGGCGGCCGCGCTGCTGGGACCGCGCATCGCGGTCGCCCCCGCCATCCCCTGGGGCATCTCCTGGCACCATATGCGCTTTGCCGGCACCATCTCACTGCGTCCAACCACCCTGACCGCGCTGCTGGCCGACATGGTGGGATCCCTCCACGCGCACGGGTTTTCCCACTTCTTGGTAGTGAACGGTCATGGCGGGAACACGGCGGTGATCGCGACCGCCATCGAGCAGATCAAGCAGGACCTCGACGTGTCCCTGATCGCCTCCGTGTTCGGGTACGCCCTCATCGCCGAGCAAGCCAGGGCGCTCTTGCCCGCGGACGCGATCGGTCACGGCGGGGCGGACGAGGCGGCGGTGGTCATGGCGGTGGCGCCACAGCAGGCCAAGCCGCACGCCTTCACCACGCCACGTCTTACCCATCGCCAGGTCGAAACCGCGGCCCTCTTGCGCTCCTACGGCGGCATTCTGGCCCGTCGCTACGACGAGGTAACCCACACCGGAACGACGGGGGACGCCACCCCGGCGACCGCCGAGATCGGCCAGCAAATCCTGGATGGCGCCGCGCGCCGCCTCGCCGAGATCATCGAGGTCCTCTTACGCGAGTCCGATACGGCTTGAAATGAGCCCCTCTCCCTGTGCGCAGGGAGAGGGGTTGGGGTGAGGGTTTCTCAGGGATTGCGATGAGGGACTACCGCCGCTTGCCCATCATCTCCTTCATGGCGTAGGCGGCAATACCGCCGAGGACGGCCTTTCCCAGCGGATTGCTGAGGATATCGCCCATGCCGCCGCCCTGGTCCTGCGGTTGGCGCCGCCGTGGATCCTCATACTGCTCCGGCATATCCGTGCCGCCGCCCAGCAGCCCACCGAGCAGATCCCCGAACGGATCGCTCGCCTGGCTACTACGCCCGCGCGGGACTGGCGCCTGTGCCTGACCGCCGCCGAGCAGCCCACCCAGAAGCCCGCCCAACATGTCGTCCATCCCGAACCCGCCCTGATCCTGGGGCGCCTGGCGGGGCATCGGTTGTGGTTGCCGCTGTGGATCGGCCATCCCGCCGCCGAACAACCCACCGAACAACCCACCCAGCATGTCATCCATACCGCCGCCGGCCTGACCACCCTCGCGGCCCTGCGCCGCCCGCGCCTCGCCGGTGCGTTCGATGGTGACCATGCCGGATCCCGCCTGCCGCCGTTGCAGCATCTCGGCAAAGGCCTTGCGCTGGTCGTCGGGCAGATTGCGTACCGTCTCCACCGCCGCCCGTTGCATCACCTCCGGCGGGGCTTCCTCGCGAATCTGCTTCAAGTAGCCAATGGCCTCGTCCGGGGAATACCCTTCTGAGGGATGACCCGTGGTGTAGCGAGTGATGAAGTCCTCGGCCTGGGCCCGTTCTTCCGGGCTCCGGCGTCGCCGGCGGCCCCCGCCACCGCCCCGGCCACCACCGCCGCCGCGTCGTCCGCCACCAGTCAACCGGGCGGCGTCATTCGCCGCTCCAGCGTCGTCCGCTTCGCCGCCGCCAAACAGTCCTTTCAGCTTCTTCTCGGTCATTGCATTCTCTCCTCTCGTCTGATCGTTCCCCCTCGCCCACCGCGGTGGGAAGGGGGCGTAGGGGGGCAGGGTTCTCCGAACGCGGTATCGTGATCCACGCTGAACCGGAACGTGCTGTCCCTGGTGACGACCTCCAGAGACAGGGTGAAAGGATGCGCGATGCGATTCCTCCTCTCGATCCTCGTGGCGATGACCGTCCTCCTTGCCGGTGTCGCCCCGGGGGCGGTCGCACAGGAACGGGACGTCAACCGCGACCGGGCAAATGCCTCCGCCACCGCCGCGGAAATCCTGCGTCTGGCTAGTGAGCGCAAGTTCAATACCATGGTCGACTATATGCACCCGGATGCCTTGGCGGTGGTGCCCAGAGCCGCCGCCATCGGGGTCTTTACCGAGGTGTATCAGGAGGCTCAGGCGGGGCCGGCGGCGATCGTCGGTGTCGAGATGACCCCCTGGACCTGGGGTGTCACCGGCATGGATTACACCTATGCGGCGCGGGTCTCTTTCGTCCAGCCTTTCGTCGACGAGAACAACCAGCAGACCTGGCTCGAAGACGACATGTATCTGGTCGATAGCGGCGGTGAGTGGCGGTGGTTCTTCGGCAGCAGTGCAGAAACGGTGGCGGAGGCGATCGCCACCTACGGACAGGAATCGCGGCCGGTCACCGAGGGCGACCTGATCCAGAATGTCGTCGACGATCTCGACGCGTTCTACGCCGACGTCCTTTCCTACACGGAAACGCCGTATTACTCGCCGGGTGTCGTCCTCGTCTCGCCCGGCGACCGCGTCGACACGGCGTGCGGCCCCGCCGCGTCCGGGTTCTATGCCTTTTATTGCCCGCTCGATCAGACGATCTATCTCGAGGACGAGAAGCTGCAACAGATCGCCCGGACCGACGATTTCATCCCCGCCTTCGTCATCGCCCACGAGTGGGCCCACCACGTGCAAAGTGGCGTAGGGTTGGAGCGCGTCACTCCGTTCGAGCAGCCGGATAGTTGGAACGAGGTCTACTCCATCGAGCTGGAACTGATGGCGGACTGCATGAGTGGCGCCTGGGCGCTCGATCTCGACACCCGCGGCGCGCTGGAAGCGGGCGATGTCGACGCCACCGTCGATTACACCGTTAACACCCTGGGCGATCCCGGCTTCATCGCCGAGTACGACCCGCAAGCGCACGGCAGCGGTCCCCAGCGCAGCCAGTCGATCCTGCTCGGCTACAGCGACGGCTTTCTCGGCTGCAACATCGTCATCTGAGACGAGGGTGATGGGGTGATGGGAGGGTTCCCTGCTCGTGGGTATTGGTATTATGGTAGGAATCTGCGGCGTACAAACCGGGCGCCCCGGCTGGTGTCACACGTGGATAAAGCCAACGTCATGGACAGCAAGCGATTTGATATCTGGACGCGGCGGCGATTCGGACTGGGTATGAGCGGGATGGCGGCGGGCCTGCTGAGCGTGGCCACCGGCGGCGAGGTTTTGGCGAAGAAAAAGAAGGGCAAGAAGAAGTGTCCAACGTGCCCAACGCCGGACACCTGTCCCGCCCGTCTCTGTTGAGTGTGCGATGGAACGAATGGAGGGATCGGGGGGTGCGTGATCAGAGACAATCCGGGCAGCCTTGATTGCAATGACGTATGCGCCCCCCGGAGGCTTTACCGGGACCGGGGGAGCTGGAGCTGGCGGTACAGCGATGCAGGCCTGCGTCGCCGACAACGATGCGTGTGTCGCTGTCAAATGCCCGCTGATCTGAATCGCGATCGGAGCCAGACCGCGGATCATTGACACTAGTTCTCGCCCCTCAGCGCCGCCGCACCCGTAACGCATCGGCCAATCCATCACCAAAAACCGAGAACGCGATCCCGGTGACCACCACCGCCAGCCCCGGAAAAAGGCTGATCCACCAGGCGGTAGCCATGAAGGTGCGCCCCTCGGTGATCATCGCCCCCCACTCCGGGCTGGGCGGCTGCGCCGCCAGCCCGAGATAACTGAGACTCGTAACCAGCACGATATAGAGCACGATATCGGTGGTGGCGAAAACGAGCGCCGAGGTAATCACGTTCGGCAGCAGATGGCGGCCGATCACCCGGCCGTCGCTGCCACCCAGCGAACGCGCCGCTTCGACGTACTCCTGGTTCCTGGCCACCAGAATCTCGCCGCGCAAAAGCCGCGCGTAACTGACCCAGGCGACCAGCGCGACGGCGATGTAGACACTGCGCAACCCAGTGCCGAGCACCGCTACGATGGCGATGATCAGGATCAGAAACGGGAACGCCTGGATGATCTCCGCAATGCGCATGACGACGCTGTCGATGCGGCCCCCGTAGTACCCGGCGAGACAGCCAAGCGCGCTCCCGATCAGAAAGGGCAGGATCACGCTCAGCAACCCGACCTGGAGATCGATGCGCGCGCCGTGTACCACCCGCGAGAAGATGTCGCGCCCGAGATTGTCCGTGCCGAAGAGATGCCCCGGCCCCGGCGCCACCAGACGCGCGGCGTAATCGGTCTCCAACGGTCCCCGCGGCGCGATCATTGGGGCAAAGATCGCAATCAGGACGATTGTGCCGATCAGCATCGCCCCGACAATCAGATTGCGTTCCCGCCACCGGATGAGATGCGGCCGCACACCCGCCCCGGCC
>JACCXM010000401.1 GCA_013697005.1 Chloroflexia bacterium | reverse complement strand
GCTTTCTCGGGTTGGGACTCGGCGGCAGCGTCGTGACCTGGGGCGGGATGGCGGCACTGGGGCGGGACGCGATCTTCAAGGCGCCGTGGGTGGCGGCGATCCCGGGGGCGGCGATCGCGCTGGCGATCCTGGGATTCAACCTGACCGGTGATTGGTTGGCGACGCGGGGCCGTCGCCAGGGGTGGATGTGAGTATGCGAGCGGCGGCAAGGGAGATGGACATGGGGCGAGTCGGTGAGTCGGAAAGTCGGAAAGCCGGAAAGAAGGCGCAGGGGTATACCCGGCGGAGGGTGTTGGGCGGGATTGGGGCGGCGGCTGGCGCGGCGCTTTGGTCGTACGACTTGACAGGCGCGGCGTGGCGATTGTCAGGGGCACAGGAGCTGGTGGCGACGATGGCGATCGACCTTACCGTCGAGCCGCCGACGCTCGACCCGGCGCTGGTCTATGACGTCGACGGCTGGTCGCTGATTCATGCGATCTACGATGCGCCGGTGCAGCTCGGGGCGGGTGGGGCATTGGAGATGGTGCTGGCCGAGTCGATGACCCAGACCGATCCATTGATCTGGGAAATCCGGCTGCGGCCAGGTATCACGTTTCACAATGGCGAGCCGCTGGATGTCGCGTCGATCGCGTTCTCGATTGCGCGTATTCTCGATCCCGAGACGGCATCGCAGGTGGCCGGGACGTTCGGCGCGATCGAGGAGGTGGAGGAGGTCGATCCACTGACGGCGCGCTTGCACCTCGCGACACCTGCGCCGTGGCTGCCGTCACAGATCGCGCCCTGGCTGGCGCTGCTACCACCGGTTTACGCGAGCGATGCGGCGAACGATTTCGCCAACAATCCTGTCGGCACTGGTCCCTATCGTTTCCAGAAATGGGATCGCGGGTCACGGATCATCCTGGCGCGCAACGACGACTATTTTGGCGGTGGCGCGAAGGGTGTGCCAATCGCGGACGAGGTGGAATATCGCTTCGTGCTGGACGGCACGACGCGGGTGACCGATCTCATGGCGGGCAGCAGTCAGTTGGTGGCGGGGGTTCCCTTCGACGAATGGGACGCCGTGGCAGAAACCGCGGAGGTCATCGCACAGCCGATCGTGGGGTGCGCGTTCGTGCGCATCCCGACCGACGTCGCTCCATTCGACAACGCGGCGGTGCGGCTGGCGATGAATCACGCGGTTGACGTCGACGGGATCATCACCGCCCTGCTGGGAGGTCACGGGCAGCGGTTGGCGAATGTGTTTCCGCCGCAGGGGATGGGTTTCGACGAGCAACTCGCGCCGCACGCCTATGACCCGGGGCTGGCGCGGAGTCTGCTCGCGGACGCGGGGTACGCGGACGGTATCAGCACGCGCCTTGCTTACACGTCGGTCGACCGCGCCGATATCGTCGGCGCGATCGCCGGGCAACTGGCGGAGGTGGGGATCGTTGCCGACCTGGAACCGGTGGAGATCACGACGTTCAATGCGACCTGGACCGATCCCGAGGCCGCGCCACTGCGCTATCTGACCTGGCGGCCGCTGTTCGACCCCTACACGTTACTCAGTCTCGTCGTCTCGAACGCGGGATTCCTGTCTCGCTACGACGACCCGGAGGCCCAGGAGCTGATCGACGCTGGCGCGGCCGAGACGGAGCCGGAGGAGCGCACGCGTATCTATCAGCAATTGGGACGGGTGCTCCATGATTCGCCGGCGGGGATTTATCTCTGGAACCGCACGTCGTTCTATGGGCTGAGCCGTGAGGTATCCGCGTGGACGCCGCGTCCGGACGATTGGATGTTGCCGCTCGTGGTTGAGGACGAGTCGTGAGTCGTGAGTCGTGAGTCGACAGTGGTGGTGACGGGGTGAGAGTGGTTGGGCAGCGCGGCGCTGAGGCTGCTGATCTGGCGTTCATCCGGGAGCGGCGGGTGGGCCGGCTGGCCACGGCTGATGCCGAGGGGCGGCCTTCGGTGGTGCCGGTGGTTTACGCGTTGACCGAGCTGGGGGGCGAGCCGGTCGTCGTCACCGCGATCGACGAGAAACCGAAAGGCGACCCGCGAAACTTGCGCCGGGTGCGCAATATCCGGCATCGTCCGGAGATTGCGCTGGTTGTCGACGACTATCGTGAAAACTGGGCGGAGCTGGCGTGGGTGATCGTCCGGGGCTCGGCAAACCTGCTCGAACCGGGCGATCCTGGGCATGATGAAACCGTGGCTGCCCTGCGTCTGAAATATCCGCAATACACCCACATGCGGCTCGAGGCGCTACCGGCGATCGTGATTCGGGATGTGGTGACCAGTTCCTGGCGGGGAAGCGATGGTGACGGAAAGCAGCCTCCAGCTCGACCCGGACGTGAAGAACTCAGCACGCTTATTCAAGGCAGGCGTTCGGTGCGCGCCTTTGACACACGGTCCGTGCCGCGCGCGGTGATCGAGGGGGCGATCGCGGCGGCGGGCTGGGCGCCGTCGCCGCACGGACGCCAGCCGTGGCGGTTCGTGGTCGTGGAGTCCCAGGCGCGGCGCGATGCGCTGGCCGACGCCATGGCCGAAACCTGGCGCACCCAGCTCCGTCTCGATGGGCAGGATGAGGAGATCGTCGCGGCGCGGCTGGCGAAGAGCCGCAACCGCCTGCAGCGCGCACCGGTGCTGATCGTGCCCTGTCTCTATCTGCAGGGTCTCGATACCTATCCCGATGCCGATCGGCAGCAGGCCGAGGAGACGATGGCGATCCAGAGTCTGGGCGCCGCCGTTCAGAATCTGCTTTTATCGCTGTATGCGGCCGGGGTCGATGGGGGATGGATGTGCGCGCCGCTCTTTTGTCCGGAGGTCGTTCAGGAGGCGCTGGGATTGGACGCTACCTTGAATCCACACGCGCTGATTGCGGTCGGGTACGCGGCGAGCGATCCGGTGCGCCGCCCGCGGCTGGCCCTGGATGCGTTGATCGTGGATTGGCTGTGACCGGCCGTTGATAGTCCGTGACCCGGCGGCGTTTTCCTTCACCCCAACCCCTCTCCCGGCTCGACGGGAGAGGGGCTCTGTAGCGCGCAAAGTGGATTCCAATGGTTACGAATGTCCATGTCAAGCTGAGCCGACGAGCGGTTGGGGTAGTGGACTATTCCGCCACGCCGCACCAGTCGAGAATGAATGCGCCAAGGACCTTGGCGGCAGGGACCATTGAGCGCAAGTCGAGCCACTCGTCGGCGGCGTGGCCATTATCACCTGCGGCGCCGTAGCAGCCGGCCGGGATGCCTGCAAAGTTGTAATAGCGCATGTCGTTGATACCGGTGCCGGCCTTGAGCTCCATTGGCGCTCCGAACACGCGCTCGTGCCAGGCGTCCAGGAGCTTGACCGACGGCTCGTCCATCGCGACGGTCGAACCGGCGCTCTGGAAGCCGTCCCAGGTCAGCGACGGCGGATGCTCGGCGAACCAGGAATCGCCGGCAATGGCGCCAGCAATGGCCGTCTCGATTTCGTGGCGGGTTTCGGCGATCGACTGGCCGGGGTAGCAGCTGAGGCGGCAGTGCAACTCACAGGCGCCGGGGACGGTGCTCGGCCAGTCGCCTCCCTGGATGACGCCGATGTTGAGATTGATGGGGTGCTCGATGTCCGCGAACGCGGGGTGGGTGCGCTCATTGAGACGGGCATCGAGCGCCTGCAGCGCCTGCATGATCGGGATCGATTTGGTGATGGCATTGACACCGTACCACGATTGCATGGCGTGCCAGGACTTGCCGGTGATGCCGATGCGAAACCAGAGCACGCCGACGTGGGCGTGGGTGAAGCGGCCGCCGGTCGGCTCGGTGATGACCGCGGCGTCGGCGCGGTAACGACGGGCGGCATCGAGTGCGCCGTTGCCGGTGCATTCTTCTTCGATCACGCTCTGCACGATCAGATCGCCGTTGAGTTGAATCCCGAGGTCGCGCAGCAGCCGGGGGAGCATCAGGTTGAGTGCATCGCCACTTTTCATGTCGTGGGCGCCGCGGCCATACATGCGGTCACCGGCGATGGTGGCCTGCCAGGGATCGTAGGACCAGGCCGCGACCGGCTCCGGCGAGACGACGTCGATATGACCCTGGACGATGAGCGAGCGGCCTGACCCCGCTCCTTTCTGAACGGCGGCAACATTGGGGCGTCCGGGGAAGGGGACGCCGCTGTCGCCCGCGTTGGGCAGACTCATGATCGATTCGTCGAGATCCCAGACGTCGACGTCGAGTCCGGTCTGGCGAAGATGCTCCGCGACGTAGGCCTGGGCTTCGGCTTCGTTGCCGAGCTCGCTCGGGTGTCGCACCAATTCGGCAACGGTCTCGATGAGCTCGTCTTCGCGCCGATCGATTTCGGTCCAGAGACGGTCGATGGAGTTGCGGGTAGCTTCGTCTGGGTTCACAGAGCCTCCGTTCAATCGAACTGTCTTGGGACGTGAAACTCGGAGTATGAGCGGCCAGTGGGTGGCGCGAAGATCGAGAGTTCTGCACGTTATTGACGCTTGACGTACAGCGTATCACTGCGTAGGGTTGCGGGGTGAGCGAAACCTCGAATGTCGTGCCGTTTCCGCCTCGTACCTATCGAGACAGGCGCACAGCCCAGTTTGCGGCGGGCGAGCGAGCGAGCGAGTTCCAGTCATTCGCGCGTCAGGCATACCGGCGGTTGGAGATTCTGAAAGCCGCTCCCAACAAACAAGCGCTCATGCAACTCCGAAGCAACCGATTCGAATCGCTCCGTGGCGAGCGTAGGGGACAGTTTAGTATTCGCGTCAACGAGAAGTGGCGCATCTGTTTTGAATGGCCTGACGGAGACGAGGGGCCATCGAACATCGAGATCGTGGATTATTGCTGAGGAGTAACTCCATGGCGCGACCAGC
>JACCXM010000115.1 GCA_013697005.1 Chloroflexia bacterium | reverse complement strand
CCGCATAGGTTCACGATCCACGAGATTCTTCGCTTGCGGGCTCAGAATGACACATGTGTCGTGCCTCAGCCCCAGGAGAGGAACCCATGGCCGAGAGCCCGGCCGCGACAGCCGATGACCACGTTGCCCGCAACCGCGAGGCGTGGGACCGCATGGCGGTCGACTATGTCGAATCCGGTCACCGCGACTGGGCGAGCAATGAAGTCACCTGGGGTATTTTCCGTGTGCCCGAGGCGCGGATCGGAATGCTGCCCGACGATCTCACCGGGATGGATACCATTGAGCTCGGCTGCGGCACGGGGTACGTTTCGGCCTGGCTGGCGCGGCGCGGGGCGCACCCGGTCGGCATCGACAACTCCCCGGCGCAATTGGAAACGGCGCGCCGCTTCCAGCAGGAATTCGGCATTGACTTCCCGCTCCACCTCGGTGATGCCGAGCAGACCCCCTTTGCCGGCGAGAGCTTCGATTTCGCCATCAGCGAGTACGGGGCAGCCATCTGGTGCGATCCCTACCGCTGGATTCCCGAGGTGGCGCGCATCCTGCGCCCGGGGGGCCGGCTCTCCTTTCTCGGGAACTCCGTGTTCTTGATGCTGACCTCGCCGCTGGATGACGAGGATACGCCCGCCGGCGAGCGGTTGGAGCGGCCGCTGTTCGGGATGCACCGCTTCGCCTGGGGTGACGGCGCGGTCGAGTTTCACCTTCCTCACGGCGAGATGCTCCGCCTGCTGCGCGGCAGCGGGTTCGAGATCGAAGATCTGGTCGAAGTCCAAATCCCCGAAGGCGCCACCACCAGCTACCCCTTCGTCACGGCGGAGTGGGCACGCCAATGGCCGTGCGAAGAGGTGTGGAAGGTCCGGAAGCGATAGGGCAGATACACTAACGCTCCAAGCAAGTCTGAACACGATTCAGGAGACGAAGGGTCGATCCTATGCACGCCATCGACGAGGACTACGTCACCGTGGCCGAGGTGGCGACCCTGTTGCGGGTGGCCCCCTCGACGATTCGCCGCTGGATTCGCGAGGGCGACGTGCCTGCGTACCGGGTCGGCCGGAGGCGGGTGGCGCTCAAACGCGACGATTTGTCAACTCTGATCACTCCTGCCCGACCAGACATGGGAACCGTCAACACGATGACTGACGACGAGCGTCTAGAGATTCGACGGTTGACCCCTGATGAGCAGCGGCGGGCCCTGGAGACCATGGACCGGATTCGGGAGATTAACAAGGAAATTATGGCAAGGCGAAAAGGGAAGCCATTTTCGCCGTCATGGAAGGTTATCAACGAGATACGCGATGAGCGCACACGCCAGCTTTCATGATTTGTATCGACGCATCGGTGGCCGCAAAATTAATTCTGGATGAGGAGGAACGGAGCGAGCGGGCTCTGGTTCTCTACACTGACGCGGTGCGAACCAATGAACCGATCGTTGCGCCGCCCTTGCTGCCGATCGAAGTGACCAACATTCTCCGCCAGCGGATGCGTGTGCAAGATGGTATCTCGGTCATGGAGGCGACAACGCTTCTCGACAAGTTCCTTGCCTTGCCTTTTACCATCCACAACCCCTCGTGGCTGCATCGCGAGGCGCTTGCTCTCGCCGATACCCACGGCCTGCCAGCAGCCTACGATGCTCACTATCTGGCCCTGGCCGAACATCTCGGATGCGAGTGCTGGACAGACGATCAGCGCCTGCTACGGCGGGTCGGGGATCGCCTCCCTTTCGTGCGTCCCATCGCCGATTACATCCCGACGTTCAGGACGTGACCGGACGAGTGTCGAGGTTCGCCGACACATCATGCCGCGCTGGAGACCTCTGCGATCGGGGATGTCACCGCCGCATACATCCGTCCCAGAAAGCGCGACGGCACCGATCCGATCGGCACCGGTTCCGCGAACCCCGCCGCCTGCGCCGTCGCGCTGAACGTGGCAAATGCCATCGGGTAGGGCACCCAGCGGTTTCTCCGGTCGGTGTCGTACTCGACCACGATCAACCGGCCATCTGGCTTCAGATACTCTCGCCAGCGGCGGAGCAAAGCCGGTTGCTCCGGCCAGGGTACGTAGTGGATGGCGTTGGCGCTGAGAATGCCATCGAGGGGCGGTAAACTCAGATTCCCGGTGAAATCGGCCTCGAGCAGACGCAGGCGCGTTCCGGGAAACTGCCGCTCTATGGCGTCGCGCAGATACCGCAAGCTGCCCCGGTCTTGATCGACGGCAATGATCTCGACCTGAGCACCCGCAACCTCGCGCAGGGCCAGGGTGAAGGCGCCGCCTCCGGCGCCGAAGTCGGCCCAGACGCCGCCGCTGTCACGCTCGATCCCGGCCTCGATCA
>JACCXM010000108.1 GCA_013697005.1 Chloroflexia bacterium | reverse complement strand
AGCTCGATCGCCAGCGGCAACCCGTCTGTCCGCTCGCAGATCGCGCACACCGCCGCCGCGTTCTGTGCAGTCAACTGGAAGTCGGCGGCCACCATCTGGGCGCGATCGACGAAAAGCCGGACGGCCTCGACATCGTGCAGTGTCATCAGAGATGAAGGACCAGATGCGCCCGCGGGCGTGGAATCGGTTTGCGGGAGGGCCAAGGGCGCGACCCAAATGATGCGCTCGCCCGACACACGCAACGGAATGCGACTCGTCACCAGCATGGTCAGACCCGGACACGCGCCGAGCACCTCGCAAAGAGCCGGGCCCGCATCGATGACCTGCTCGAGATTATCGAGAATCAGGAGAGCCACGCGCTCGCGCAGGAGCGCGGTGAGACGGGCCAGCGGCGGACGGTCGTCCAGCTCGCGTATTCCGAGTCCCTGGACGATGGTGGGGAGGACGAGCTCTGGATCGCGGACAGCAGCCAAGGCAACGAATGCGGCGCCGTCGGCAAAGTCCGGTGAGACATCCGCGGCGACCCGGAGCGCGAGGCGTGTTTTTCCCACTCCGCCTGGACCGGCGAAAGTCAGCAGCCGGACGTCGTCGCGCCGGAGCAGCGCGGCGACGGCGGCGATTTCCTTCCCGCGGCCGATGAAGCTGGTCAGTGGCGCCGGAAGTGCGGCGCCTTCGGGACGCAGTGCCTGGTGGAATGGCGCCGGGTCAGACACCGGCGAGGTGGGAAGGAGCGTCAGCATGGGCGGCGATGGCAACCGCGGTGGTATCCCACGCGTCCGCCGAAAACGCTCGAGCTCGTCCGGGGCGATGTGAAAAATGCCGCGTGCTTTGGATGCAGGCAGCTCGCCCCGCAGGATGGCGCGGCGAACGGTGCGCTCATGGAGACCGAGTGCAGCGGCGGCCGCCCGGGCAGTCAGCGCCCCGGGCGCCGCGATACCTTGTCCGCTGGTGTCCGGTCTGCGCTCAGTCATTCCTGACTTTCCAGACCCCCAACGTACTTGGTGTCACCGCGTCGACGCCGCCAGCCCCAATCGTACCTCGCGAAAGCTGGGAACCATGTCTGTTCCCGCACGTCTCGAACATGAGAGAATTGACGGGAGAGCGTGCAAAGCGAGAAAGGACTGATCCAATGCGCTGGATTTCGATCGCCGGTCTCATCGTCGCGTTGGGGATTGCCAGCATCTTCGCGCACACGTCCGCTCCCGTGGCGGCCCAGGACGGCACGCCGGTTCCCGGCACGCTGGAAATCGCCCCCGGTGTCGTCGCCGAGGAAGTGCTGATTCCGGCTGGCGAGCCGGCCATTTTCCGGTTTCACATCGATCCCGGCGCTTCCGTGTCGTTTCCTGATACGGACCCCTCACTCTCACTGGTCGTCGTCGAGGCCGGCACACTGACGGCGAGTTTCGATGGGCCGATCGGCATCACGCGCGCTGGGGCGGCAGACGCTCCCGCGGAAGCGGTCGCCGCCGGCACGGAATTCACGGCATCGATCGGGGATTACTTTGTCGCCCCGGCAAGCACTGCCCTTGAATTGGGCAACGACGGCACGGAAACGGTGACGCTGCTGGTTGCGACCCTCTTCCCCCCGGTGAGTGGCGCGACGGGGACGCCGGAAGCCTAAATCACAGGGAGAGGCTGACGGACCGAGCGACCACACGGCAAAGGTGTCATTCCGAGCGCACGAGGAATCTCGGCCGCAGGCCGCGTCCGTTCGCAGAGCACGAGATTCTTCGGCCGCGGCCTCAGAATGACACCTTCGCAGCGCCGCGCTTGATTACCAGATGACGATACGTTCGTCCGGTGGCAGGTACATCGGGTCGCCCGGTCCGATATCAAATGCGGCGTAGAACGCATCGCAGTTGCGCAACGGTTGCGTGGCCCGCACCGACGCCGGGGCGTGGGTATCGGAGGCGAGCTGGGTGATCAGCGCCGCGTCGCGAATTTCGGCGCGCCAGACCGTCGCGGCCGCGATGAAGAACCGCTGGTCCTGGGTCAGGTCCAGAGCCATGTCGTCGACCGCTGGCGGATCGTGCGTTGCCAGATGGTCTTGCAGCGCGTCGTAGGCGACCTGGATGCCGCCCAGATCGGCGACATTTTCGGTGACCGTGATCTGGCCGTTGATGAACTGACCGGGCCGCGCCTCGATGGCAGCGTACTGCGCGACGACCTCTTCGTTCAGCGCCTGAAACCGCTCGTAATCCTCTTCGCTCCACCAGTTGTTGAGATTGCCCTGGGCGTCGAACTGGGCGCCCTGGAGATCGAAACCGTGGGTGATCTCATGTCCGATGACGAAACCAATGGCTCCGAAATTGGACGCCGCGTCCGCGTCGGGGTCGAAAAACGGCGGTTGCAGGATCGCCGCCGGGACAATGATCTCGTTGCCCGAGGGGTTGTAGAAGGCGTTGACGGTCTGTGGCGGAAAGGGCCAGGCGTCTTCATCAAGGGGCTCCCCGATCTGATCGAGGCGATACCGGTACCAGGCGTTGAAGGCGCTCAGCGCGGAAGAAAAATAGGAATCGCCGATCGCCACGTCGTCGTAGTCGAGCCACTGGCCGGGGTAGCCGACCTTGATCCGAATGGTGTCGATCTTGGCCAGCGCCTCCGTTTTCGTCGAAGCCGTCATCCAGGCGTTGGCTTCGAGCCGCTGGCGAAAGGCAGAGACCAGTTCCGCCATCAGCTCAGCGCTTTGTGCTTTTGCCGCGGGTGGAAAATAGGTCTCGATGTAGAGCTTGCCGAGCGCGTCCCCGAGATAGACATTGACCTGGTCCAGCGTGCGCCCCTCGACCGGCGCCATGACCTCCAGCCCGTTGAGACTCGTGCCATAGAAGGCAAAGGCGGTCGTTTCCATGACCTCGCTGAGACTGGCGCTCGATGACCAGAGGAGTTGCAACGTCAGAAAGTCTTTCAGCACCGCCAGCGGGGTCGCGCGCACGATCCCGGAGAGCGCGGCCATGTATTGCGGCTCGGTGACCACCACCATCGCGACATCGGCGAGACCGAGCGCGGCGAGATAGCCGGGCCAATCCATCAAGGGATAGTCAATCGCCAGGTCCTCGAGTGTGGTCGGGTTATAGACGCGCGACACGTCCTGGGTTTCCTCGCGGGAAAACACCTCGCTCGCCAGCGCGGTCTCGAGCTCATAGACGGCGCGCGTCGCCGCCCGCGCATCATCGCCGTCACGGCCGGCGCGGGTGAGCAGCTCGGTAGCGGTGGCGATGTAGGCATCTTGCACCGCGGACGTGGCGGCATCGTCCGTCAGGTAGTAATCGCGGTTGGGCATCCCCAGCGACGGTCCATTGAGATAGGCCACGGTCGCGCTGCTGTCGCCGATATCCGGAGCGGCGGAGATGAAGAAAAGACCGGGAGTGCTCTTGAAGACCGAGGTCTGGAGGTAAAGGTGGAGCTGCTCGAGATCGGCGATGGCCGCGATCTCCTCCAGGGTCGGTTGGATCGGAGCGAGTCCTTGTGCGTTGCGGGTGGCGAGATCGGTGCCCTGCTCGAACACGCGGATCGCCTTCCATTCGTCCGATCCCACTTGCACGTCACCGGTTGCGGCACGGCCCCGGAGGAGATCGATGAGCTGACCGCGTGTCCGCCCCTCCAAATCCGACAACGTTTCGATCCCAGGGAAGTCGGGCGGGATCGTGGTGCGGTCGAACCAGCCGCCGTTGGCATAGCGGTAAAAATCTTCGCCGGGATCGACGCTGAGATCCATGTCGGCGGGGTCGATACCATGGATCACCGCGTCTTGGTGCGCCGCGGCCGGAGAGAGGGGAGCGAGGGCCTGGACGGCGGCCAGACAAACGAAGATGGCGACCTTGACGCGTGTCCGGTGATGTTTCGACACCGCTTCGCTCCTCGCTGCGTCCATGAGGGTCTTGTTGTTAGGCGGCGGATCGGCATGTCCGATCCGCCAGAGGTTACATCTGCTTTGTCAGCCGCGTCACGACGACCATGGCGGCGCCCACAAGGGCGATGAGCAGCAGCGTGGCGAGCGCGACCTGTTCACCGCGGATCAGCACCGACCATATGAGCGCGATGAGCATGAGGATACTGAGCGGCCGTGACGCCGCGCGCCGTCTTGCCCACCTCGTTCTCGGGTAGCATGCTGCCGATGGTCCAGACGAGATTCGTCAGCTCCACCAGCCCGAGCGCGCTGACATGGGCGACGCGCGTCAGACCGTCGTACAGCCAGAACCCCGACGCCGCGATGGGCAGGACGACGATGGCGAGTGCGGCGACGATCCTGGCCCAGGCCGGCGACAACCGGGGCGGGGTTTGCCAGAGGCGGTTCTGAAACTGGTTCATCCTGTTCCTCCAGCGCTACGAGAGCGCGCCCAACCGTCCCGACGCCGGCTCGGCGCGGATTGTGGCTTGCTTCCCATTGTGCACGAGCCGTTACCAGCGTGCTGTCGCCGGGATGACAGGCGGCTTGTCAACTTGGGGACAGTCTGCAACCCCAGGCGGTAACCTGGCCGGCGCTGGGGATTGGAATGCAGTGCAGAAATCGTGTCATTCTGAGGAACGAAGAATCTCGTCTCAGGGCCTCATCGTTTCGCGAAACACGAGATTCTTCGCCCGCGGGCTCAGAATGACCCATTCGGCCGCTCACTCCAGCACGGTCAGCACAACCGCCACGTCTTCCTCACTCGCGAGGTCCGCAATCCCGGCCAGCTCGCCGAGCAGGTCGGGGCGCTTGGCGGCGTGTTCGAGCAGTCCCCGCGCCGCCATGATCCGGTCCCCCACCTTGGCCTCGGGGATTTCGCCGTCGACGCAGGCGGTCAGGAAGGTGAAGGCGCGGCGCGCGGCCAGGCGCACATCGTCGCCGGTGATGTCGTTCATGGTCTGTTGATCGATGGTCAGCTCGTTGGCGTCCGCGTCACTCATGGCGACTGCTCCTCCGCGATTTTCGATCGTCTCACTCGTCTCCCCGGATTGGTGTGCCGGGCGGAATCCTACCGCTCTGGTATCGCGACGTCCGGCAGCAAGGAGACTGGCTGATGACCGAGGAGCGGCAGCAGGGCGTGAGGTGGCCGGTCGTGCCCGCGCAGGAGGCAAGCTGGGTCATCCGGTTGTTCTCCAGCAGCCGGTACTTCGCGATCTTCGCGGTGATCGGTTCCTTCCTCTCCGCCGTGACCCTCTATATCTATGGTGCTCTCGTCGTGGTGCAGCTCATCTGGGACACGCTCGTCGAGTACCGGATCAGCGTCGCGGGGGTGAAGCATTTGCAGGTGGTCTTCATCGAGATGACCGACGTCTTCCTGCTCGGGACCGTGCTGTTCATCGTTGCTTTCGGGTTGTATCAGTTGTTCTTGCAGCCCGATCTGCCCGTCCCCGCCTGGCTCAAGATCCACGATCTGGATCAGATTACGGTGCGGCTGGTGGAAGTGGTCGGCGTGCTGCTCAGCGTGACGTTCCTGGCCTTTGCCGTCGAGGAGGCGGTGGGCACCAGTCTTCTCGAGTTCGGGGTCTCGGTGGCGATCGTGATCGCCGCGCTGAGTCTGCTGCTGGTGGTGTCCCACCGCCTCTCAGCGAATCATGGTTCATCTCAGGGGGAGTGATTTCGCTGCAACCGTGTCATTCTGAGCCCACAGACGAAGGATCTCGTGTTCCGCGAACGGACGCGGCCCGCGGCCAATGGGTCTCGCGCTTCCGAATCCACCGAACACCGGACACAACTGGACACATACCGGACAGAACCGGACAGTAGCGGACACCGAAGGGGGAGTTTTACTGCCTCCAGTAGCTATTTTTCTCCATAGGATTCTGGTCATCACCCCGTCATGCTGAGAGAACGAGCGTCACGATCGCGTGGCGCTGTGTTGTTCTTCGTGGACCGGACTGGTTCACGGTCCGCACCCGGCATGAAGGAGACGATCTGATGGATACCGGCCGCTTCGACAATCTGCTACGGGGTCTGGGTGCTGGAATGGGCCGGCGCGGGGTGCTGGCCGGCGTTACTGCCGCGCTGGCGATGGCGGTACCGCGCTCCCTGGGCATCGAGGAGACCGCGGCCAGGAAAAAGAAAAAGAAGAAGGGCGGCGCTCCGCCCCCGACCTGCGCCCAGTTGTGTCCCGCGGATGCCGAGTGTGCCTCGCGTGCGGCTGATTCGACGCTCTGTGGATCTGGATCTTTCTTGATTGGATGTACGCCTTGCTCGTCGGACCAGGACTGTCTCGGCGTGACATCCGGTGGCTCACGGAAGCCGTACTGCTTGACCGCGATTACAACTCGCACTACGGGAGAAACGAGGCGCACGACTGGTGCCGGCGCCCCGTTTTGCCCAGGTACCGCCAGCCCCGGGGTATGCGCCGACACTTTTGCTTAGGCTTGACCTCCCGTAACCGCTGGCATGAGTCCGCGGCACTGCATTGCCAGCCGGCGGCGTAACCCGTTCACCACCGTTCGTCGTTCTCGCTACGCACAGGGAGAAGAGATCTGCCCCAGGGACGGCGTCCACACAGAAGGACCGGGGCGATCCCCGGTCCTTCCTGCGTTGTTCGAGGTGTAACGGGGAGCTACTGCATGTCGTCGGGCTCGACCAGGGTCACGGAGACTTCGGTCTGGTCGCCATCCGCGCCCAGCCAGGCGACGCCGGTGTGACCAGAGTCGTTGAGCTCGCCCAGACCGATGATCAGCTCGGTGCGTCCGCCTTCGTCGGTGACGACGACGCCACCGATGTCACCACAGGCGATGTAGGTGCCAATATCTTCCGCGCTCATATGGACGTTGATGGCGTGACCGCCATCGATGATGTCCTGCAGCGGCGCATCGACAATGGTCTCGCTGATCTTCACCGCGTGCGCCGATTCGGCGCCAGTGCGCTCGGCATCATCGCCGTGGGGCGCGATGTCGGTCAGGGGAAAGACGACGTCTCCCAGCTCGGCGCAGGTGCCGGTATGAATGTGCACGGGATGCGGTCCATCGCCAGTGCCACTGACCGGCGTCTGGGCGACACCGACGGGGACGAGGATGGCCGACGCCGCGAGGGCGATCATCGCGCCGAGACGCGCCGAGCGACTGAGCTTCAGTCTGGTCATGTTCATCGGGTTCCTTTCGCGAGGCTGGTGTTTCACCGCACAGCCACGCGGAGTTCAGGCACAAAACCTGGACAGTTACCCATCATACTCGCTATCTCACGCGGCGGATTCACGGCCTGCTAACGGGCGGATCTCCTCCAATACCTCCTGCACCGCGCGCGCGGCGGCGCCGATCGCGCCATCCATCGCGCCGCACTCCTGCGTGACCGTCTCGGCGCCCGCCTGACCCATAACGCCGCTCGCGAATCCCGCGCCGGCCGCGGCGCCCGCCACGATGAGATGCCGCCGATGCAGCGCGCCAGCCAGGGGGCGAGGGTGCGGATCGGGTGAATCAATCATCGCCATGCTCCCTGTTGCCTGGGGTTCGCCCGAACCCCGGGCCATCCGTTTCTTGAGATGAGTTACGAGCCATTTCGTAACTCTATCACGGGGTTGGTAGTCTCTCGCTATGATCTGCGGTGCGACCCCGCGCTTCACGATGCTATGGAGGTTGCGCCTTGAGCGGTGTCTCGGAAAACCATCCCCGACCCCAATTGCAGCGATCGTCCTGGGAGTCGCTCGACGGACGCTGGGACTTCGCGCTCGATCCCGAGGCGTCGTGGTCCCTGCCAGGCGAGGTCGTCTGGGATCGCCCGATCGTGGTCCCATTCGCCCCGGAAACGGCACTGAGTGGAGT
>JACCXM010000101.1 GCA_013697005.1 Chloroflexia bacterium | reverse complement strand
GCCCATGAGGTCGGTTGTCGGCGGAGGTCCGCGGCGCCAATGACCGCCATCGGTCTAACACTGACCCCATGATTTCGCAGCATCGCCATGATCCGGTTGCCCGCGGCATCTAACGACAAACCTGTCTCGGCGAGGGCGCCAGCATTGATCATGAAATCGAACGCCGCCCGTCGCCTCCCAACTGCAATCAGACCATCCAGGAAACGCTCGTCGCCACGAATCAATCCACGAAGCAGACTGCCCCAGGGAAAGTTGATGGATACGCGAGTCGCGATTTCACCCCATTCACGAGGCAACGTGAGTGCATCGGCAACGACAAACATTGCGTTGTCGGCCGCGGAGGGCGCGCCGGCCCTCAGTGTGGTCTCGCAGAGATCAACGGCGATGGCCCCCGATTCGGGATTTTGTCTTGCCTGATGACGCACAAACCGGCCATCTCCGGCACCGAGATCGACCGTGATCTCCTGGTATTTGTTGGCCCATGTCGCAATATCCGCCGCGGGAATATCGCGCACGCGTTTCCCTTCGATGACACGCATGATCCACTCTCCATTCCATCCTTGTTCGGGTCGAACCGGACGAAAAGGAGGCGGTGCGCGGGCGCGACAAGACGCGGCGGGGGCTGTGACGAGAGGTCAGCCCCCATCGAGTTCATCGGGTGTTGGTTTGTCGCGCCGGACGTGGGGAAACCACCAACGACCGGGGACGGTCGCCGATGCAGCCGTTGGGTTACGGCATGTCGCGCTGGATGATGCCTAGCAGGGTGGCCGAATGCTGAAGATCATGGGGTCAACCTATCATGAGACGCTGCACAGCGCCCGAGCCGCCAGTTTAGCAAGGTGCGAAGCAGATATCCACGGCGTTCCCCGGAAACGCCATTGGCATTGGACGCTCATCCAATCCACCGCTACGAGAGGAGTCCTTCCATGGCTGAGTCCATCCGCAAGGCGTTTGTGTTAAAACTCAAACCGGATGCGCTGGAGCAGTACATCCACTGGCACGACAATATCTGGCCCGAGCTGCAACAGGAGATCGCGCGCCAGGGGATCGCCGAAATCACGCTCTTTCAGCTTGATGACATGGTGTTCCTCCACTCCCGCGTCACCGATGCAGCGGCCTGGACGCGGCTCTGGAACTCGGATGTCCACCATCGTTGGGGTGAGCTGATGAATCCGTTGATGCACTACCGCGATGACGGTGTCGTCGACTCGCGCGAGCTGCGCGAAATCTGGCACTTCACCCCCGCCGCCGCGAGCTGAGCGAGTGACTGGACGCGGCTTCGATTTCATCATCGTCGGGGCCGGGTCGGCGGGATGCGCCCTGGCCAACCGGCTCTCGACCGACCCTTCGGTCTCCGTCGCCCTCCTGGAAGCCGGCGGCGCGGACGACCGCGAGGCGATTCGCATTCCTCGCCAATACTTCTCCCTGTGGGGCACCGACATTGATTGGGGCTACGTCTCGACGCCACAAGCGGGGACCATGAACCGCGTCCATCCCATGCCCCGCGGCCGCGTTCTCGGCGGCACCAGCAGTCTCAACGGCATGGTGTACCTGCGCGGCGCGCGGTCCGACTACGACGGCTGGGCAGCACTCGGCTGCGCGGGTTGGGACTGGGACAATGTCAGTCACGAGTTTGAAGCGCTGGAGCAGTGGTTGCGTCCCGCAATACTGCAACCGCACAACCCGCTGATCGCGGCGATGATCGAGGCCGCCGTGCAGGGCGGCTATCAACGGAATCCGTCATTCGATAGCGGCGCCCTCGACGGCGCCGGTTGGAACAAGGCAACAATCGTCGATGGCGAGCGGTTCAACGCCCATCGCGCCTTCATCGCCCCGGTGCGAGACCGTCCTAATCTGCGCGTACTCCCGGACAGCCGGGTGCTGCGTCTCGACGTCGAAAACGCCACCGCGCGCGGGGTGGTGGTGCAGCGATCAGGTGCGGTTGAAACGATTGCTGGGAGCGAGATCATTCTATGCGCGGGTGCATTCGACTCGCCTCGCATCTTGATGCTCTCCGGGATTGGGCCGGCACGTCAGCTCGCACGGCTGGGCATCGCCCCCATCGCCGATCTGCCCGTTGGCGAGAATTTGATCGATCACCTGCTAATCGGGGTCGTCTACAACTCCCTTCAGCCGATCTCCGAGCTCAATGCGTTTTCGACCGAGGGCTGCGCGTTCGTCCGGTCCGCAGCAGATCGAGCGGACTGCGACATCGAGATTTCGTTTGCCAAGGAACCGCACTTCGCGCCAGCGGTGGACGACGGAGCGCCACGGTACACGATCATCCCCGGCATTACCCGTCCGAAAAGCCGAGGATCGGTACGGCTGACTGGCTCCGACCCCGATGCACCGCTTGCCATCGACCCGAACTACTTCAGCCACCCCGACGATATGACGGCAATGGTGCAGGCGGTGCGACTGAGCCGCGAGATCGGCGCGCAAGCGGCACTCGACGGCTGGAACGCGGGCGAACATTTTCCAGGGACCTCCGTGTCGAGCGACGAAGAGATTGCCAATTACGTCGCGCGAGACGTCAGCACCTGGTTTCACCCTGTCGGCACCTGCCGCATGGGAACCGGATCAGACTCCGTCGTCGCGCCCACCCTCCGCGTACACGGAATCGCTCGTCTGCGCGTGGCCGACGCGTCGATCATGCCCGACATCGTCTCGGTCAACACCAACGCGGCCGCGACGATGATCGGCTGGAAAGCGGGCGCGCTGGCGTTGGCTTGACGGACTAGGTCAATGAACGCACCGCTCCCAGCACATCGTCGAGCAGGCGGCGCTTGGGCAGCGCCTTCACCATCCTGAGCATGCTGTCCTGCTTCTTTTTCTTCGGAACGCCATCGACGCGGAGATAAGTTTCGGCCATGTCGGAGAGAACGCGCGGATATTCCCTAAGCAGATGAGGGCGGGCGTGGGCAAAATCGGTGATGTGGCGGATTTTGTGCAAATCCGCCATCACCACGCTTTCGTCGAGGAGCTCACGGTAGCGCGAGAGACTCATCGCCGAAAAGTCGTCCTTCGCTTTGGCCTCGACGATCGCCTGTGCCGCCAGCATGCCGGAGAGCATCGCCAGGTTCCCGCCCTCGCGATTCACTGGATTCACCAATTGTGCGGCGTCGCCGATCACCACCGCGCCATCGGTGTAGACCTGCGGCAACCGCTTGTACCCACCCTCGGGAATCAGATGCCCAGAATATTCCAGCAATTCTCCACCCTGGATCAACGGCGCGATCGCCGGATGCGCTTTGAAGCGGTCGAGCATGTCATTGACATTGATGCCGCTGGCGATGAGATCCTCCAGGAGGGCTCCCGTGCCAATCGACAAACTCTCCTTGTTGGTATAGATGAACCCGTAGCCAAGTAACCCCGCCGTTGATTCGCCGAAAATCTCCAACGCCGTTCCCATGCCCGCCGGCAGCGCGAAGCGCGCCTCGATGACATCGGCCGACAGCGCGATCAATTCCTTGGCCACCAGGGCCTGCTCAATCGGCTCCCATTCCCGGTGCAACCCGATTTTCTGCGCCAGCAGTGAATTGGCGCCGTCGGCGATCACGACGCAGCGCGCCAACAGCTCACCGTCTGGATCACCGGTGGTGACACCGGCAACCGCGCCGTAGTCCCAGAGCAGATCGACGACGGTGAACTCTGAATAGACTTCCGCGCCCGCCTCCTCCGCTTTGGCCGCGTACCAGCGATCGAACGGCGAGCGCAAGACCGAATAAGCGTTGTACGGCGGCGTGGCGAGACGTTCGGAGCGATACGTTGCGCCCATCATCGCGTCGTCGGTCAGCACCAGGTAGCGTTGCTCGACGATCGGCCGTTCCAGCGGCGCTTCTAATTCGAACCCCGGCGCCATCACTTCCGTCGGTTCCCGGTAGAGGATTCCTCCCCAGACGTTCTTCGCACCAGGAAACTGACCCCGCTCCAGCACCACCACGGACAGTCCCGCCATCGCCAGCTCTTTCGCCGCGGTGATCCCCGCCGGGCCCGCCCCGACCACGATGGCATCAAACCGGTCGTCATCCATAGTGTGTCCTCAATGAGCGGAAGTCTGGCAGCTGGCAAGGAATACAGATACCAGCAACCCGCAACCGTCCGTCCGACTTCCGACTCTCGACTTCCGACACCGATACCCAGTTATACTCTTCGCCGCTCTAGCGACGGGACCGCGTGCTCCCGAATCCGTGCTTGACGCGGGTTTCCTTCTGATGCAGCCAAGGGGGCCAACACCTATGGACTTCTCCCTCACACCGGAGCAGATCCAGTTGCGCGATACGGTGCGCGAGTTTGCCGCGCGCGAGGTCGCGCCCCACATCCAGGAGTGGGATGCCAAGGGGGAATTTCACCCTGAGGTCTTGCACAAGATGGGCGAGCTGGGTCTCCTCGGTCTTCCGATTCCCGAGGCATACGGGGGCTCCGGGTTTGATTATGTCGCGTTGGCGCTGGCCTGCGACGAGCTCGAATACGTCGATACATTCCTCCGTGTGGTGATGAGTGTCCATGTCGGGTTGAATAGCCTTGCCCTGCTGCAATGGGGCGATGAGGAGCAGAAGCAACGCTTCCTTGCCCCTCAGGCCCGCGGCGAAAAGTTTGGAACATTTGCCTTGACGGAGCCGAATGCCGGCTCTGACGCGGGATCGATCGAGTCCACGTATGTCCGAGATGGCGATGCCTACGTTCTCAACGGGGCCAAGATGTGGATCTCCCTCGCCGCGATGGCGGACCACTTCCTTGTCTTCGCCTCCTTCGATCGCAGCAAGAAACACAATGGGCTGACCGCGTTTATGCTCGAACGGGATATGCCTGGGCTGACAACCGGCACCATCAAGGGCAAACTCGGGGTGCGCGCCGGGAACACTGGCGAGCTCGCCTTCAACAACGTCCGCATCCCGCTTGCCAACCGCATCGGCGAAGAAGGAGAAGGTTTCAAAATCGCCATGAGCTGTATCGACCAGGGGCGGTTCACCGTCGGCGCCGGCGCTGTCGGTCTGATCCGCGCCTGTCTCGACGCCAGCGTCAAGTATGCCAACGAGCGCTATGCGTTCGGGCAGGAGATCGGGCGCTTCGAGCTGGTCAAGCAGATGATCGCCAAGATGGCGGCCAATCACGACGCGTCTCGTTTACTGACGATGCAGGCCGCGGAGCTGAAGAATCGCGGTATTCGCAACACGCGCGAGACGTCACTGATGAAGTGGTTCGGGTGCGATGCCGCCCTGGAGGCGGCGAACGACGCCATCCAGGTTCACGGCTCTTACGGCTACTCCAACGAGTACCCGGTGGAACGATTCTGGCGAAACTCGCGGGGAGCGGTGATTTACGAAGGGACACGCGAGATTCACACCATTCTGCAAGCCGACTACGCGCTCGGCTACCGGCAGGACAAGCCGCTGCGCTGCCCACAACCGCCCGCCGAGGGATTCGAGCGCGAAGTGGATCGCGTCCCGGCATTGGCGCTGTAGATTTCGGTAGAGCTAGTAAAGTCAGGACACATGTCTGATCAAACACGACTCCTAAGTCGTATGTTGGCAGTGCGCCGCACACGCCGCCGCGCCGTCCAGGCGATCGCCGCCGCGGCCGGTGGTGTCCTGCTGACCAAAGCCGCCACGAATCTGGGCGGTCCGCTCGCCTTCGCCCAGAGTGAGGATGAAGACAACTC
>JACCXM010000083.1 GCA_013697005.1 Chloroflexia bacterium | reverse complement strand
CGATCTGGGTGATCAGCAAAGGCGATGACAAAGAACACGCCGAGCGCTTCGGGATTTTCGTCGGTCTATGGGCGCCGACATTCGTTGGCATCGGCAATGCGCTGGCCGAGCAGGAAGCGCTGGACCGCCTGCCCACCTGACGCCGCGGGCCTGGCAAGGGGTTCCTCACCGCGCCGCGCTGGCTCAGGGCCGCCGGCAAAAATACCCAATATTACCAATGCGCTTCGTCAGCGAACCGTCTACGGTGAGTCTCAACGTGGAATTGGCCACGCCCACCGAAAACGTGTAATCCCGCGTGGCTGGCGCCCAAGGTCTGTGACGGGACGACGTGCTGTGTGCCCCGAGGCTTTGATTGCACGATTACCAACCCCCGAGTGCTGTAGTGGTCTCCGCTGTTCTACATTCGACTCTACTTGCACCATCTAACTACCCGATACGTACCGTACGGCGGCAGGCGCGGCGCGGGCGCAGGGAGATCCTCGCCGCGCCCGCGTCATCACTGAATTGAAACAGGCAATTGGCTGAGCGCTTAGGCACGTAGGCCGTCCAGGCACTCGGGTCAAGCCGGCGAGCTGCGAGGCGCCGGTGGTGTCTCGCCCTCAGACTAGCTGGTGGCGGAGGGCGATGGCGACGGCGGCGGCGCGGGAGTCGACGCCGAGCTTGGACAGGACCGCGGCGACGTGCTTGGACGCGGTGGCGCGGGCCACAAAGAGCGCGTCGGCGATCTCTTTGTCCGGCAAGCCGTCGGCCATCAGCCGCAGCACGTCACGCTCGCGCCGGGTCAAACCATAAGGCGCGGCTTCGTCAGGCCTGACCGCCTCGAAAATTCTCAGAGCTCGCAACGCTGCTTCAGCGATTGGCGTCGTGCGCCCAGTTTCCCAGAGCGAGGCGAACTCGGTCTTGCCGAGTTTCGTGCGCAGGGTCGCGACCATCTGATCGAGCGTCGCCGCGACGTGGGGCCGCATCGGACACCAAGCCGATCGCGATTCTCCATTCCCGCCGCCAGCAGGGGCGCGGCGAGTGGGGAGTCGCCCCGTGTGGCAGCCAATGCCCCGGCGCCGATTACACACCAGGTGGTGTACCACGCATCGTTGCCGGCGATGGCCAGCCCGAGCGCCTCGGCATAGGCCGACGCCGCGCGGCCGGGCTCGTTGGCGAGCACTGCCACCCAGGCGGCCGAGGCGAGGGCCGTGATGACGTGGCCCGTATCTTCGAGCTCTCGCCACCAGAGGGCGGCTTGCTCGTGCCGGTTGAGCGCACCTGAATAATCACCGCTGAAGGACACCGCGGTGCCAATGAGATTGGTCGCCGCGGCCGCTTCCCAGGTGTGGCCCACGTCGTGTGCCAGAATCAGACTCTCTTCGAGCAGTGACAGGGCAAGGTCCAGCTCGCCGCGGTCGATCGCGCTGCTGCCGAGACCGCGCAACATGCTGGCGATCCGCCAGCGGTCGTCGAGGTCGCGGTAGATGCCGAGAGCCTGCTCGAAGTGGCCTCGCGCCCGTGGCTGATCTCCTTGCCAGTCGGCAACGTCTCCTGCCGATTGCAGCACTTTGGCGAGAGCGGCGGGGTGTCGCTCCACACCGGGAAGGGCGAGAACCGTGTCGAACCGGTGTCGCGCCTCTTCCAGATAGGGAGCGCTCGACCAGAACCAACCGATCGCTCCGGCGAGCCGCAGCGCCGATTCGGCGTCCCCGCGGCTCGCGAGCCAATCGTGCGCGGCGCGGATATTGCCCAGCTCCGTTTCCAACGCGTGCACCCAGACAGCCTGGTTCGGCCCGGTCAGCTCTGGTTCGGCGCGCTCGGCCAATGCCACACACCAGGCGGCGTGGGCATCGCGGATGATTGTCGTTTCGCCGCTCGCCGCCAGTTGCTCCAGACCGTACTCACGGATCGTCTCCAGCATCCCGAAGCGCGGCTCCGCTGCCGCATCGACCTCGCGTTGCAGCACCGCCTGATCGACCAGTCGTTGCACGAGACCGAGAACAGCGGGGGGCGAGGCGGTGTCGCCCCCTGAGCGCAGCGCCACCCTCTCCGCGGCTTCGATCGTACAGCCACCGACGAAGACGGCCAGACGGCGGAAACAGGCTTGCTCCTGCGGGGAGAGG
>JACCXM010000051.1 GCA_013697005.1 Chloroflexia bacterium | reverse complement strand
ACCGGCAGGGGTGCTCACATCGATCTGGGTTTGCGCCAGGCCGGAGCGGAGGGTACGTGGGGACGGGCCGGCAGCGAAGGCAAGCGCGAGCACCCCACCCCCGACCAGTTTGGCCGAACCGAAAAGGAAACTGCGGCGCGAGGGCGCCCTAGCTACCACGAGAACCCGTCGTCTGTTAGCCTCTCGATCTTCCATCTGGTTGCTCCACTAGCAGTCGTCTCGTCAGTCTCGATCGCGGTCGGTTATCGACTGTTCACCGCGGACTTGTGGGATCCTCCAGCATCCCCACGTGCACGGATCGCAACTACTGCACGACGAACGGAGTCGCGATGTCGAGGACCTCCTCTGGGGACAAGGGCATCTCAAAGGCGGCGGGGAACGGTACGTCGTCGTTGAGATCATTCAGGTACGAGGCATGGCGGGCCTCGACGGCCACGATCCCTCCGGCCGCGGTCACGAGTTCCGGATCCGTCAGGAACTGGCCTGCGCCGTCGTAGGCTTGGACACCGGTGTTCTCCAAGGCTTGGGCAACACCGAGGAACGCGGCCGGGTCGTCGCCGTACCCGAAGTCGTAGGTCAGCTCCGTCACCGGGGTTCCCCCGAGCTGAGCGACCGTGTCGGTCAGGAGGGCGACGTGGGCGGCCTCGTGGTCACGAATGAGCGCGAGGTTATCGAAGATGCCGCTGTCGAAGTCGTCGGCACCGAAGGTCGCCAAACCTTCACGATAGAAGGTCGCCTCGAGGTGTTCCAGCGTTAGCGCGTAGTTGAGCACGTCGATGTCGCTGGCGAACGCTTGGGCCGAGGCGAAGCGGCGGAAGCCTGTCCCACTGAGGACGGCGAACGTAAGCGCACCGCCTCCGGCCAGCTTCGCCGTCCCGCGGACAACCGACCGCCGGGATGTCAACCGGCGTCGCTCCTCTCTAATCTCGTCGAGGAACCGTTCGTGTAGTGCGCGCATTGATACCCTCCAGTGCCGTGGCATCGCGAGACGGAACGACGAGTCTCTCTACTACTGACTATCGCCAAACCCGAGCGTGTCTTTCACTTTCTCGACCGCCTGGTGTGCCATAGGACCCGCCATCTCCGGTTCGTCGGGATCGGTCGTCTCAGATTGATCGGATGGCGTGAAGTGCAACCGCTCGGTGTAGGGAGCAGGCCGATCCATGGCCCAGGCCGCGGTCTGCTCGGCAAACTCCTTACGGGCCTCTTCCACGGTCCGCTTCCCTTGGACGATTGGTGCGGTATGGAACGCAACTGCCGTCGAAGATCGCGATCTCGATGAATTTCTCCACAGGCACGCGATAGGCGATCGTTTGCGTGATGTAATCTGTGTGTGGAGTCGGGAAGTTGTGCAGTGCCTCGGCGGGGGTTACGACTGTCCGCTTCCATGGCCCATTGTTGTGCCAGATCACCCGCGATGGCGTCGCCTCATTGGGGGGACCGTAGAGATCGAGGAGACCTTCCGCAACCTTCTTCGGCGCCGCCGGCCAGCCCGCGAGGATCGCCTCCACATCAGCTTGCTCGACCAGGTATCTCGCACCGGCTGGGGTATCGTTGCCGCTGATCCGCTTGTGAATCGAACTCGCCTTGGTCTTGACGAGCGTTTCGACGCGATCCTTTGGGTCCATTGGTTCGCTCCTTGATCAAACGCGGACGAGCACTGTACTAATCGGTACACTCCGTCGCATAGTCTATGCCAAGTCGTCACTCGGGGTCGGTGTATTCCCCCGTCGCGCTGATGATCGGCAGGGCGTCCGCGCTACGGCGCCCGGTACAGACGGGGAAGGATTGGGCGGGTAATGGATGCCCTGCCGTCAGCAGACGCCAGCGAACCCGCCACAATCCGCGGACGGGAGGCGAAGGCGCGAATCATCGCGACGGCGGCGGAGCTCATGTACGAGCGGGGTGTTGCTGCTACGAGTGTTGACGACATCGTCGCGGCGGCCGGTGCCGGCAAGAGCCAGTTCTACCACTACTTTTCCTCGAAGACCGACCTCGTCGCGGCCGTCCTTCGGCACCAGCTCGCCCGCGTCCTGGACGACCAGAGCCGTTTCGATATTGCCACCTGGGACGGCATCCAAGGGTGGCTCACCTCACTGGTGATGCAGCAAGCCGCGCGCGGCTTCTCCGGAGGCTGCCCCTTGGGTTCGATCGTCGCCGAGGTCGTGAACCGAGACGAACGCCTCCAAACCGTGGCGGCCGAGGCGTTCTCACTCTGGGAGAAGGAGCTTGCCACCGGGTTGCGCGCGCTCCAAGAGACAGGGCGGCTACATGCCGATGCCGACCCGGCGGCACTCGCGGAGGAAGCGTTGGCGAGCATCCAGGGCGGGTATCTGCTGACGATGAGCAAACGGGAAGCGCGACCGATGCGCAATGCCATCACCGCGGCCTTCGCTCGTCTGCGGTCGTTTGCGATCTGAGGGGTCTCAGCCCATCGTACGACCCATCGCGCCGATTTGGGTATTCTACGAACGCCCCAGCGTGTTGAAAAACTCCTCGCGCTGGCCACCTTCGCCCGCGATCAGGCCATCAACGCCACCCCCCGAGCCGTGCTGATGCGCGATCGGGCCGGGTGGCATATCGGCCGACCTCCGCGGCGGACTCGGAGCATCCTTGCCCCGAGTCCGCCATGTCCACGAGAAGCCCGCGGTTGAGTGGTTTAACTGTTGTCGCGGGCCGCCAGACCGGAACTGAGCGGGGCGAACGGATTGATCGGCAGACCACCGACGCTCGTAATCATCGTCAGGCTCCCGTCATCGCCGACCGCGAAGCCTTTGATCGTGCCTTCGAAGCTGTTGATCGCGTACAGGTAGCTGCCGTCGCCGGCCAGCGCGATATCGGACACCCCGACACCAACGTCGGCGGCCATCGGATCGAGCGGCTCCAGCACGCCGTCCTCCCCGATCCGGAAGCTGGAGATGACGCCGCGGCGCGACGCCTCGGATTCGACCTTGGCGATGGGGCCGGGGCCGAACGCGGCGACGAAGGCATACTGGCCATCCGGCGTGACGACCACCCAGCAGGGGTCGGTCTCGCCGTACTTGACCGACTCGCCGATCGCCGTCAGTTTGCCGTCGGCGCCGATCTCATACGTGGCCATCCCGGCCTCACCCTCGAGCTGCATGAAGTTCTCGCTCATCAGCAGCCGCCCTTCGGCGTCGAAGTCGAAACCGAACGGGCCGAAGCCGGTTGTCTCGTTCACGATCGGCCCTTCGGCCACCCCGTCGTCGCCGACGGTGAAGGTGTCGATCCGGTCGGAGATCCACTGCGAGACGATCAGCGTGTCGCCCGCCGGGTTGAAGGATATCTGCTCGCACGCCGAGCCGGGTCCGCCGCTCAGCTCCCGGGTCGAGTCGGGGATCGGATCGAGCTGCCCGTTCTCGGCGACGGTAAAGCCGGTGATGCTCGGCATCCCGGCCAGGCAGAGACCGGCGCCGGTCAGAGTGCCGCCGCTGTTGAGGACGTAGAGCACGCCACTGTGGAGGGTCAGACTTGTCGGGCGCTCGCCGCCCGTATCCTGCTCCTCGACCAGACTCAACCCGTCATCGGTGACACTGAAGACGGAGATGGTGTCGCTGCCGGCGTTGGCCGCGAACACGAGGTCGTTGCCGCCACCGAGATCGATCGGCGAGGATTGCCCCTCGACACTGCCGACGATCAGCATGCTGGTCGATGCCTCGTAGGAGCCGCTCCCCTGGCCGCCGGTGTCGAACCGGCCAGCCACCGAAAGGGCGCCGTCCTCGGCCCGGTTATAGGCCAGCACCTCGTTCCTGGTGAAGTTGTTCGTCAGCGCGTAGATGGCGCCCGCGGCTTCCGCGGGGGTGTCCTGGGCAGCGATGGGCGCGCTGCCGCCGGCGGCCAGACCCAGACCCAGCGTCATCGTCAAGGCAACGAGTGCCTGTCGCCGGCCACTCACTGCCGCTTATGGTGATGGAAATTCGTCATTGCAAGTCCTCCTTGATGGTGTCGATTGCGGGATGGTCCTCGATCGGGCCAAATCATCTAGAGCAAGCGCATCGCCACGGCACAGACAATGATCGCGCCGCTCGAGCCATAGTCCGCGCCACCTGGACCGGTGATCCAGCCGAGGCGGACCAATCCCAGGATCTCGAACTCGTCACGCACCCGGGAGCGATAGCCGTTGTCGATCGCCTCCTGGGTCCACTCGCCGACATTGGCGTCCCAGAGCGGGCTGTAGTCGAGCGCGACGGTGGGGATGCCGCCAAAGACATTGAGCGGACTGAGCGGGGTCGCCGGATCGGGTGCCTCATCGGTCAGGGCACTATTGAGCCCCTGCCGCTGCGGGTTGTCGGTCCCGGTCGGGCCGTTGACGGTGATGAAGATGCGCTCGACCGCGCTGAAGGCGCCGTCATCGAAACCGACGGCCAGATTGTTGAGCCCCGGGGCCAGAGTTGCCCCCTCGACCGCGGCGACGACCGGGTCATTGGCATCGGTGCTCAGGTAGAGCACCGGCCGCCCGAAGCTGAACCCGGTCGTCAGCTTCATCGTCACGGTCATATCCGCGGGACAGATCTGGGTGACATGATCGTGCACCAGAGCGTAGTCGGGCGGACTATCGCAAAAGTCGAGCTGGAAGGCCTCGGCGCCGAAGGCGACGACCGGGGCATTATAGATCTGGTCGCCGGTGTCCATGATGCGCACCAGCGGGCTGTAGTCGGCATCGCCCACCGAACCGGGCTCGGCCGTCTGCGGCGGGAAGGGCATGTCCCCCGCGGCGGGCACGACCACATGTTCGGGCGCGAAGTCGACCGTGCCGCGGTCGAACGTCAGCGTCGCGTCACTCCCCAACGTGGCGTTGCGCGCCGCCTTGCCGACGGCGGCGTAGGAGAACTTGGCGGAGTAGTTCAGTCCCAGGGCGTCGGCGTTGCCCTTGTCGTTGGTGTCGGTCAGGATGTACCAGACCGGCTGCCCATCCTCCATCTGACCCCGGTACAGCGGGAGGGTGATGGTCGAGGCCGCCATATCGATCTTGCCGGACTTGAGCAGCTGGTACGGACCGATCAGCTCCTTTTGCACCATCGAGGGGGGTGGGGCGAAGTAGGGCAAGGTAATGTCGGAGCCGATGGACGGCGGCGGCGGGACGGAGTTGTCACGTTCGCCCTGGGTC
>JACCXM010000038.1 GCA_013697005.1 Chloroflexia bacterium | reverse complement strand
AACCCATCACCCATCACCCATCACCCTATGACCCCATCACCCCATCACCCCATCACCCCATCACCCTCGCTCCACGGCTTCCTCGTGATCGACAAACCGGCCGGGGTGACCAGTTTCGATGTGGTCGCGCGGGCACGGCGCCTGCTCGGTGAGAAGCGGATCGGGCATGCCGGAACGCTCGATCCCGCCGCCACCGGAGTGTTGCCGTTGGCGGTGGGGATAGCGACCAAGACGCTGGAGTTTCTCAACGATGCCACCAAGACCTATCTGGCGGAGATCACCTTCGGCGTCGAAACGGACAGCCACGACAGCGATGGCCGCGTCACCCGCAGCGCCGGGACCGCGGCGCTGTGCGCGCAGTCGATCGACGCGGCCCTGGGGAATTTCCGCGGACCTGGCGAGCAGATTCCGCCCATGCACGCCGCCATCAAAGTGGGCGGTCAAAAGCTCTACGAGTTGGCGCGCCGTGGCGAAGAGATCGCGCGCGCGCCGCGGCCCGTGACGTTTCACTGTCTGGAATTGCTGGCCTGGGAGCCACCGGCCGCGACTCTGCTCATCGATTGCTCGAAAGGAACATACATCCGGGCATTGGCGAGGGATCTTGGCGAAGCGGTGGGGACTGGCGCCTACCTCTCCAATCTCGTCCGCCTGCGCAGCGGACCGTTTCACCTCTGCCAGGCGCTCACCCTTGCCGAGCTGGCGCGGCAGGAGCTGCCTTGGGCATGGCCCTGGATCGCGATGCATCCCGATATCCCGGTTCAGCAGTGGCCGGCGCTGATTCTCGATCGCAATGAAGCGCTCCGCTGGCGGCAAGGCGCGACCATCGCGGCGGCTACTGGCGCCAGCGGTCCGATCCGCGCCTATGATGCCGCCGGCGGCTGGTTGGGAACCGGACATGCCGATCCCGAAGGAACGGGATGGCGACCGCGAAAGGTCGTCGCCGCCGAGGAGAGTGCCGCGTGAGCGCGTCGCGCGCGCAATCGACCACCGTGGCTGCGGACGACCTCCCCGCGGGCGAGCGAATCGTCACCATCGGCACGTTTGATGGCGTCCATCGCGGCCATCGCCGTCTGCTCGAGCGGGCGGTGCAGCGCGGCGCGGAGCTGGGTCTGCCGGTGACCGGCGTCACCTTCGAGCCGGTCCCCGCGGCGGTGCTGCGCCCCGAGGCATTCTCCGGCCGCATCTCGACCGTTGAAGAAAAGCTGGAACGCCTCGCCGAAGCGGGTCTCGACGAGATCGTCGTCGTCCCCTTCACCCGCGAGCTCTCCCGCTGGTCGCCCGAAACCTTCATGACCTGGCTGCAAGAGAAAACGGGGCTGCGCGAGCTGTGGGTGGGCGAGGAGTTCGCCCTCGGCAAAGACCGCACCGGAACCGTGGCGCGCCTGACCGAGATCGGCGCGGCGCTCGGGTTCCGGGTCGTCACCGTCCCGCGCCTGACCAACGGCACGGAAGTCGTGTCCTCGTCCCGCGTCCGTGCCGCGGTGATGAGCGGCGATGTGATGACGGCTCGGCGTCTGCTGGGCCGTCCATTTCGCGTCGCCGGCGAGGTCGTCCATGGCCAGCATCTCGGCCGCTCGATCGGCTTCCCCACGGCGAATGTTGCCCCGCCCCCCGATCTGGCGCCGCTGGCGGACGGTATCTATGCCGCCTGGGCCTGGCTTCCCGAGGATGTTGCCCCTCGTCCCGCGGTCGCCTACGTCGGCAGCCGCCCCACCGTCGACGACGGCGCGCGCATGGTCGAAACCCATCTCCTCGATTTCGACGGCGATCTCTATGGGAAAACTCTGGCCACCGGCCTGCTGGAACGCCTCCGCCCGGACGAACGCTTCGACTCGCTGGAGGAGCTCGTGGCGCAGATGGCGATCGATAAGGCCGCGGCGAGGGAGGTGCTGGCGAGCGAGGTGGGAACGCGCGAACCGCGCTATTGAGACAGGCAGCGGGAACGTGACATGGATGTGTACGCAATACTCGAGTAGTATGTACCTATGATCAAGCGCACGACCATCGAAATCGATCAGCAGCTTCTGGAACGGGCGAAGCGGGCGCTCGATTGCCTCACAACCCGCGCCACGGTTGAAGAGGCTCTTCGCCGCGCCGCTGACCAAGCCGAGGATGAGCGGCAACAGCGCGCGGCCCGTCAGCTCAGATACCTCGAGTCTCTTTCAACGCACGTCGACCTCGACGTGCTGGCATCGGACGACATGTGGCGGTAGGCGGGTGGGTGATCGACAAGAGCGCCGCGGTGCGCAAACACGATCCTCTCGTCGGCCCGCAACTTACCGAATTCGCCGGAGCGTTGTACGTCTGCCAAATCGGTGAACTCGAGCAACTCTACTCAGCCAAGTCGGCGCTGGATTACGATGCGCAGCGCGAAGATCTTCACGACAACTACGAGACTGTTGCGGCGCCGCCGGACATCTTTCAGCGCGCCTTGCTCCTCCAGCGAGACCTCGCCCACCACCATGGGATGTGGCATCGCATCCCGATCCCCGACCTGCTCATTGCCGAGACGGCGCTGTTCCATGAGCTCGGCGTCCTGCACGTCGACGGGGACTTCGCGCGCATCGCCGAGGTCCGTCCGCTCGTGGTGCGGCGCCTCGGCTAAGGAATCGCCCAGCACCGCCGCGACATCCGCTGCGTGTCGCGATAACCGCGCCAGAATAGGCACGGGAAGGCGGCCTTTACAGCCAGACTCTCGTCACCGACCGCCTCGAACGCCTCCATCCCGACTCCTGCTGCGAATCCCTCAAACCCCTTATCGCCCAGATGCGGCTCGACAAGGTCCAGGCCCGAGATGCGCTGGCCCGTTACGCCCCATGCCTCCTCCCAGGTCTTCCGGGCAGTCCCTCACTCGTGAAGGCGTAGAAGATGGGCGCGAGAACGAAGATCGCGAGCGCCAGTTTCGGGGCAACGAGGGCGCCTAGGAGCCCGGCGCCGACAGAGACGACCGCGCCAATCGCGGAGCGGGTGCGCTCACTGGCGAAGAAGGCGGAGGTATCGTCATGGGCCAGCAACTCCGGATGACGGTGCAAATAGCGGAAAACCAGCACCCAGCTCGAGATGGTCAGCGTGGCGATCAGAGCGTACAAGGCCACGGCGGGCCGCTCGTCGGTGAGATTGCCGGTCCCCATGGCCCTGGCCACCATCGTGGTCGGGAACGGCAGCAGACCCGTCCCGAAGAGGACGGCCAAATGGACCCAGTACGGGCCCCAGTCCATCCGCCGGATGTGGTGAAACACGGCGCGATGGTTGGTTCAGACCACGTTGACGGTGAGGTAGGAGGCGACGTAGGCCAGGTGGGCCGGCCACTGAGCCAGGAGAACAGCATGTGGCCGGGCTCCCCCTCCGGCGGCGGCAGATCCAGCACCACCAGGGTGATGATGATGGCGAAGACGGCGTCGCTGAACCCGGTCGCCCGGTGAGGGTCGTCCCAGTGCGACGCATGCCCACCATCAGCCTGGTTCTCGGCAGTGGCCTTCGATTGCGGTCGGTCGGGTCCGGTCGCTCCCACGGTTGCTCCTCTGGCGGGTCGATCTGGTTATGCCGTGCCACGCGGCGGTCGGCCTCTCGTCAGTCATTCGGCGCCCTCGAGAATAGTCACACACGCGGCAGATACCCCTCCAGCTCCAGATCGCGCCGACTTCCCGCCTCGCTATACTCCGGCCATGATGCGCGCGGCAAAACCCCTGGCGGTGGCGGCCACCACCGGTATGTTCATCGTGCTGTTGATGGGCGCTACCGTGACCAATACCGGGTCCGCCCAGGGCTGCGGCGCCTCCTGGCCGCTCTGCCACGGTGAGTTCATCCCGGAGTACGCCTTCGAGACCATGGTCGAGTACTCCCACCGTCTCGTCACGGGTGTCGAGGGGTTGCTCATCCTCGGTCTCTCGGTGACGGTCTTTCCGCTGCGCCGTCGCCTTCCCGAGCTGAAAGCGCTGATACCCCTCATGCTCTTCACCCTCGTCCTGCAATCGGGGATGGGCGCTTGGGCGGTGAAGTACCCGCAGACGCCGCCGGTGATGGCCTCGCACTTCGGGATTTCGCTCGTCTGCTTCGCCTCGGTCTTTTTGGTCATGCGCGTGCTGTGGGAGACGGCGCCGATCACCGCCGCCGCTTTTGAGGCGGTTCCCTCCGGCTACCGGACCCTCGCCTGGGCGGCCTTGCTCTGGTCCGTCGTCGTTGCCTACATCGGGGCGTACATGAGGCACTCCGGCGCCGAGCTGGCCTGCTACACCTGGCCGCTGTGCAACGGATCGCTGCTGCCCGATCTCGCCAGTCCCGGTGTCGCCGTCGCCTGGGGGCATCGCCTCGCCGCCGTCATCGCCCTGGCGCTGGTGGCGGGGCTGGAGTTCTGGTCGCGCCGGTTCCAGACCGCGCGCCCCGACCTGTACCGCATCAGTCGTTTGGCATCCGCATTCATCGTCGCCCAGGCCGTGGCCGGCGCATTCGTGATCTTCTCCCGTCTCTCCCTGGCCAGCACCCTGCTCCACGCCGCCCTCATGGCCCTCCTCTTCGCCGCCCTCGCCGACTCCGCCCGCCGCACCCTGCCGCGGCGCCGGACCGCCGATACGGGCATCAGTGCCTCACAAACTGCCGCCACCGCCCCGGCTCGCTAGCGCGCCGCGCCCCTCCGTGTCATTCCGAGCGCCAGCGAGCTTGCAGAATCTCGGCGTGCTCACACAAGGTCTCAGAGACTGGCGAGGATCTCTTCGGGTGTCGCCACGGTCACGCCAAAGTCTGCAAGAATTTCCTGTTATTTGGAGAGCAAGTCTTTGTAGTCGTAGGTGGCGAGGAACGTCGCGCCAGCGTGGACTGCTCCGGCCACGATTTCAGCGTCATTGTATGCATTGATTGAAGCGGCCTGACGGACAAGTGCTGCCGGCGGTTCTACTGTATGCACCAAGCCACGGGTGAGGAAGGCTTCGAAAAACGGCAAGGCATGAGGTGATTTCCGTGACAGGTTGCGTCGCGTTTCGTCGATCACGAAGGGGCTGATGACGAGAGTGACGTGACCGAGAATGCCTGCTACGAGCAAGTCGCGGGCAGTGCCCGTTTGCGAGTGGGAAGCGGCGAACAAAACGCTGGTATCGATGAAGAGCCTAGTCGAGTTTGGGTGGTGATTCGTTGCCATGCTTCTCGCGGTACAGCTCCTCGCGGATCGCGCGCCCGGACTCCATCCACTCGTCGAGGGTGACGCCCTGCTCCCGCAAGATGGCCCCGATCTTGTCGAGATCTCTGAGCGCGAGAACCTGCTGGGGCGTGATCAGCACGCCATCCGCCGTCGCCTCGACGGCGACCAGGTCGCCCTTTTTGATCGCCAATTGCTTCCTGATCGTCGCCGGCAGGGTGACCTGCCCTTTCTCCTGGACGCGCACGAGCTTGAGTTCTGCAGCCAACTCAAATCCTCCGAAAGTCATACTTTCCGCCATCATTCCACCGGCGCTGTCATCTCAGCATTGAGCCTGTATCGCTCCACCCTCGCCGACTCCACCCGCCGCACATTGCCGCGGCGCCGGACAATCGATACGCCCAGCGCCGCTGCACAGACTGGCGCACCTCGCACGTTCCCCCCTCTCCCGGCGTGACGGGCAGGAGTTCATCGCGCTCAACGGTGGTCCCCACTTCTCCTTCACGGAGGCCGTTTCGTTCCTCATCGCCTGCGCGTCGCAGGACGAGGTCGCCACGCTGTGGGAGAAACTTTCGGCCGGCGGCGAAACCGGCCAATGCGGCTGGCTGAAAGACAAATTCGGTCTCTCCTGGCAGGTCGTCCCCACGGTCCTGGGTGAGATGCTGCAGGACCCGGATCGCGCGAAAGCGAACCGGGTCCTGCAGGCGATGATGCCGATGACCAAGATCGACATCGCCAAACTCAAACTCGCCTACGAAGGGGGATAGGTGCGAGTTAGCCGCGCGCTTTGCCTTCCGCCTCGGCCTGTTTGAGATCCTCGTCCGAGAGCACTCGGACATCGGGATCCGCGGTACCCTGGTCGCCGGGTGCAAAGTGCAGCGTTTTCATGTACGGCGTGGGTTTCTTGCGTCGGAAGTCCGCGAACTCCTTGGCGTAGTAGTCGCGCGCTTCCTGAACGTTCTTGGCGCCGGTCACGATATCGTGCATCAGATTGAGCGCCAGCGAGTTCGCCTGCTCGTCGTGGCAGCGCGCGGAGACCTCCCCCGCGGTGCGTTCGACGATGACGCTGCCGTCGAACTCGGCCAGCGGGGTGAACGTGTCCACCGGCACTCGATAATCGATGACGGACTCCACGGAATCCATATGCGGCGCCGGAAAGTCGTGCTGATAAAACGCCTTTGAGGCGACGATACGCTTCCACGCACCTCGCTTGTGCCACGTCAACTGCGTCTCGGTGATCTCGTCGGCCTCGCCGTACTGATCGATGACCAGTTGCGCCGCCTCGCGCGACGCTTCGGGCCATGTTTCAATCATCTTCGCGCTTCGCTTCTGGTCCACATGTACCTCCGTCGCTCTGGCCATGCCATCATGCCCCCTTCTGGCTCAGCCGGGATCGCTCTGTACGGGTCGGGAGACTAGGGTCGCGGGGGAGGTTCCACTGCCATCCCGCAGACCCCCTGCTACGCAGTCGGCGTCCCCGCCGCCGGCGTTCCCATGGGGCTTGCAATCACTCCACAGGCGATTCGGGCGCCGCTATTGCCCGCCGGATCCGTTGTCAGATCGTCTTCTTGGACATGGATTAGCAGCGCGCTGCCGTCGACGTCCCGCAGCGACATCGGGCCCTCGGACAGCATGAACCGGTCGGTGGTGC
>JACCXM010000016.1 GCA_013697005.1 Chloroflexia bacterium | reverse complement strand
GGTCACGGCCGTGCTGGCGAACCGGGCGTACCACGGCCGGCCGAGCTGCACGGCAGTATCCGTCACCGGGGCGGTTCCCATGACCGAGACAGCCATCGCCGTCAGTCCTCCTGGCGCTCGCGCAGCCGAATGAAGACGACCGACGCCACCAGCGAGATAAACGTCATCACCAGCGACAGGGTCGAGGCGTAGCCGATCTTGTTCTGGGTGAACGCCTCCTTGTAGGTGAGCGTGGCGATCACTTCGGTCGCATTCGCGGGACCGCCCTGGGTCATCACCCAGATGATGTCGAAGACGTTGAATCCACCGATCAGCAGGAGCGCCGCGACCACATTGATCACGTTGCTCAACTGTGGCACGGTGACATCCTTGAAGCGCTGCCAGCTATTGGCGCCATCGATAGTGGCCGCTTCCAGCAGATCGCGGCTGACATTTTGCAGACCCGCCAGAAAGACGACGAAGACGAACCCGATCGTGGCCCAGATGGCGGCGGCGAGCACGGCGAGGAGGGCGACGTCGGGATCGCCGAGCCAGCCCCGCGAGACCTCTTCCAACCCGATTGCGTCGAGCATCTTGTTGAGATTGCCAAACAGCGGGTTGTAGATCCAGTTCCAGATAATGCCGATCACCACCGCGGAAAGCACCTGCGGCATGAAGAACATGGTGCGGAAGAGGGTGAACCCTTTCGGCCGGCCCCAGAGCAGAATGGCCAGCATCAGCCCGATCGCCAGCGGCGCGATGGTGCCGATGACGACCCAGGTCACGTTATGCCGCAGGCTGAGCCAGACAAAGGGGTCCTGCAGCATCTCGCGCCAGTTGTCGAGACCGATCCAGTTCTTGACCGGTCTGACGCCGTTCCAATCGGTGAAGGAAAAATAGATCGATCGTACAAACGGGTAGATCATGAACACGGTGTAGAGAAACAACGCTGGCAACACAAAGAAGATCGCCGCGCGATACCGGTTCCACCACCGGCGTCCTGGCGAAAGACTCGAACCCGAAAGCGGGAAAGAGAGGTCTTGGGTACTCATGGACCGCCTCGCGTTCCCCCTCTCCCTGGGCCCAGGGAGAGGGGGGTAGGGGGTGAGGGTTTACGCCGCTAGCTCGCCGGCATTCCCTCGTTCCACGCGGCGTCCAGATCGGCCGCTTGTTGCTCGGCCGTCTTGTCGCCGGCGATCACCGCCTGGAAGCCGTTCTGCATCATCTCGTTGAAGGGAGGAGGAGCGAGCACGTCGACGTTGTAGCCGAATGCCAGACCCTCGGCTTCGGCGCTCTGCAGGATATCGAGCACCGTGCGGTTGACCGGACCGATCTCGACCGCGCTCAGGTCGACTTTAACCGGCACGAAATAGCGCGCTTCACTGACCCACTTCTCGACCGAGGGCGGGGAGAAAAGGTGGTCGATCAAGAGCGCCGCCTCATCGGCATGCTCGGTCTTGGTGGTGATGTAGTACGCCGAACCGACACCAGAAACCCAGGTTGGCTCGTTGCCTTCCGCGATCACCGGGAACGGCTGGTAGCCGATCTCGTAGTCGCCCATCGCCTCTTCGATATCGCCGACGATCCACGACCCCGTGGTGTGCAGCAGTGACTGTCCGGAGAAGAAGAGGGTGTTGCCGTCCTCATAGGGGATGGCGTTGACATCCGGAGGGAAGCAGCCAGCCTCGTTGAGATCGACGAAGAAGCTCTGGATCGCGGTAATGCCCTCGGGCGTGTTCCAGCTCCCCTCATTGTTGAGCAGCTTGGCGCGCAACGCGTCCGGGCCCATCATCTGGCTGATCGTCATCGAATACTGGTGGAACCCTTCCCAGCCAGGGTTGTTGGCGAAGGCGATCGGGAAATATCCCTTCTCCATCGCCGCGCCGCAGAAGGCGATCAGCTCGTCGAGGGTTGTAGGCGTGGTCAGTCCCTCCTGGGCGATGAGGGTCTCGTTGGAGTACATCCCGATCAGGTCGGTCTGCAACGGCATGCCGTAGAAGACGCCGTCGATCGTCGTCCCTTCCTGCGCCGACGGGGACACTTCTTCCGTCCAGCCATACTCCGCGGCGTAGTCGGTCAGCGGCAGCAACAACTCCGCTTCGACGAGAATGCCGGCGTAGCCGGGGCCTGCATCGTAGAAGATCACGTCTGGGCCGGTGCCGGAAGAGATCGCGGTGTTCACCGTGTCCCGCATCTGATCGGTCTCGAACGCTTCACGGGTGATGGTGATGTTCGGGTTGGCTTCGGTAAACGCCGCGTATATCGCGTCGGCCACCACCGACTCTTCAGGATCGGTAAACTGATCCCAGACGCGTAGCTCGACCGCTTCCTGCGCGTGGGTATCGCTGACTTGCAGAAGCGGCCCGGCGGTCAGGCCGAACAGCAGCGTCAATCCTGCCAGTGTGGCGATCCAGGGACGAACTCGGGACATCTTCTCTGCCTCCTTGCACGTGCACTTGCCTTGTACATGCATTCCCGTGACGACACCGTCACCCCAGGCGCCGCGTGGCGCCGGGGGCCGGAACGGGCTGCGTCCGACCGGGGGCGGCATCGTAACACGACGCGGGCGACCGGGTGATGGGGTGTTAGGTCTATGTTGTTGGCGGTCGTCGCGATCACTCTGTTACTTTGTCCCCTACACCCCGACACTTATCACCCTATCACCCTATCACCCTATCACCCCATCACCCTTCGTTGGAGGACCAATGAAGATTTCGATCCGGGAGGGGATGATCCCCTGTGAAACACTGCCGGAGAAGCTGGCCTGGCTTGAGTCCGTCGGACTCGATGCCGTCGAGCTGCACACGGGGACGCTGTCGCTGCCGCTGGCGGAGATCGTGGCGGTGTTCGCCGCCTCGCCGATTGGCGTCTCGGCCATCGAGGGGATCCCCCGCCTGCTCAGCGCCGATCCCGCGGAGCGGGAGGCCGCCAAGGAGACGATCCGCGCGCGGCTCGATCTGGCGGGCACCCTCGGGGCGGTGGGCGTGCTCGTCGTGCCCCAGTTCGGGCGGGTTCCGGCGTTGCCCGATCTTTCCCCCTTCGCCAACGCCGCCGGGCTGGAGCGCGCTCTGCTCATCGCGCAGCTCACCGAGTTGGCGCCCGCCGCCAGTGCCGCCGGGATCTCCCTCTTTCTCGAACCGCTCAACCGCTACGAGGCTTATGTCGTCAATCGCCTGGAGCAGGGCGCGGCGATTGCCCAGGAGGTCGGTCCCGCGATCGGGGTAATGGCCGATTTTTTCCACATGGGGATCGAGGAGGCCGATATCCCCGCCGGTATCCGCGCCGCCGCGCCGCATCTCGTCTACGTCCACGTCGCCGACAGCAACCGTCTCCAACCCGGCCGTGGCCACCTCGACTTCCGCCCCGGGTTCCGTGCTCTCAAAGAGATCGGCTACGACGGCCCACTGGCCATCGAGTGCCGGGTCGACGGTTCGTATGACGAGTCGATACGAGAGGCCGTGGCGCTGATCCGCAGGGAGTGGGGCGCGGCGTAAATTCGGCGATGAGAAAGGTCCGGCTTACGGTTTCCCCCGTGAGCGTGGCCGCCGGGTGCGATGATCTTTCTGCAGCCCGCTTTGTTGCCGTTCTAGCCGGGCACGCGCACCTTTCACGACCATGACTCGCTCGCCGGCGACGGCGCGGAAAACGACGCCAAGGGTCAACCATGCTGAAAACGACACCGCGCTCGGTGGGCGATCGAGGGAGATGCCAGCAGTCCGCTCGATCTCGGCCACTGTCCGCCTTGGAAGGACGAGCGCGAGAGCCTGACCCACCGTCGGCTGCCATGCCGTGAACGTGTAAGCCACGAGATCACCGAATAACGCTGCGTCGGCTTTGGCAACCAGCGGAACCTCCCGCCGGCGCAGACGCAGGAGCACCACCTCGACCCCCGGCGCAGGGACGAAATCGGCCGGCCGGAAGCGATGCACGACCTCCAGTTCGAACCAGGGCTTGAGGAGGACAGCGGTCAGCGTCTCGCGCGGGGCGCCGAGGAACCGTTCCGCGGCCTCGCGCTGGACACCCAGGTAGGCGTCGACTGGAGGCGAGGCGCCGCTAGTGAGCTTGCCGACGATGGCGGCGGTGATGTTGAACGGGATATTGGCGAACACCTTGTAAGTCGTGAGCGGAAGCGGGAAGCACAGGAAGTCCGAGGCAAAAAGGGCGACGTTGGCAGTGTGCGTGAATCGCTCGCGCAGCTCCGCTACCAGGAACGGATCCTTTGCTACCGCCAGAACCTGCCGGCAGCGACTGGCGAGTCGCTCGGTGATGACACCCCGGCCGGGACCGACCTCGATCACGAGATCGCCAGCAACGATACCGGAGCGATCCAGAAGCCGATCGACAAGTTGCGGGCTATGCAAAAAGGTCTGCGAATAGGCAATACGGCGATGGCGAAGCGCGGACATGGGTTCCTCCCGGCACGTTCATCGGCACGAGGAAGCGCCGCACCGCCCACAAGGGGATGCGACGTTCACGGAGCCCATTCACGTCGGGAGGTTGCGCGGACAATAGCGACGGCCGGCGGTCAATCCGCCAGCGCGCTGTCCGAGTCCTGGACCGCGGAGAGGCTCCGCTCAGGCTCGGCGAATGCGCATGAAACCAGGGGATCCAAACATGGCTCGGATGATCTCCGGCGTCCTCGCCGCGATCCACGCGCGGCCGGAAAGAGACGCCTTTGCTAGTATCTCATGGGAATGACCTCGGTGCGATTGAGCACGCTCCCACGATGAAGAAACCTCCATTGATGACGGCACCCCCTTGACGTGGTACTGAGGAGCAGTATTATCACCGTGAGATGCTTTGGTTGCGATTGGGATCCGCAAAAGGATCTCGAGAATCAGCGCAAGCATGGCGTCAGATTCGTCGTCGCGTGTTGCGTGTTCGACGATCCTCACCGGCATGTGGTCCCGGATGACGGAAATTACGACGAGGACCGGTGGATTGCGTTGGGGAGAGTAGGGCCAGTTGTCCTTGTGGTGGCCTTTACGGAGAGAAAAGGCAGGGACCGCATAATCTCCGCGCGAAGAGCCAAACGGAGAGAGGAACAGACGTACTATGAAGGATTCTCCTGACCGGGCTGCACATGAGCACGTCGATTTGTCAACGTTGATGTCGGAAACCGAGTGGGCCCGCTTGCAGGCGATGACTGAGGAAGAGATTGATCAAAATGCCCTTGCGGATCCTGACAATCCTCCGCTCACTGACGAGCAACTGTCCCGCATGCGCCGCGTGCCGAACCCGCGCGAGATTCGCGAGCAGATGGGCCTCACCCAACGAGCGTTCGCGAAGCAATTCCAGATCGCACTGGGAACACTTCGCGACTGGGAGCAGGGGGCCCGCAGACCTGATAGCGCGGCGAAAGCCTATTTGCGCGTGATCCAGGAAAATCCGCACGCGGTGCTCGAGGCGCTCGACCAAACCTCGCGAATCGGTCACCATGGTGGCTCCCAGGGACCGGCCCGTGCAGAACCCACCGTCCCGGCCCGATCGGTCTAGATGCCTCGAGACGGCAGCCCTTCCCCGGAATCGACCTCCCCCTCCGGCATGCTGAAGCGCTGGGCATTACCCAGGCCCGGCCAGCTATACGCCTGCACATTGGCCAGCAATTGGCGGAGGTGATTGGCGTCGTGGTGGACCCACTCGTGGAGCAGATCGCGCACGGTGAGAAAACCCACCTCGGGGTGATCCCCGCCCCGATCGAGATCGTCGGGCGTCAGGGTTTTGACCAGCGCGACGCTTGTCGTGCGGCGCCGCGCGAATTCCGCCAGCACCGCGGCGGGATCGCGCTCGCAATCCCGGCGCGCACGGGCCACGGCATCCGGGTCCCAGGTGTGAAAACGGGGCCGCTCCTCGGCCAGGATCGTCCGGATACGGCCACCGAACCCGCGCTCTTCGGTCTCGATGAAATGGCCCACCACCTCGAGCGCGCACCATTCGCCGGGCGCCGGATGCCACGCCAGAATCGCGTCCGGCAACGCGGCAAACTCCGCGTCGAGAAATGTGACGGCCGTGCCTAGCAGCGCGGCGATGTGCCCCGGCGCGAATGGTCCAGCACGATCGTGTGCAACGGTCTCATTCGTCATGGCGCGTCTTCCTCGCTGCCCCGGCAGCGCGCCTGCCTAGCGTTCTCCGCTCCCGGTGCGGCGGCCAACAAGGGAGGCATAGGGTATGGGATGCTATGGGAAGTCACAAGCCCCTCTTCCTGCGCACTGACACGTGCCGGGAGCGGGGTGGGGGAGAGGACGATGCGGCGGTACCCCGGATTTGAAGATTTTTCACCCTGGGATGTCGCCAAGCTCGCCACCAGGAAATTTCTCAATCACGATATGGTGACCTACGCGGCGGCATTGTCGTATCACCTGCTGCTCGCGCTCTTCCCCTTCATCATCTTCTTGCTCACCCTGCTCGGCGGTCTCGGGTTATCCGATTTCTTCGACCGCATCCTGCGCCAGGCGCGGACGGCGCTTCCGCCGGATGGGTTTCTCCTCCTGGAACAGGTCGTCAGCGAGATTCGGGGACAACCGCGCGAGGGGTTGCTCTCCGTCAGCATCATCCTCGCGCTCTGGGCGGCGTCGGCCGGGATGCGCGCGGTGATGAATGCCATCAACGTCGCCTACGCGGTCACGGAAACCCGGCCACCCTGGAAACGCTTTCTGCTCTCGCTGGTCTACACGATTGGTCTGGCGATTCTGGTCGTCGCGGCGGCGGGGTTGATGCTGGTCGGGCCGCAAGCGGCGGATTGGCTCGCCGACCGCTTCGGGGTCGCGGCCCGGATGGCCGGGCTTTGGGCCTGGCTGCGCTGGCCAGTCATTATCATGCTGTTGCTGTTGACCGTGGCGCTCATCTATTACTTCGCCCCGACCATCGCGCAGCCGTTCCGCTACATCACCCCCGGTTCGATCAGTGCGGTGATGGTCTGGATCCTGGCCTCCTTCGGATTTTCGTACTACGTCGACAACTTCGGCGTCTACGGCGCGACCTACGGCAGTCTCGGGGGGATGGTCGTGCTGCTGCTCTATTTCTTTGTCGCGGCGGCGGTATTGCTGCTGGGCGCCGAGATCAACGCCACCATCCACCCCGCCCACGGTCCCGATTCCGCGGAGATAACCACGCGGGAGTGATGGGGTGTCAGGGTGATGGGTGATGGGGTTTGAGAGACACTGAGGCGTCACGACGCGGGAGGGAAGGCGTTGCCCTGAGCCGATGGCCCCGGTCCTGCGGATGTATCTCCGACTCCCGACTCCCGACTCCGTGAGGCACGGCAAAACGCCGACAAGTCCAGCGCTTGCGCGCCAGCCCCATCGGCGTCTGCCCCGCTCTCGGCATTCGGAACTGGGTTCCGTCCGCGTTGAGCGTAGAGTGAACGTACACCCTCCTTCGCCATCTGTCAATACTTTTTGCCGGCGGTTCCCAGCGAACTCCCAGCTTTCTCCAAGGTTCGGTTTCTATGATCGAACGCGAGCGATGGATGAACCCGCACCCACGCGGGCCGCTCGGAGACACCGCTGTCGCCTGCCCCACACGCACCACGCCAGGTCGATGTGATCCCTGGCGCGATCGGTCATGAAGCACGAAGGAGTACGCACCGTGCATAAGCACGCCTCAGTTCCCCGAAACTCGCGGCATAACGCCATCACCCGGCGCGGGTTGATCGCCGCCTCCCTCGGCGCTGGACTGACGATCCCGTTCGGGCGCGGGGTGACCTTCGCCCAGGAATCGTCTCCCGCGGGGGCCATCACGGCTCCCGCGAATGCCGTGGCATGGCTGAAATACAACCTCAATACCGCCAGCAGCGAGCAGTTCATGGGTGTTCCGGGGGCGGGCGAGCGCCTCACCCGCGAGTTCGAGGAGTACCGCCCGTACACCAGCATTGGCCAATTCCGGGGTGAGTTGGGCAAATACATCTCGCCGAAAGAGGTGGCGGCGCTGGAGGAGTATCTGTTCGTCCCAGTCGATCCCAACGCGGCCGATGCCGGCACTTTGCAGCAATTGCCGGGGGTGAGTGCCGAGACGGCGCAGACGCTCATCGCGGGCCGTCCCTACGACGCGCCAGATGCCTTCCTGACCGCGGTCGGCGCGCTGGTTGCGCCCGAGCTCGTCGCGGCGGCGGAGACCTTCCTCGCGCCGGATGCGGCAGAAACGGCAACCTGGCTCAAATACAACCTCGATACGGCAAGCTCCGAGCAGTTCATGACGATCCCCGGCGCCGGAGAGCGCATGACTCGTGAATTCGAAGAGTACCGGCCCTACACCTCCACCGGGCAGTTCCGCGGGGAGATGGGCAAATACATCGCGCCAGAGGAAGTGGCCGCGCTGGAGAAATACCTGTTCGTCCCGGTCGATCCCAGTCAGGCCGATACGGACACATTGCAACAACTGCCGGGTGTCACCACCGAGATCGCCCAGGCGCTGGCGGGGGGCGGACCGTATGACTCGATCGACGCCTTCCTGAGTGCGCTTGCCGCGCAAATCCCGCCCGAGCTGGCGGCCATCGCCACGGGGTATGTGCACGTGGACGGGGCATGAGCGACGATGCGCGGCTGACGCGTCTGGCGAGTTTCCTCTACGGTCTGACGGTGGTCATGTTCGCCGGGATCGTGCTCGAGCTGCTGGCAGCCAAGCACTTCGCGGATCCGGTCCAGCTCATCCCGTTCGTGCTGTGCGGGGTTGGATTCGTCGCCGTTCTCCTGGCCTGGAAACGTCCGGGCCGGGAGACGGTGCAGACGATGCGCGCTCTGATGCTGCTAACGGCGGGCACGAGTCTGCTGGGGGTGTGGAAGCACGTCGAAGGCAATGTGGGGTTCGTCCGCGAGCTGCATCCCGACGCCGCGGGGTGGGCGCTGATCGAGGGCGCTCTCACCGGACGCGCCCCGCTGCTCGCCTCGGGCGCCCTGACCGTCACCGGTGTCCTCGCCATCACCGCGACCTTCGCCGCGGGCTGGGGCTTACGCGGCACGGCCCCCGCGCCCGCCAAAGCAGCGTCCGTTCGCGTTCAGTCCGCGCCGTCGCTTTCCGCCCCCGTGACGACCTCCTGGCCAACGTCGCGGCCGAGCTGAAGATCGGCATGACCGTCTCGGCCCCGTCGGGTCGAAGTGTAGGGTTGGGGCGGAAGTCCCGCCCCCACCACGCTGGTCAAGGGATGCGGACCTGCCGGGTGATCTGGCCATTGCTCTCCCAGAAGGTCGACTTGGCGGTCAGGAGCGGGTCATCCGGCGCCGGCTGCACCTCGCCGGAAGCGGCGGTCGCGCGCGAGGTGA
>JACCXM010000464.1 GCA_013697005.1 Chloroflexia bacterium | reverse complement strand
CCGGCGATCCGACGCTCCTTTCCGCACGTTCCAACGCTCCATGCGCGGCATCCGTTTCGCCGCATGGGGGTGGAGTGGCGGAGCGGGGTCGCCGGGATCGAGCGGAGGATACCAGATCGGCGGAATGGTGCGTCCGGCCGCGGAAGCGGCGCCTGCCAAGGGTTCCACGTGGAACGGTTCGCCGTCCACCTGGGTGGACACCATCGACGCGCAGCACCAGAGCGCCGCCTGTCGCCTGGGCCCACCGCGGAGGAGTGCCAAAACGGTATCGTGCCGAAAGCGGCGAGGAGCAGAACACGAGAACGCGAGGATGCTAATGATGATCGAGAACCATGATCCTCCGGCTTCAGGGTTTGCCATTAGCTCCTGGAATCCAGACGGGGTGGCCACGCTCGACGCCAGCGGGCTCGATCCCCGGTCCGCGCTGGAGGCGGCTCTGCGGGGCACGCTGGCGCTGGCGCTGGGGTCCGCGCCGGTCCATGCCGAGGCTGACCGCGCGTCGCCGATTCGCGGCGAGGGCGAAGATCTGGCGGCGCTCTTCGCCGACATGGTGGACGAGCTGTTGGACCAGATCGCCGAATTCGGTCACGGTCTGCATGACCTGACGGTCGACGGCGTGCTGCGGCGCGAAGGGGGAGGGTATATCGCCTGGGGTTACGCCACCGGTACGCTCGCACCAGCGGCCGCGACCGCAATACCGCGAATCGATGCCGTCCCGGTGGTGAACGAAGACGGACAACACGTCACAATTCAGGTGACGTTCCGCCGCTCCTGAAGCGCCTATGAATCCTTCGGTTCCTCGTCGTCGTCGGCGACAATCTCGCGGGCCCGTTCCAGATCGCTCTGTCGCACCAGGAGATCGTGGCTAAAGGTGGCCACTGATCCCCAACCGCCGGCGCCAGGACCACCCGGACGCACCAGCGCCGGGATACCCTCGTCACCGAGGACCTGCTCCCAGAAACGGGCCATTGGTTCGTTCGGGGCCGACATCAGAAACACGATATCGTCACTCACGGCGCACTTCCATTCGGGGCCAAACCACCATCGATCTCCGCGCGGACGAGCTCCATGGCCGCCGGCTCGATCGCCGAAATTCCGGCAAACGGCGTCTGGAGCTGGTATTCCAGCAGGAGCAGGAGCGCCACCATCGTGGCCAGACTGGCGGTCATCAGCCCATGAATCCAGCCATCGTCGACGGCGAAGAGATAGGTAAACCCAACCGTAACGACGGCGCCGACGATCAGGGTGATCGTCATTGCCGCCGGCAGCCCGTCTTCGCCGAGAAGAACCCGGCTGCGCCGGGCTCCGTCCAGCGCATCGAGTTGTTGCAAGGACGCGGCGTAGACCGGATCGCGGTTGCCAGCGCGCGCTCCGGCCTGGTTGACGGCCTGCCAGAGGGTGTGCACGATCGAGGTGTGTAAATCCGGATCGAACTGATCCCGCGCCATCGCCGGCCACTCGACGTCGACGACATGGCCGGCGTAGGCGGACAGCGCGTTTTCGACGGGGACCCGGTCCGTGGTGGGCCAGACCTGGGCCAAGCGCGCCAGGTTGAGCACCGCGTTGGCCTCGTCGGCCGCCACGGCGCGGGCATCCCGGTACTCTTCCCAGGCGGCAATGACGACCTGGGCCAGAATGACGGCGTAGATGACGCCGATCACCGCATAGACATAACCCGCGACATCGGTGTGCTGCGCCAACCGGTCGTGCGGAACGGTGCGCCGCACCAGCGTCAGACCAAGCAGCGCCAGGACGACGACCCCGGCGGTGATAGCAAAATTGGCAAGCGGGCCAGTCATGCGGGACGGTCATCCAATCTGAATCGATGCGTAGCACACAGAGCGTAGCGCGGTGCTCCAACCGGGGCAATGTGGACGATCGCTCCCGCGCCAAACACACCGCGGTCACAACCGGGTTGGGCTGTGCGATCATCGCCGGGCAGAGAGAGGCGAGCGAACTATGGAGGTCCGATGAACGGCGCGGCACGGCCGCTCCTGGCGATCACGATCGGCGACCCAGCCGGGATCGGTCCCGAGGTCGTCCTCAAAACCCTTGCCCATGAGGATGTTTTCGCGCGCTGCCGGCCGCTCGTCATTGGCGACCGGCGCATCCTGGACCGAGCCGCGGGTTGGCTCGGTCTGGCCCTCGATCTCGACGTCGTGCGCGAACCCGCCCAGGGAGCCTACGCGCCTGGCCGGCTCACCCTCCTCGATCTGGAAAACGCACCGCCCGAGGACATCCCGATCGGGGAGGTCAGCGCCGCCGCCGGCGCGGCCGCGGTCGAGTACGTCTTTCGCGCCTGCGACTTGGCCCTGGCAGGCGCGGTGGACGCCGTGGTCACCGCGCCACTGAACAAGGCCGCCATGCACCGCGGGGGATACGACTATGCCGGGCACACCGAGCTCTTGACCGAGCGAACGGACGCAACGCGGGTGAGCATGCTCCTCGTCGGGCCGAATTTGCGCATTGTCCATGTCAGTACCCACGTCGCGTTGGACGAAGCGATCGCGCGGGTGACACCGAAGCGGGTCGGGGACGTCATCCAGATCGCGCACGATGCCTGCCGTGCGCTCGGGATCGCGCGGCCGCGCATCGCGGTCGCCGGTCTGAATCCGCACGCCAGTGAGGGCGGGCTCTTTGGAAACGAAGAATCTCTCCGCATCGAACCGGCAATTCGCGCCGCGCGCGAGCGCGGTCTCGATGTCAGCGATCCGCAACCACCCGATACCGTCTTTCTGCGCGCGACCAAAGGCGCCTACGACATCGTCGTCGCCCAATACCACGACCAGGGGCATATCCCGATGAAGCTGCTGGCCTTCGATTCCGGGGTGAATGTCAGTTACGGGCTTCCCATCATCCGTACCTCGGTCGATCACGGCACCGCCTTCGATATCGCCGGGCAGGGGATCGCGAGCGAATCGAGCATGCTGGCGGCCATTGACGTGGCGTTGCAGATGGTTCATGCCCGCGAAAAGGACGAGGACGACGACAACGACGCCTCCGCGTAGTGGGGGGATGATGATGCCGCAACTCGCCATCATCGCCGACGATCTGACCGGCGCCGCCGATACCGGCGCCTGTTTCGCCAGCGCCGGTCTGGCAACCGTCATCCCATTCGGCGGCGCGCCGGTTCCAGCGGTGGACGTCGTCGTGCTCTCGACCGAGACCCGCGATCTCGCCGCCGCGGACGCCGCGGACATCGTCCTCGCGGCGACAGAGCGGATCGTCGCCGGCGATTCCGCCAATCCACGCTGGGTCTACAAGAAAATCGACTCCGCCCTGCGCGGCCACCCGCGCGATGAACTGTTGGCGGTAATGACGGCCCTGGACGCGACGCGCGCCCTGGTGGCGCCCGCCTTTCCCGCCGAGGGGCGGACGACTCGGGACGGTCAGCAGCGTGTCGACGGGGTTCCATTGGCGGGGAGCCGGTTGGGGGAACCCGGTGCTGTCTCCGACCTGGTGACCCTGTTTCAGGATGAACGGAGATGGCCGGTGTCCCACCTCGACCTGGCGACGATTCGCGGTACGCCGGATGTGATCCGGCGCCACCTCGACGATCCGGAGCCGGGCATCGTCGTTGCCGACGCGGAAACGGACGACGATCTCCTGGCCTTGGCCCGCGCCGCGAGTGGGAGTCCGTTGCGCGTACTCTGTGGCGCGGCTGGATTTGCCCGTCAACTGTCCCTGGCGCTGCCGTTGCGCCATTCGGTGCGGGTACCGATCGGCAGGCAAGAAAGGTTTGGTCCGATTCTGGTCGTGGCCGGGAGCCAGCACGACGCCACCGCGCGCCAGATCGCGGTGTTGCGAGCGGCGGGTACCCCGATCGTTGTGCCGGCGCAGGAAGTCATCGACGATCGGGACGTTGCCAGCGACGGCATCGTTGCCGAGATCGCTTCGCACCTCGCCGCGGGGCACTCGACCGTGCTGACGACGGTTGGCATGAAGACCTCGCCGTATGGCGGGGGCGCCGTCGCCGCGCGTCTGGCCGAAATCGCCGCGGCACCGGAGGTGCGCCCCCACATCGGTGGTCTGGTGCTGACCGGGGGCGATGTCGCGACGGCGGTCTGCGCCGCGCTGCGCGCCACGGCATTGTGGCTTGGTGGCGAGATCACGCCGGGACAACCGTTGGGTTGGCTCGCAGGGGGCGCGCTCCCCGGCATCCCAGTGGCGACGAAAGCGGGGAGCTTCGGCGACGATCACGCGTTGCTGGCCGGCATCGACCACGTGAAGGGCATCCTTCTTCGCCGCCCGGAATCCTGAGCCGTGCGCGTCGCTCGCCCTGGGCGCAGGCGCCTGTGCGATCATCCCAGAACACGCTCCGCATGCGGTGCTGATGGGCATCGTAGCCCAGCCGGGATGCACCGGCGGCGAGGAGTCCTGTCGTGAAGCGGATGCTCAACGAGGCACCGTCCTTTCGCGAGGAGATGATCGGGGGCTATGCCGCCGCTTTCGGCCGCTATCTGCAGTGCGTACCTGGCGCCTCAGGAGTGATGGCCAACGGCTCGCCCGCGCCCGGCCGGGTCGCGGTCGTCGTCGGTGGCGGTTCGGGCCATTATCCGGCGTTCTACGGTCTGGTCGGTCAGGGTCTGGCCTCCGGGGCCGCCATTGGCGATATCTTTACCTCGCCCCCTGGCGAGCAGTGCTACCGGGTGGCAAAAGCGGTCGACGGTGGCGCCGGCATCCTCTTTACCTTTGGTAACTACAGCGGCGACGTCATGAACTTTGCGATGGCCGAGACCCGCCTGCGTGACGAAGGGATCGACGCGCGGACGGTGCTGATTACCGACGACGTTCTCTCCGCCAGTCCCGCGGAAGCCGATCTCCGCCGCGGCATCGCGGGTGGTTTTTACGTGTTCAAAAGCGCCGGCGCGGCCGCGGCGCGGGGGGACAGTCTGGGCGACGTCGAAGCGCTCACCCGCCACGCGAATGAGCGCGTGCGCACAGCAGGGGTCGGTTTCGCCGGTTGCACCGTCCCCGGGCAGGAGGAACCGCTGTTCAGCGTCGCTCCCGGTCAGATGGAGATCGGGCTCGGTATCCACGGCGAGCCAGGGGTGCGTATCGGCGAGCAGAGACCGGCGCGCGAGATCGCCGCGATGCTGGTCGAGACCTTGCTCGCGGAGACGCCAGCCGGGGCCGGCAGCGAGGTCGCCGTGCTCGTCAACGGACTCGGCGGCACCAAATACGAAGAGTTGTTCGTGTTGTACAACGACGTCGCCCCGCTGCTGGAGGCCGCCGGGCTGCACCCGTACAAACCGCTGATCGGCGAATTCGTCACCTCGCTCGATATGACCGGGTTTTCACTCTCGCTGTTCTGGCTCGACGACGATCTGAAAACACTGCTCGACGCCACGGCCTCCTCGCCCGCGTTCACCAATATCGGTCCCGAGGTGACGCGAAGGCGGGAGGCGGTGGGCGGGGGGCGGGAGACCGTGTCCGCCGCGGCGGCGGTCGCGCCATCCGCTCCTGAGGCAACCACCGCTCAGGGTGACGACAGCATTCCCGGCGGCGAGACGGGAGCGCGCGCTCGCGCCGCGCTGCGCAACGCGCTCACCGCGATCGCGGAGATGGAGGCGGAACTGGGGCGGCTCGACGCCGCCGCGGGCGACGGCGATCACGGCGCGGGGATGGTGCGTGGCTTGCGCGCCGCCGTCGCCGCGACTGACGATTTTGAGGGGACGGCGCGCCAGACGTTCATCAACGGCGGTACGGCGTTTCAGGACGCGGCGGGCGGCGCGTCCGGAGCGCTGGTTGGGGCGTGGTTGATTGCCATCGGCACCGGTTTGCCGGAGCGGGACGAGGCGGTCGATGCCGCCGCGCTGGCAGAAGCGCTCGATGGGGCGCTGGCGACCCTGCAACGCCTCGGTCAGGCCCAAGCGGGGGACAAAACGATGATCGACACCCTCGCGCCATTCGGCGTGGCGCTGAATGAGTCCGCCGCGAGTGGGGCCACCATCCCCCAGGCCTGGGCGGCGGCGTTGCCTGCGGCCGCGGCCGGGATGCTGGCGACGATCGACATGATCAGCCGGCGCGGCCGGGCCTCGCGGCTGGGGGAACGCTCGCGCGGGATCCAGGATGCCGGAGCGACGTCGATGTACCATGTGTTGCTTGCGTTCGGGAAGGGGTTTTCAACGTTCGTGCCGGTCATGGCTGCCAGGAGCCCGCGGCAAGCGCCGTGAGCTCCGAGGCGGGTGGTGTGGCCACGTACTCGTGCACCCAGACGCCACGGTGTGCCACGGCCGAGCTTCCCAGCAGGTAGGTACGCCGCGCGGCGGGCTCGATCGGAGCCAAGGGCTCCGTTGGGTCATCGCCCCTGGGTCGCGACAACTCCGGATTCGCGATGGGTGGGGGCGCGTTTTGTGCTGTTTGGTTTTCCGGTTCTGGACTGGACCGAGTTGCCGGCCAGGCTGTTCCGCCGCTGGTGGGCAATATTGCGGTGATGATGTGGCCCGCGAGCGACGGGTCCGGCCGCGGCGATTCGTCCAGGTGGAGAACGCCGGCGGCGATCACGCCGAGACCGATCGTGCCCAGGGCCACGGCAACCACGAGAAGCAGGTCATGGGCGATGCGCAATGACTGCTGCTGGCCTGGCATGGCATGTCTCCCGAGCCGGTGTTCCGGCCCTGCGCCACCGGCGCCCAGCTCATGCCGGTTGCCGGTTCAGCGCCATGCCTGCAGGATGCGTTCACCAGAGAGCGCCGCCATCCGTAGGGAGTACGTGATGGAGTACGTATCGCGGTACGCGTTTGGGCGAGTGGATGGCGCGGCCGCGCGAGATGCGGCGTTAGACCAGCGCGAGCCTGACGCCAACGGCGTCTTCGATCGGTAGCGCGCGGCCAGCCGCCCAGACTTCCGCCGCCCGAGTGGGATAAGGGGGACGACCGCTCTCCCGCTGGCCAAAGCAGCAATCCGGTTCTCCTCGAAATCCGCGGCGGACACGAGGGTGCGGCGCCAAGGTTCGGGTACGCCGATCATCTCCCACTGCCAGATATTCCCGAAAAACAACAGGCCGGTCCGTTCGCAGTACGCCTCGGCGGCACGGAAGAGCCGGGCCGCTTCCTGCCAGCGGTGCATTTCCGCGAGCATGCTCGCCACGTCGACGAGCGCCATCGCGATGCAGCGCGCCTCTCCGTGCCGCCAGGCGTGATCCAATGCAGCCTGGGAGTAGGGCAGGGCTTCCTGCCGTGCTCCGCGCGTCTAGATAGCCACTCCCAATCCGAGGAGGGGCCAACAGGCGTAGGTGTGCTCCGCGCCATCCTCGCGAGCAATGGTCTCCTGCTGGTGGACAACCTCGCGCATGAGCTGCTCGGCGGCGGCCCCCCATCGTTTTTCCAAACCAGCCAGCCCTGGCAATTCCCCAGGTGACTGCTGAGGCGGCCTGCCCACGGGGCATCGCCAAGCGCGGACAAGGCGGCGCGCGACTCATCGATGTAGCCCGCGGTGAGATCCACATCTCCGGCGTCCAGCGAGGCCCAGGCGGCGTGATCGGCGGCCCGGGCGATGCCGGCGGTATCAGCGATGGCCCGGTAGTAGCGCACGCTTGCCTCGCCCAATGTCAGCGCCTCAGCGATCTCGTGCTGGACGTACAAGATGCCTGAGAGCCCGAGCTGTCCCATGGCGAGCGCGGGAGGCGTGACCTCCGCGTCTTGCGCGAGTCCCCATTCCAGCCACGCGCGGCCATCGCGCAGATGACCGCGCAACTGCCAGAAAAAGAAAAGCGCGCCAGCGAGCTCCAGCAGTCCCGAGACGTCTCCCGTATCGCGTTGCCACTGCAACGCCGCCCGCAGGTTCGGATACTCGGTCTCCAGCCTGGTGAGAATCTGTTGCGCCTCGGGAAGGCAGGCGGCAACCCAGGCATCGAGGGTGATGACCAGATCGTGGAAATAGGCCGCGTGGCGGTGTCGCGTCTCGTCTGCCTCTCCGCTCTGGTGCAATCGCTCCAGTCCGAACTCGCGGATGGTCTCCAGCATGGTGAAGCGAAGCGCGCCCTTGTCCGGCAATGGGCGAATGAGATGCTGCTCGGCAAGGCGCTCGATCCGGGGGAGGAGGTCGGTTCCGCCATCGGCGGCAACCGCGTTCGCCGCGTCGAGGGTGAAACCACCGCTGAAGACGGAAAGCGAGCGGAAGAGCACTTGCTCGTCCGGGGTGAGCAGATCGTAACTCCAGGCGATCGTGTCGCGGATCGTTCGTTGGCGCGCCGGGGCGTCGCGCGGGCCACCCTCGAGAAGTGGGAGAACGTGCTCGAGACGGTCGCGCAACGCTGGCAGCGCGAGCACGCGGGTTCGCGCCGCGGCCAGCTCGATGGCCAATGGCAAGCCATCGAGGCGCTGGCAGATTTCCACGACGTCGGCCAGGGCGCCGGTATCTCCGACCCATACCGAACCGGCGGCACGGGATCGCTCCAAGAACAATTGCACGGCGGGGTTTTCTGCTACATCCCCGTTTCCACCGGAATCATCCGCCGCCAGCGGCAACGGTAAGGGATCGATCGTGAGCTCGTACTCGCCGCGCAGGTGGAGCGGGGCGCGGCTGGTGGCAAGCACTTGCACGGCGAGGCACTGGGCGATGAGCGGCGCCAGGAGGTCCGCGACGGCGGTCAGCAGATGCTCGCAGTCATCGAGCAGCAGCAGCATCTGACGCGTGCGCAGGTACCGGCCAAGGCCGCCGGGACAGTCTGACCGGGTGACGGCGCAAGTCCGATCGCGCGCGCGACAGCATCGGGAACGAGTGCCGGGTCGGCGAGGGGGCGAGATCGACCCACACGACACTGTTGGCGAAGGAGTCCGCCAGGGCCGCGGCGACGGCGAGCGCTTGCCGCGTCCTGCCGACCCCGCCGGGACCGGTCAGGGTGAGCAAAGCGACGCCCTCGTCCAGCACGAGCGCCCGCGCCGCGGCACGCTCATTCTCGCGTCCGATGAGACGGGTGCGCGGGATGGGGAACGACGGGTCAAGAGGCGTTTCCGGCAATCGTGCCAACGCCATCTCTCCAAACACGCACGGTGAGAGTTCCGCCGACCTCAGTTTAGCGAGGGGGAGGCGTGACACGAGCCACGACACCCAAGTCCGCGGGACGACTCGTCATAAATATGCTTCTTGTCTCTGCAACACCCGTCCCAAAATCGCGCCAATGTCGCGCATTATCTGAAAAGGGTATTGCAAAATCGGCGTCAGACCGATACGATCGAAGGCAGATGGGCGGGTCGATACTGAAATCGTCTCGCATTTCGGAGGCGGAACCGGCGTTGGCCGGGACAGCCCAAGCACACTGGAAAGGGCAGGCTTGCTATGCGCGCCCCGTACCCCGCCGAGGAGATGTCCCCGCGAGTCAGCCGCGTCATCGCCGAAGCCCTGGTTCGACGCCAGGGCCCCCGCCGGATTGTCACCCGAGCCACGCGTCTCGGTCTTTCCCCAGTATTGACCCGGGCTCTGATCGTGGCCTGTGGCGCATGTGCGCTCGATGTCAGCGGACCCGGAACGCGGCGCCAGGCAGCCGAGTGACGCCGCGTTCCGCATCTCGCGATTAATTACGTCACTTTTCGTTGACGATCTTTCGCGGCGAATGCTATAGTCTGGCCTTCTCACGCTCTGGCGCGGGACTTTAGTGTTGTGTCTATCCAAGGGAGCCTATTCGCGTGGTTAAACTTCGCCTGCGGCGTATGGGCGCCAAGAAACGGCCCAGCTACCGCATCGTCGCCGCCGACAGCCGCTCGCCCCGTGATGGGGCGTTCATCGAAAACGTCGGTTTCTACGATCCCATTACCGACCCCGCAACGGTCACGGTCAATATCGATCGCGCGCGGTACTGGATCAGTAACGGCGCGCAACCGACGGAGACCGTGCGCTCGATTCTCACCCGCGCCGGGGTCTTCGCCGAGGCGGCTGAGTAGCTCCAGCGCCCGCGCGCCGCGGCGCCTCAGGAGCGACGAGGATGCACGTAGATCCCCACGCCGAGACCGACGACATCGCTGACGACGGCAGCGGCGACAGCGCCGAGCCGGTCGCCGCGATCGCTGAGAACGGCTTGGACGACGTCTACGACGACGATGCGGATGTGGACATTGACGACGACGGGTCGTATGCGCTCACGGACGATGCCGCAGAACGGTTGCGCGTCCTGGTCGCCTACCTGGCGGCGAACCTCGTCGATGACCCGGAGCGGGTCGAAGTCGAAGCCCGGCAGCGCGGCGGCAGCGTTTTCATCAGCCTGCGCGTCCCGGAAGAGGATTTGGGCAAGGTCATCGGGCGCGGCGGGCGCATCGCCCGCGCCATGCGCACGGCGTTGATGATTTCGGGTTCCCGGTACAACCTTCGTGTCTCGCTCGACATCGAGGACTGAGCGCCCCCACCGGCGCCGCATCCAACCGCAATCACCGCCACCCGAGCCGGACGGACGCGTCGTCCCGATTCCCGACGTCGCCGCCAGCGGCCCGGCGCAACCCAACACCCGCAACCCACAACCCGCAACCCGCAACCCAACCAACGCCGCCCGCCCCCCAACCCCGCCGCGTCTCGCCGATACCGCCGGTCCCGATCCGGGAGTTCCGCCGGAGCGCGTGCGCCTCACCATCGGCACGATCCTCGCTGCCCATGGCGTGCGTGGCGAGTTCAAGGTTCGTTTGCAGACCGACGACCCCGAGCATCTGTTGAGCGTCACACGCGTCTACCTCGGCGATGAGTCTTCGCCGCGTACGGTGCTGGGGGTGCGGCTGCATGCGGGGCATGCCCTGATGCGCCTGCAAGGCATCTCGACGCCCGAAAGCGTGGAGCGCTTCCGCGGTGTTCCCCTCCGCATCCGGGGGGCGGACACGCGCCCGCTGGCGGCGGACGAGTATTTCCTCTATCAGGTCATCGGGCTCGAGGTGTTCGATGAGGCCGGCAACCGGTTGGGCCGTGTCGCTGATCTCATGGAGACGGGAGCCAATGACGTGTTGGTGATCGCTCCGGACGATGGCGGCGCGGATATCCTGCTCCCGAGCCACCCGGACGTCGTCATCGCCATGGAGCCTGCCGCCGGGCGCATCGTGGTTCGTCCGCTCAGCTACTACGGCGAGTAGGAGATAGCAGCGTCCGCGCTCGGCCACTCCGCGCGATCGTGCAGCTCCGCCGCCCGGCGGCCGATCTCTTCAAATGGTCCGTACCGGGTGGGGACCAGGATTCCTACGCCATTTCCCGAACGACCAGGCGCGCACTTCGTTGAGCCGGCTCGGGGTTCGGGATGACGGTGATCTCCACGTCCATGTCGAGACTCTTCACCAGCTCCATCAGCCGCTGCAGCGAAACGTCCTTCAGTTGGCCGCGGGTGATTTCGGAGACTCTTGGCTGGCTGATGTCCAGGACCTTCGCCACCTCCCGTTGCGTGAGGCCGCGGTCTCTCATGATGGCGGTGATCTTCTGGGCGATCCTGGCTTTGGCGAGCCGGGTGTCTGCATCGGACATCCCAAGATCGGCAAATGGATTGCCCGAGCTGCTCGTCGACGCTGGCTCACCGATCATGTGTTTCTCCTTTGCTCATGGATTTGCGCCGCGGTCCTGAGGCGCTGCTCGATCAATGCGATGTCTTCGCGACGCGTCGCAATACCCCTCACTGACTTTTTCTTGAACGCATGAAGGACATAGACAACTCCCGCCAAATCGAGGGTATAGATCACGCGATACGCATCCGACTTGTACCTGAGGGCGATTTCGAGAACGCCCGCGCCATGAAACCGAGCGAGCGGCTTCGCGTTCTTGTGCTTATGTCCATCCTGCGCCTCGAGGAGGGCGAAGACGACGATTTCCTGCACATCCTCGGGAAACCTGCAGAGGTCATGTTGGCTTCTGCCGACATACTCCAGCCGCCGCCGCGCCAGGTAGACCTCGTTATCCCAATACTCGCATACGGTGTCAAGAATCAGCCCATCCCGATCCGCGCGATTGTCCGCACCAGCAGCTCTGCCGCCCGGCGTCCGACTTCTTCAGCCGGGAGGACGTCGATCTCGCCGACGAGCTCGGTCAGGACGTGGTACTCGTTATTGGAGACGTCTTTGACGGTCATGAAGGGCACGCCGTGGCGGGCGCAGACCTGGGCGATGGCGGCCGCTTCCATGTCTTCGCAGAGTGTGCGGTGGCGGGCGTGGAGGGTGTCGATGCGGGTGTGGGCCTGGTTCCATTGATCGGCCGAGCCGACGCGGCCGACGTGCGTTTGGGGCGGGCGCTGTTCGATACCGGGCGGGAGATTGAGTCCTTGCGGCCATGGGTCTGGAGCCCAGTCGCGGGCGGCTGCGATGGTTAGGTCGCGTAGGACGGGATCGGTGGCGAGCTCGGTCTGGGCCACCTCTTCACCGGCGAACTGATATTCCTGCCCCGGAAAATACTCGTCGCCGTTGGCGAGAATATGCACCGCGCCGTGGTTGACCGCGCCATCGCCGATGATGACGTCACCGGGCAGGATGTCGCGCCGGTGGGCGCCCACACAGCCATAGTTGAGCACCGCGCGCGGCGCGTAGCGGCTGACGATATGCTCGGTCCCGGCGGCGGCATTGACCATCCCGATCCCACAACAGAGTGCGATCAGCGGCACATCGCCGGCCATGACGAAGCGGTCCCGCCACGGTCCCTCGCGCGCCTCGCGCACCGGAGTCGTCAGATGCAGCAAGTGCTGCAGCTCCGATTCCATGGCGACGACGACGGCGATCGGCGCGACGTCGGGGGAAGCGTCATTCATTCCCACGGCACGACCTCCATTGTGATGTTTCGGGTTGCGGGTCATCGGTTGAGGGCAAGGGCGATGCTCGCGCCGAGAATGGCCAGCACGACCAGCGAGAGGAGGGCGTAGCGCCGGTCGCCCAAGCGCCAGAACGTGGCGGCGACCACGATCACGGTGACTACCGGGGTGAACATGAACCAGAGGATCGCCAGGTCGATGACCCCCGAGGCATGCCCAGCCCGCACCTGACCGATGACCTCAGCGAACGGATCGGCCTCGCGGCCGAGTGGTTCCTGTTTGACGAGCGCCATCACGATACCGAGCAACAGGAGCGCCGCACCAAGCCGGAACCCCCAGGTGAAGGTCCAGATCGCGGCGTCATACAAAGGAGACAACCGCTCGGTGCGCGCGGCCAGGAGTCCCGTTGCCGTCACCTCTGGATGCTCCATCCCGGGTTCGTCCGCCGTTTGGTGATTCATGCTTGCCACGGCGCCGGAATCTCCAAGGCCCGGAACAGCAGCGAGACACCCAGGTAGAGCAGGATCAGCGAGAAGAGCAGCGATAGCCGCTGCGCCCGGATGCGGCGGGTGAGGCGCGATCCGATCTGGCCCCCGAGGAAGACCCCGACGATGGCCGGTACGACTAGCGTTGGATCGATGAAGCCTTGCGAATAGAAGACGAAGGCAGTCGCCACCGAGGTGATGCCGACCATGAAGGTCGAGGTGCCCACCGCGGCTTTCACCGGTACCCGCATCAGCAGGTTCATCGCCGGCACCATCACCACCCCGCCCCCGACCCCCAGCATGCCCGAGATGACACCCGCGCCGACGCCGACGCCCATTCCCCAGCCGGCGTTGCCCGGAATGTATCCGACATCCGAGCCAATGGCGGGATCGCGGAAGGCGGCGCCCAGGCGCAGGGGATCGGGGGTGTCGATCGGCGGTGCGGAAACACTCCGCTCGCGGCGGATCACCATCGAGACGGCGGCATAGATCAATACCCCGCCGAAGACACCATAGATGACCCGCGGATCGGCGACGACACCATAGAGCGCGCCGGCGATCGCTCCCGCGGCGGTGGCGATCTGGAGCAGCATCGCCAAGCGGGGATTGGTGAAGCGGATGCGCAGGTGGTTAGTCGAGCCGACCACCGAGTTGGTGACGACGACCACCGCGCTGGCGCCGACGGCGAATTTGGGATCGATGCCAAAGAAGAGGGTGAGGATCGGAACGAGAAACACCCCGCCACCCAACCCGAGCATCGACCCGAGGATGGCGGCCACCGCGGCCACCACGCCAATCGCGATGAGGGTGATCGGGTCATGGGGTGATAGGGTCATAGGGTGCTGGGGTCATGGGAACGAATCGCCGACGGTTGCCGAGTTCTCATCCCGTGTCCCATCTCCGTCACCCTATCACCCTACCACCCTATCACCTTTCCTGATTGACACTCCATGAGGCGAGTGCCACACTCGCGACGCGCCGGTGTCGCTACTGGCGCTGAAAATTCAAGAGCGTTCATGCGGAGAGAAAGCCCAGGGCGCGATGCGCCGTTGGGCTGATCTGGGGGAAGCCGGTGCAAAACCGGCACTGTCCCGCAACTGTGACGCTTGCCGGAAACACTCCGGCGGCGAAGTCAGATCACCCAGCCGACCGCGTCCGACGCCCTTCGCGCGAAAGGGAAAGGACAGCCGATGCCGCGCGCGCCGCGGGCCGAGCTCACGTCGATAGCCGATCTCTCAACTTCAAGGCTGGGGACCGGGTTCTGGAACTCCGTCGCATCGCCGTGGGGTAAGGCGGGCGACGCGGGCGTCGCCCCTACAGCCGATCCCCCCCGTGCTCCGCTCATTTTCATCGTCAGTCTCATCGTGGCGCTTCACGTTGGTCCGTTCATTCCGGCACCCGCGCTTGCGCAGGAGGCGACACCCGAAGCAGTTTCGGAGAGCACCGCGATGTCGCCGATCGAGGCGGCGTCGCGCTGGTTGCGGGCACAGCAGGATCCCGGCGGGGGGTTCCCTGGATTCGATGGCGTGCTCGATCCGGGGGTGACGACCGACGCCGCGATGGCGCTCTTCGCCGCTCAGGAGAGCGATCCTGCCGCGGCCGCATCGCTCGCTGCGGCGATCGCGTATCTGGAGCAGAACGGGGCGCCCTATGCTCAGACCGGGCCCGGGCAGGCGGCGAAACTCGCCCTGGCGGCAGTCACCGGTGGGCGCGATCCACGCGATTTCGGCGGTCTCGATCTCGTCGCGGCGATGACCGCGCCGCTGGCCACCCCGGTTCCGGACGGGGTCGCCGGTATCTATGGCGACGATCTCTACGACCACGCGCTGGTGCTCATTGCCCTGGTTGCCGCGGGCGAGACGATTCCCGAGACCGCGATCGATCCATTGCGCGCCAGCCAGGGGCCGGATGGTGGGTGGGCGTTCGACGGCTCGACCGCGCCCGGTAGCGCGGACTCGAACACGACCGCGCTCGTTGTCCAGGCGCTGGCCGCGAGCGGTCACGGCGATGACCCGATGGTCGAGCGTGGCCTGGCGTTCCTGGCGTCGCTGTCCGCTCCGGACGGAAGTGGATTCGCCTATGGACCCAGCGATCCCCTCGTCGCCGATGCCAACTCGACCGCGCTCGTCGCGCAGGCACTGATTGCCGCTGGCGAGAATCCCGCGGCACGCGAATGGGGCAACGCGCCGCTCGCTTTGGCGCGGTTCCAGACGCCCGATGGCGGGTTGCGCTACCTGGTGAGCGACGAGGAGCCGAATCTGCTGGCGACCCTGCAAGCGATTCCGGCGATGGCCGGTCTGCCTCTCCCCGTGGCCACGGGGTGCGCGGCGGGCGACGACACGCTTCCTGCAGGATGTCTTCCGCTCGCGCGCGCGGCGTGACCTCGCGGTTGGCGATGCCCTGGCACATCATCCGCCTCTGGCTGCTGCTTTCCCTGGCGGCGTTGCTGCTGGGTCTGCTCCTCGCGCCGCGAACGGTCCTGGCGGATGACCACCTCAATCACGCCGGGCTCGTCGTGCGCGATGCCGAAGGGCGCGTCACGTATGCCTGGGTGCCGTTTGCGGAAGAGGAGATCGACGGCATCGCGCTGTTGAAGCGGAGCGGTATCCCGGTCGTTACCGTCGGGTTCGGTGCACTCGGCGAGGGAGTCTGCGCGATCGGCGGGCAGGGTTGCGGCGTGAGCCAATGCCGGCGCACCGTGTGCCAGGCTTCCGCTGCCGACGCCCCCTACTGGCAGTATTTTCAGCAAGACGCTGCCAATCCCGCCATCTGGACCTGGCAGCCGCTCGGCGCCAGCACCACCGACGTCCAGGACGGCGACGTCTTTGGGTGGAGCTGGACGGCGGACGAACCGGAATTGCCAGCGCTCCCCGTGGCCGAGATCGCGAGTCTGGCCGGCGCCAGCGATGGCGAGGGAAACGCGCCAAGCGTGCGCATCTTCCTGCCGGACGGGGTCGCCGCGTTTGCGGCTCCGCCCGCGCCGGACATGGGTACGACGGCAGTGGCGATTGTCATTCTGGTGGTCATTGGGTGTTCTGTGCTGTTGCGGCTGACCCTCACCCCCCTACCCCCCTCTCCCGTCGAGCCGGGAGAGGGGGGATTGATGCGCGCGCGGCCGCTCGATCCGCGGGCCTGGCTGATTTGGGCGATCGCCGCCAGTTTACCGCTGCTGCTCGGGCGCAACCCCTGGGTGCTTGCGGCCACGCTGCTCGCGGTGCTCGGTGTCTGGGCGGCAGGGAGCAGAGGGGCCGCGGGGGCGCGCTGGCGGCCGTTGTTGCGGCTGGCGCTCGTCTTTGGCGCGGTGAGCGTGCTGTTCAATCTGCTCACGGTTCATGTCGGCGACATCATCGTCGGCACTATGCCGGAGTCCTGGCCGATCGTGGGCGGTCCGCTAACGTTCAACGCGCTGATCTACGGTCTGCTGAGCGCGATGGCAATTTTCGCCCTCGTCGCGGTCAGCGCCACGCTTGGCGCAACGCTCGATTGGAGCGCGATGATGCGGCTCCTCCCCGAGCGGATGGCGCCGTTGGCGGTGGCCGGATCGATTGCCTGGTCCTATCTGCCGCGCACGGTCGTCGCCTTCTCCGAAATCCGGGAAGCGCAGATGGCGCGTGGCTACCGGCCGCGTGGCATTCGTGACGTCGCTCCGCTGGTGATGCCGCTCCTGGCTGGGGGTCTGGAACGATCCATGATCACCGCCGAGGCACTCGAGGCGCGCGCCTTCGGCGCGCCGCTCGCCCCCGAGCTGATCCCGCGGCCATGGCAGGTCGTCTCGCTGCTGGTAGGTCTGATCGCGGCGCTGACGGGAGCCTTCTGTCTCGCGCTCGGTCAGATGGCGGCCTCGGCGGCGCTGCTGGCGCTGGCGGTTTTGACCTTCGCGGCGGGGCTGCGGAGCAGGGGGGGAAGAGCGCTCCGCCGCACCCGCTACCGCGATCCCCTGTGGGAGCGGCCGGAATGGATCGTCAGCGGCGCCGCGATCGCCGTGCTCACCGTCGAAATCGTGATTCTGGCGCTCGATCCCGCCGCCTTCCGCTATGAGCCATACCCGACGCTCACCGCCCCGGCGATCGCACTGCCGCTGCTCGCAGCATTCGGCCTGCTGCTGGCCCCGGCGGCGGTGCGGCCATGAACGAGCGTCTTCCGCTCGCCTCGCGTGACGCTCCGGTCATTGAGTTTTCCGGGTTGACGTATTGCTATCCGGAGCGTGACGTTCCGGCACTCGATAGGCTCGATTGGCTCGTGGCGCCAGGCGAGTTCGTCACCGTCACCGGTCCTTCCGGAAGCGGCAAATCGACGTTGTTGCGCTGCCTGAACGGACTGACTCCGCATTTCAGCGGTGGCACATTTGACGGAATGGTTACCGTCGCCGGCCATGACACGCGGCGGTACCACCCGCGCGTGCTGGCACGCACAACCGGCTTCGTCTTTCAGGATCCGGAAGCGCAGTTCGTCACGGGCCGTGTCGACGACGAGCTGGCGTTCGGGATGGAGCAGCTCGGCGTACCACCACTAACGATGCGGAAGCGCGTGGAAGAGGTGCTCGATCTGCTCGGTATCGCTGCCTTACGGGACCGGGAGATCGCGACCCTGTCAGGTGGCGAGCGGCAACGGGTGGCGGTGGCCGCCGCGCTCGCCTTGCAGCCGGCGATCCTGGCCCTCGACGAGCCGACCAGCCAGCTCGATCCCTGGGGCGCGGAGGAGGTGATCGCGGCGCTGACCCGGCTCAACGAGGATCTCGGATTGACGATCGTGCTCGCCGAGCACCGCCTGGCGCGCGTCGTTTCCCAAAGCGATCGGCTCACGGTGCTCGCCACGGGAGGAACCGTGGCGTTTGCCGGTGCACCACGCGATGTATTGCCGCATGTCGATGTCGGGAATCTGCCCGCGCTGCTCGCACTCGGGCGACGCCTGGGGTGGGAACCGCTGCCACTTTCGATCAAAGAGGGACGTGCCGCCCAGCGCCGCGACAGCGCGGCGGGGCGCGTGCCCGATGCCCCGCCACCGGACCCCTCTCCCGCGGGAGGTGACCCGGTCGTCGTCCTTCGCCAGGTGAGCGCCGGCTGGGACGACCGGCGGGTTTTGCGCGAGATCGACCTCGAAATCCGTGAGAGCGAGTTGGTGGCGCTGATGGGGCGGAACGGTTCCGGCAAGACTACCCTGCTGCGCGCGATCGCCGGCTTGCACCGGCCAGCCACGGGACGCGTCCTGATCGCCGGTCAGGATGCCGCACACCTGCATCCCGCCGAGATCGCGCAGACGGTTGGCTACCTCCCGCAGAACCCTTCCGCTCTCTTCTTCGCCGAAACGCTGGAAGCCGAGCTGGCGTTCACCCGGAAACACCACCGCAGCCCCGGACTCGATCCCGAGGAGACGCTGACCGCGCTCGGGCTCGGCCACGCCGCGGGACGCAACCCACGCGACCTCAGCGGCGGCGAGCGGGAGCGCGCGGCGCTGGCCGCGGTGTTGGTCGGCAATCCACGGGTTCTCCTCCTCGACGAACCGACCCGCGGGATGGACGCCGCCCGCAAGCGGGAGCTGGCGACGATTCTGACCCGGCTGCGTAGCGACGGGGTGGCGATCGTGCTCGCCACTCACGACGTGGAGTTGGTGGCCGAGATTGCGTCCCGCGTCGTTCTCCTCGGCGATGGCCGCATCATCGGCGATGGCGGTCCGCGCACGGTCCTCTCCGGGTCGCTGACCTTCGCCACCGCCATCAACACGCTTTACGGCGACGGGTTTCTCACGCCGGGCGACGTTTTGAGCGGACTCGGTATGGCGCGTGGTCAGCCGGCGTCGGCGAGCGAGAGTACGACCTCCTCGCCATTGCCGACCTCGACCACCTCGTACACCACTTCCGGGTCGGAAAGGACTTCCACCATGTAGGCGCCGGGTTCCACCCGCACCGCTTGCCCGCCGACGACACCCATGCCGACGACGTCGCCATTGGCATCCAGTACCGCGAACGGTGGCTGCAGCGCCGCCGCGATGGCTTCGCCCAGGTCGTCGGCTCCCGTGGCATCAAAGTATTGGCCGCCGCCGATACGTGCCCACTCCGCGAATTGCTCCTTGAGATTGTCGTCGGCGACGGCAAAGCCAACGATGTTGACCCGCACGTCGATTCCCTGGTTGACCAGTTGGCGAATGGAGCGTTGTGGATTGCCGCCACAGGTCTCCTCGCCGTCCGTGACCAGAACGACGATTTTCGGGCCCTCGATGGCGCTGAGATCGGCGGCAACCTGGTCCAGCGCGGCGCCAAGCGGGGTTTTCACCCCGTCGATGGAATCGATCGCGGCGATCTGCTGCACGGCGGATCCCCGGTCGAGCGGACCCGTTTGGATGGCGAGGCCGGTCTCGCACGAATCGGGTTCGTTCCCGAAGACACGCAGGGCGAGCGGAATTCCTTGCGGCAAGGTGTCCTGCACCAACTCGGTGAGCACCTGCTTGGCTACGTCGATACGCCGCTCGCTGCCGAGCGACTGGAGCATGCTGCCAGAGTTGTCGAGTATCAGATCGACCCCGACGTCGGTTGCCAGTGTGCTCTGCCCCTCGCCACCCGCGACGATGCTGATCGCCCCCCGCACATTGGCCACGGTGCCGGCGGTCTCGATGGTGCCGGGAACCTGGATCGATCCCGGAATCTGAATGGTGCCAATCTCCGGCCATTCGTAATCGTCATCCTGGGCCCGCACCGGTTCGCGCTCCGGGGCGGCGATGACAACCCCGCAGAGCAAGAGAATGACCGTGGCGAAGGTGATGAAACGAGGAATCATGTGCTCCTCCTGACGGGCGGTGGCGGGGCACAAGGCGCGCCATGCGTCCTATGCCACAGGCGTTGCCGCCGCGACCGGCGCGCATTCGGCCGCCTGCTCCGCCTCCAGCATCGCCACCGGGGTCGCCATCACCGATCCCTCCGGCACGTCGAGGCGCGCAATGACGCCCTCTCCCTGGTTGGAGCCGAGCGCCGGCGAGGCACTATAGAGCGCTCCATCGGGTCCGAATGCCAGGGAAACCGGGAACATCAAACCGGATGCGACCACTTCCGCGCTTTCTCCCCGTTGGCGGACGATGCGGCCGCTGCCCGGCACCAAGAAGGGTGGCTCCGTGAGATTGCCGGTCGACATCTCGGCGGCGTAGAGCGTCCCGTCGGGTCCGACGGCGACATCCGTAACCATCGTCAGACCCGTCCAGACTTCCGTCAAGGCGCCGTCTGGAGCAACATAAACGACACGGGACGCGTTATCCGGAAATGGGGCGGCGGTCAAGAAGCCGACGTAGACCCCACCTTCCGGCGCGGCGGCAAGTCCAGTCGGCACCGGATGCCCTTCGGACAGGTCCGCGATGCGGGATACCGACCCGTCCAGCCCAACCTGCAGGATTTGACCACTGTTGGGATCGACCACCCAGAACGTTCCCGTCACCTCGTCGGCAACCAGACTGTATCCGGCGGCGTCGGGATCGAAATCGGGCGGAATGTTCGCAACGGGGTTGGCGCGCACCCAGGCCGAGAGATCGGCGACGAGCTCCGCGGCGCCGTCGGCGAGGATGCGATACACGCCGGAAGGCTGCGCGGCGTTGCCGTGGACCGCGCCGCCACCGTCGACCGACGCATACAGTTGTCCCCCCAGAATCGCCACGTCTTCCGCACCGAGCACGCCACCGATGGTGTCCGCGGAAGACGGCAGACCGCCAGCGACGAGCACGGGGCATCCTGCTTCGATGCGGACGACGCTGGCGCTGGGACCGCCCGTCCAGGGGCCGATCGCCTCGGTTGTCGGCGCTTCTTCGGTTGCTTCGTTGGCGCCGCCATTCCCGGCCTGGGCCACCCAGAGCGATCCATCCGCGGTCCAGAGGAAGCCGCGTGGATTGGTCAACCCGGAAGCGACGACAGTAAGCCCATCGGTCGGCCCGCCGGCAGGCGTGGCTTCCTGCGCGGCCACCGGAAATATCAAGGCGATGGCGAGCGCAATACCCAGCAGCAATGAGCGGTACATCGACGCCTCCTTCGAGTCAACGAGACTGGCGAGTCTCCTTCACGGCCTCCGAGCGATGAGCTGAACATGTGTAACACAGGCTACACCGCTTCGGGCGGAGGTCAAGCCCGCTGCTGCGGCAGAGGGATGGGCATCGCAAATAGGACGCGGAGCGCGGTTGAGAATCGCTCGGATCAGAGCAGCGGGCCGCCAGGCCGCCGGGATAGCTCGGCGAGATGCTCCCAGTCGTGCTCCAGGATGCGGCGAAGGGCTTGACGGAGGGTTTTGGGTCCCGAGGGAAGCTGGCGGGCCGTCGTTCGTTGCTCCGGTGTCGTTGCCTGGAGGATGGTGACGATGCGGGCCGTGCTCCTGGCCAGGGCTTCCGGAAACGAGATCTCGCCGCGCTCGAAGGCGCTGGCGATAGGGCCGAACCCGGGGGCGCTGCCTAACGCCGCCGCCAGATAACTTCCCCGCGCGGCAAGGACGTGTCGCAGGATTTCGCGGGTTGGTCGCCCTCCGTTTGGCGGCGATTCGTCCAATGCGGCGGTAGTCCGCGTTGCCGACCATGCCGCCAGCGCTTCGCCGATTCCCACGATCCGTCCTAGCAGCAGAGCGATTTCGGTATCGTTCAGGGGTGCGTTGTCCGGAGCGAAGAGGATGTAGGGCGAGCCGTTGCCGATGAAGTCGCCCTTGGTGATGTGCTCCGCAATCCGCGTCGCGAACGGTGAATCGGTGTCGATGTCCTCGCCCAGGCGATTGAGAAAGCGACGAAAGGCGCGAATCGCGTCGGGCGTGGCGGCGAGCGCCTCCGCGGTCGTGGGACCAACGGCGACGCAGCCCAGTAGGGCCAGGACGTGGACCATCGTCTTGCGATGGCGCGGTCCGGATTCGAGAAAGAGGTCGTAGGTCGTCATGTCCATCGCCCCCGACGGTCAGCGATTCCCGTCATCATGCTCGACCACGCCCCGCATCTGCATGGCAAACACGCGCGCCAGGTAGGAGACCAACGTTCCCGGCTGGTTGGGACATCCACGGTATCCCAGATAGCCGTCTGGTCTGACCAGCGCGGCTAGTCCATGACTCCCCGCGAAGTGGCGCGCGACCGCGCCGGACGAGTCAGGCTGGCGACGACAAGGGTGATGGGGTCATGGGGTGATCGGGTCGTCAGTACCCGCGCTGCTTGTCGACCACATTGAGCAACGTTTCTCCCTGAGAGAACCGGACCAGGTTCTCGCGCAGAATCTCGATGCAGCGCCGCTCTTTCTCGCTCGAATCGCCCGCGGTGTGCGGGGTGATGATGAGGTTCGGTGCGTCCCAGAGCCGGCTTTCTGGCGATAGCGGCTCAATTTCGGTGACGTCGATTCCGGCACCGGCCAATTTGCCGTTCTGGAGGGCATCGACCAATGCGTCTTCGTCGACGATCCCGCCACGGGAGACGACGATCAGATAGGCATTGGGTTTCATATGGGCCAACGCGGCCGCGTCCAGGAGGTGATACGACCCGGTGGTCAACGGCGCGGCGACGACGACCACGTCCGATTGCTGGAGCAGGTCCGGGAGGCGCTCCATGCCCCAGGTCTCGACGACGAATGGCGCGCCCGGCTCGGGGTGCGGATCGACGGCGAGCACCTCCATGTCGAACCCCTTGGCCCGCTGGGCAACGGCGCGGCCAATGGCGCCGAAGCCAATGACGCCCATCGTCGACCCGCGCACCTCGCGGCTGGTGCGGTAGAGCTCCGGGCGCGCCCAGTAGCGGTCCCGCTGGGCCTGGATACTGGCCGGGATGTGGCGGGTCAGCGCAAACAGCAGGGCGAAGGTGTGCTCGCCAATCGACGGCCCATGCGCGCCACGGGTGTTGGTCAGCACGATGTCGTTTTCGACCAGCTCGGTCAGGTCTTGCAGGTAATTGACTCCCGCGCTGGGCGATTGAATCCAGCGCAGCGCCTTTCCCGACCGCAAGAGAGCGGCGGTGGGGAATCCGTAGAGCACATCGGCATCGACGATCTCCGCGGCCAGCTCGTCCGGTGTCGAAACCTGCACGATCTGCACATCGGGGAGATCGAGGTCATCCAGCAGCGCAAAGTGCGGGGAGCCTTCCGTCTGCGTCAGCACCACTTTCATAGGACGTTGCTTTCTCCTTTGCCTTTCCTGGCCAATGCCGCGACGCGAGTGGTTAGAGCGGCGTGCAGGAATTGTGTCATGCTGGGGAACAACGCATCTGGTGCGGAAACCGTGTTCGGACGCGGCCCGCGGTCGAGATTCCTCGTTCGTCGGAATGACACCGGGGCCGCGTGGCGGAAGCGCTTGTTGATGCCGTGGTGGCGCCGCATTGGGACATGATTACGCATCATGACACGACTTGCGGTCGTTGCTCCAGCCGAAAGAACGTGCTGAATCGTGGCATGGGGCGACTATTTTACGCGGTGGCATCTCACCCCCGACGGTGAGCCGATCATCACGCCCACCAGTACCGTGCTGCCGGTTCGCCAGGACGGCGTAGCAGCGATGCTCAAGATCGCCACTGAAGATGAAGAGCGCCGCGGCGCGGAAACCATGGTCTGGTGGAACGGGGAGGGTGCGGCACGGGCGCTCGCCCACGACGGCGATGCCCTGCTCATGGAACGCGCCCTGGGCGAAACATCGCTGGCCGAGATGGCGCGCGGTGACCGCGATCGCGACGTTGAAGCGACCCGGATCATCTGCGCCGCGGCGGCCAGATTGCACGCCTCCCGCGATCGGCCACTTCCCCCGTCGCTCGTGCCGTTATCGCGTTGGTTTGCCCCGCTCGAACCCGGCGCCGCCCGCTACGGAGGACTGCTGGAGCGAGCGGCGGCAACGGCGCGTGCGTTGCTGGCGGAACCCCAGGATATCGTCGTGCTGCATGGCGATATCCACCATGGCAACATCCTGGATTTTGGCGATCGCGGCTGGCTGGCGATCGATCCCAAGGGGCTGCTGGGGGAGCGAACCTTTGACTTCGTCAATAGCCTGCGCAATCCAGATGATGAGACCGCACTCACGCCCGGGCGATTGGCGCGGCAGGCGACGGTGATCGCCGGGGCCGCGGGTGTGGATCGCGTGCGGCTGCTGCAATGGACCCTGGCGTTCAGCGGGCTTTCGGCGGTGTGGATTCTGGACGATGGGGATGAGCCGGCATTGGATTTGGCGATTGCGGGGCTCGCTGCCGCGGAGATCGATAGGAGTTGAACGATGTCTGGGGCATGGAGCCCTATGGAGCTGGCGACTGCGGGCGCAACGGGCAACCACGAACATCGCGCAGGGCTACCCGGCCAGGAGATGAGCATCGTTGGCGTTTTTCAGCGAGCGCTCGACGGCCGCGAATGCCTCGTCCGCGCTGGCCCAGGTCGCGTTTTCGACTAACGGGAGGATCGAATACAGCCAGCGCGCCGCCGGGCGCTCAAGGGGGGGCGAATGAACATCGCCAACGCCCGTGACGCGCACCCCCCAGCGCCGGGCCCGGCGAGGGCGGAACGCGGTCAGACGCACGTCCAACTCGAAAGGGGGCAGGAGAATCGCGCGGTACGCCAGCGTCGAGCCGCTGGGAATTTCGTCGACGATTTCCGGGCGATGCAGTACGTCGCGCAGGAAGGCGAAGCCCAGCGCCAGATTGCGGTCGATCGCTTCCGCCTGCTCGTCGTCGATCTCGGGCAGGAGCTCGCGCTCGCTCATGGCTGGTTCCTCATGAACTGGCGGCGGTAGGTCCGCCAGTGGCGCCGGACATCATCACCTGCGAACTGCAACGCCTCGTCGAGCGAGAGACGGTCGCTCCGGCGTGTCTTGATCAGCTCGCGGTCCCGAAACATCTGTTCCCGGTGCGCGTACCCGTGCGCCGTGTCGTAACGCACGACTGGCACGCGCTGCCCGCCGATCATCGTCTCGTATTGAACCACGAACCGCCGCACCCGACCGGCCTCAATCCAGATGCGCACGCGCCGCCACTCCTGGGCGGATTCGTCGAGCGCATCTTCGTACTCTACAGCGGCGGGTCCGCGAGACGACACGGCAGATCAGACCGGGCGCCTGCACGATGCGGCACGGGGCGCCGATACCAAAGAGCCTCCCAACGTCCGGCGCCAGAAGTGGCAGCGGAACTCCATTTCCTGGCACTTGTCTGCTTCATACGTGCGTCGGCTCGTCCGCGTCTCCGCGCACATGCGTAACAGGCACTGACGTTTTAGGATGTTCCCTAATATCGCACCGCGGCGCCGGCGAGGCCTTCGCCGATTTCTGCCGCATCGGCGCGGGTCCAGTTGAGTTCGGCCATGTCCTCGCGCAGCCCGGAGAGCATGTAGCGCAGTTCGCTAGCGAGGGCGCAGAACTGGAAGCCCTCGCCGATGCGTTGGTTGACACCGGCTGCGCCGGAACAGTGGATCCCTGGCGCGACACCGTTGCGGACGCAGGCGTGCCGAATCTCGGCGATGGCCTCCATCAGCCGGGGATCATCGCTTTCCAGGGGGACACCAAGACCCATTCCCATGGAGGCGGCGAGATCGTTGGGACCGATAAAGCAGGCATCGACCCCTGGCACACTGAGGATGGCGTCGGCGTTTTCCACTCCCTGGATGTGCTCGATCTGGAGCACGACCAGGATGTGCTCGTTGGCGTTGCGGAAATACTCCTCGGCGCCGGTCTCGAAGGACATCGGGAAGCGGCCGCCGCCGACACTGCGGGTGCCATCCGGGTAGTAGCGCGCCGCGCTGACAGCCTGCTCTGCTTCTTCCCGTGTGTTCACCATCGGTACGACCATGCCCCAGGCTCCGGCGTCGAGCACCCGCTTGAAGTTCTCCGGGCTGTTCCAGGGGATGCGTACCATCGGCGCGGTGTCACTGGCGGCCATCGCCGCGAACATCTGGGCCAGGGTGCGGATGTCGATCGGGTTGTGCTCGGCGTCGATGACCAGCCAGTCGAAGCCGAGACGGCTGACATACTCCGCGGCCTCGGGCGAGGGCAGAGAGAGCCAGGTGCCAATCGATGGCTCGCCGGCCTTCAGCCGGCGCCGGACATGGTTTGCGCGCATGGGAGCGGTCCTTTCCCGTTTCTCGCCTAGCTTCGATCCTGAATGCTGCCGGCCATATTCGAGCCTTCTTCCCAGCGCAACGCTTCGTCGGTTTCGATTTTCGCCGGGTCGATGTCCATCCCGAACCCGGGCCGGTCGGAGACGGTGATCGTGCCATTGACCGGCACGACGGGTTCCGTCCAGAAGAATTGCAGCAGCTCGTTCCACTTCACCAGGTACTCGACCAGCGGGCAGAGCAGCTCCGGCATGGCCAGGGTGAGGTGCACGTTGCTCGGTACGGAGTGACCATGGGCGATCACCGGGATGTCGTAAGTCGAGGCCAGGGTGCAGATTTTCACCATCTCGGAGAGCCCGCCGGCCCAGTAGGTATCCGCTTGCAGGTATTCGGAGGCGCCTGCGTCGAGGAGCTCTTTCTGGCCCCACCGGGTGTATTCGTGCTCCCCAGTAGCGATGGGAACGGGTGAGGCGGCGTTGATCTCGGCGCAGAGGGCGATCTTGTCCGGCATCACCGGCTCTTCGATCCACTTGAGGTCGAGATGGGCGACGCGCCGGGCGAACTCGAGCGTGTAGGGTTTGTTCCAGCTCATCCAGGCATCGAGCATGATATCGACGTCGGGTCCGGCCGCTTCGCGCAACGCCTCCGCCAGCGCGATGTTGCGCCGCATCCCGTCGCGGCCGTCGGTCGGACCCCACAGCGGGAACCATTTCACCGCGGTGAACCCCTCGGCAACCTTTTCGCGGGTGCGTTGGGCGGCCATCTCCGGCTCGATGCTATAGCCGAGCATGGAGGCATAGGCGGGGGCGGAGGGCCGCACCGGTCCGCCGAGGAGGCGATAGACCGGCTGGGCCAGCCAGCGCCCCTTGAGATCCCAGAGGGCGCAGTCGATGGCGCTGATGGCCATCATCGTCGCTCCCTTGCGGCCGTGCACCGCCTCGCGATACATGATGTCCCAGAGGCGCTCGGTGGCCAGGGGATCGGCCCCCTCGAGCACGCTCCGGAACTCGCGATCGACGATGTAGGCGACCTCGTGCGGAATCGGCCCCGCCAGACCGGAAACCCCTTCGTCCGTGTCGATTTCGAGGAAAATGGAGATCACGCGCGAGCGATGGGCATCGATCGGTTGCGGCATCCAGAAGCCGGGCCGCGCCCGTTGCGACTTGTACTCCGGGTAGACATCGATCGGGCGTTGCAGCCGCTCTTCCCAGAACGGCGCTTCGTGCTCCATGATGCCGGTAAGCTGCCGCAGCCGTACATCCGTGATCCGCACGTCCATCCCCTCCCGACTGATCCTGGCTGGATTGCCGGCAACCGAGCCGATCTTCGCTGATCCGAAGCGCCGGGTGATGGTAACGGTCTCGATGTGGGCTGTCTACAGAGACGTGGTCGGAGGGCGGGAGGCGGGATCGCGACCGCCAAGAACGGGTGGATCCCCCTCTCCCTGAGAAACCCTCACCCCAACCGCTCTCCCTGTGCGCGGGGAGAGGGGCTGTGGCGGGGTGCGAGTTACGCTGGCGCGCCGGCCATTGCCGCCTCTTGCATTTCCTCGGCGGAGACCGGGCGCATCTCTTTCCCGATCCAGAGCATGTAGCCATCCGGATCGGCGATGATCCAGTCACGGTTGCCCCAGAACTGATCCGTCGGCTCCTGGATGATCGTGGCGCCAGCGTCTTTCACCCGCTGGAAATACGCGTCGATGTCCTCGCGTTCAAGTAGTCACCGGCGCTCCGATAGTTGACCAAAACACGCGACTGGGCGTTACCCCGTGTTGACAAAATTCCGCAATCGGGAAGAATATAGGTCTGGCCGGTTAGGACAAACGGTGGTCGAGGAGGCCGCCTGTCATAGGGAACCTCTCTCAGTGCCCAACGCCGGGCAGAGGCAGCGGCCAAGTGTCCGCGGTTTGGCGCCAATGGTGTCAGTGGTGGCGGAGCAGCTACCCGGATAGTCGAGGAGGATCAGCGTGACCAAGCACGACCCCGTTCCATCGCTTGCCCAGCAATTCATCGCCGGGGAGGTTAGCCGCCGCGAATTCATGAAGCGGGCCGCCGCGGTCGGACTTTCGGTCGCGGGGGCGGGCAGCGCCCTCGCCAACCAGGCTGGCACGGCCGCGGCGACCGCCGCCGCGTTCACCCCGGAGATGATCGCGCAGCGGGCGGCGGCGCAGGTGGCCGAGGTGCCGCGCGAGGAGACGCTGGTCGCCGTGCGCAGCCCAGCCGAGGGCAAATACGTCGAATACAACCTGTGGAATCCCTTCCTGCCGCTGGCCAACCATCAGCTCGGCTCGCACATGACGAGCGAGCCGCTGGCGTTCTACAGCGCCTTCATCGACAAGACGACGATGTGGCTCGCGGAGAGCTACGAGTACGCGGACGATTACCAGACGCTGACGATCAAGACGCGGCCGAACGTCACCTGGAGCGACGGCGAGCCGTTCTCGGCCGAGGACGTCGTCTTCACCTTCAACAAGCTGGTCGAGGTCGGCGCGGCGGTGAAGTGGGGCGCCGATGTCCAGCAGTTCCTGGACGCGGCGGAGGCGAGCGACGAGAACACGGTGGTCTGCAACTTCAAGGTGCCGGCGCAGCGCTTTTTCGACTTCGTGGCCTACAAGTTCGACATCGGCGTCTACATCATGCCGCAGCACATCTTCCAGGATCAGGACTTCGCGACGTTCAATTTCTTCGACATCGAGAAGGGCTGGCCGGTGACGACCAGCCCGTGGCGGGTCGTCTTCTCCTCGGAAGAGCAGAAGGTGCTCGACCGGGCCGACGAGTGGTGGGGTGTGGAAGCGGGGGTCGCCGAGCTGCCGGCGCCGCGGCGTTTCATCTATCTGCCCGATCCTGGGGAGCAGGGGCTCATCTCCGGCATCATCGCCAACCAGTACGACATCGACACCGGGATTCAACCGGCGGGCTTTGCCACCGTCTTCTCCGGCAACGACAAAGTCTCGACCTGGACCGGGCAGGAATCGCCGTTCGGCTACACCGACTGGTGGCCGCATTCCCTCTATCTCAACAACGAGGTGGAGCCGTGGAGCGACCCCAATGTGCGCTGGGCGATCAGTAGCTACATCGACCGCGAGCAGATCATCGACATCGCCTGGATGGGCGCCAGCTTGCCCTCGACGCTGTTCGTGCCCGACTACCCGCCGCTGCAGCCGTTCCTGGAAGCGGTGCAGCCGTTGATCGACGAGTACCCGTACCTGGAACACAACCCGGCCAAGGGCGACGAGCTGCTGACGGCCAAGGGCTGGACGAAAGACGGCAATGGGATGTGGCTCGACGAGTCCGGGCAGCCGATCTCGCTCGAGATCATCAGCTTCTTCGACTTCACGGCGGTCGGACCGGTCCTCGTCGAGCAGCTCCGGCAGGCGGGGATCGATTCGAGCTACTCCGAGCCGCCAAACATGTTCACCCGCTTCTCCGCGGGCGAATACACCGGCGCCCTCTTCGGTCACGGCGGAAGTTACAGCTCCGACGTCTACTACTCGTTGCGGCTGTACCAGACCGGATCGACGAAGATCCCCGGTGGCCACCTCGTCAACTTCTCGCGCTGGCACAACGACGAGTATGACGCGCTGGTCGACGAACTCTACGGCATCAGTCCGACCGAGACGGAAAAGGTGATGGACATCTGGAAGAAGGCGCTGGCGCTCTGGCTGCCAGAGTACCCGGACATCCAGATTTCGCAGGGTCTGCACCGCCTGCCGACCAACACGAACTACTGGACAGGTTGGCCGGACGCGGAAAACCCCTACGTCAACACCGCCCACTGGCACCTGACATGGCCGCTGGTGGTGCATACGTTGAAGCCCGCCGGGGCGTAGCTCATTCGGGTGATAGGGTGATGGGGTGATAGGGGGAACGGGTCGATGACGCCCGTACTCCTATCACCCTAACACCCCATCACCCCATCACCCATCCGTAGGAGATCCCTGTGCCGCTCGATTACGTGGCCAAACGCGTGGGTATGTTCTTTCTGGTCGTCTGGTTGGCGGCGACGATCAACTTCTTCCTGCCGCGCCTGGGCGGGCAAGACCCGGTCCGGGAAATGATGATCCAGCAGGCTGCGCTGGGCGGCAACGCGCAGAGCGGACTCGAAGAGATGATTCAGATTTATAACGACAAGTTTGGACTGAACACACCACTGTTGCAGCAGTACTGGAACTATCTGGGAGACATGAGCCGGCTCGATTTCAATTACTCTATCACCAAATATCCCGCGCGCGTCAGCGACATCATCGGGCGCGCACTGCCGTGGACATTGCTCCTGCTCACGACGACGACGTTGTTTTCGTGGGTGGTGGGAACGCTCCTTGGCGCCTTCATGGCCTGGCCGAGATCGCCGAGATTCTTGAAGTTCTTGCTGCCGCCGTTGCTTTCCCTCAACGCTATTCCCTTTTTCTTGCTTGGTCTGGTACTGATTTACCTGTTTGCGTTCAACTGGCGGATCTTTCCGCTTTTCGGCGGGTACACGCCCGGAACCTTTCCCGCGTTCACCCCGTCGTTTCTCAAAGACGCGTTGTATCACTCGATTCTGCCCGCGCTCTCGATCGTTCTCGTCTCGTTAGGCGGGTGGGCGCTGGGCATGCGGGCGATGATGGTCACCACCCAGGGCGAAGACTTCGTCACGTACGCGGATGCCAAGGGGCTCAAGGACCGCACGATTTTTCTCAAGTACGCGATCCGCAATGCCCTCCTGCCCCAGGCGACGGCGCTGGCGCTGGTGCTCGGTCAGATCGTTTCCGGGGCCGTGCTCGTGGAGGTGGTCTTCTCCTACCCTGGCATCGGCAACACCCTGTACGAGGGCATCCGCAGCGGCGATTTTTACGTCGTGCAGGGGATCATCTTTATCTTGATCGTCTCCATCGGGCTGGTGACGCTCTTCCTCGATCTTATCTACCCGCTGTTCGATCCCCGCATCACCTACCGGAGGGCTTAGATGAGCAGCGCCGCTCAGGTGCTCACCGCGCCGGAAGGGAGCCGTGCCGAAGGAACACGCCGGGCTTCCGCCCGCGCCGGACTCGGCTATCTGCGGCGCAATCCGTCACTTGGGATCGGCTTGATGTTGCTCCTGACGCTGGTGCTCTTCGTGGTGATCGGGCATCTCACGGTCGATACCGTTCAGTTTCGCCCGCTCTCGACGAGACCGTTGCAGCCGCCCTCGTGGGAGCTCCCCTTCGGCAGCGACAAGCAGGGACGCAATCTCTACGCGGTGATGGTCGAGGGGACACCGCTGACCTTGCGTATTGGCCTCCTGGCCGGGGTGATCGGGGTAACGCTCGGCGCGACGCTGGCGTTCATCGCGGGGTACTACGGTGGCTGGGCCGACAACGTCATCCGCATCGTCGTCGACGTCGGTTTGACGATCCCCGGCTTGTTGATCCTGATCATCATCGCCATGCGGGTGCGCGGGGGCTTGACGGTCGATCAGATGGCGCTGGTGGTGGGACTGCTGGCCTGGCTTTATCCGGCGCGCACGATCCGCTCCCAGGTGCTGACCCTCAAGCAACGCGGCTACGTCCAGGTGGCCCGGCTCTCCGGCATGAGTAACCCCGAGGTAATCGCCAAAGAGCTGCTGCCGAACTTGCTGCCGTATCTGGGGGCGTCGCTGGTCGGCTCGGTCTCGGCCGCCATCCTGGCCTCGATCGGGTTGGAAGTGCTTGGACTCGGTCCGTTTGAGGCGCCGACGTTGGGGATGACGATTTACTGGGTCAATTACAACGCGGCGATCATCAACGGCTGGTGGTGGTGGTGGGTACCGCCGATCATCGTCATCGCGATCCTGTTCATCGGGCTGTTTCTCGTCGCGGTAGGGCTGGACGAAATCGCCAATCCGCGGGTGCGAAATCGGGTTTAGCCGCACCATCCTCATTTCACAGCTTCGATTCTCTGCACAAGGCACCCTCGGCTAAACTCCGTGTGTTCGAGGAGTGCTCACGATGGTCAAAGAACGAGAATTAATCACGGTGAACATCGATCCCGAAAGCGACCTCGCGAAGGCGCTTGCCGAATCGGGCGCCAAGCCAATCGTGCTTATCAGCACCGGCG
>JACCXM010000448.1 GCA_013697005.1 Chloroflexia bacterium | reverse complement strand
CACCCCGGTCCCGACTCCACTGCCGACCGAAACGCCGATTCCCGCCACCGAGACACCGGTTCCGGCCACGGCGATTCCTGTTCCGCCCACCGCCACCCCGGCACCGGCAATCGTGACGGAAGTCCCGCCGATTGTTGCCGCAACCGAGACACCGGCAGCCTTGCCGGCATCACCTCCGCCCGCGGCCACCGCTGCCACTGTGGCTACCGCGGCGCCACCGTCGGACGTACCGCCCACGCCGCTCGTGCTGCCGACCGCGCCACCGCTGCCAGCGCCGGTCTCCGTGATCCCGGTTGATGCGCCAGCGCCCGTTCCCGCCGAGCTGCCGCGTGAGATTCAAGTCCAGGGAATTCGCTACCTGTTCGATCTCGAAGTTGACATCGACCCGGCATCATTGATCCAGGTCGACGTGGTGCAGTCGCCAGGCGTCACCCTCGATATCTTCGCCTCGCCCGACGATCAGACCAACACCGCGCGGCTGTCGTACCGGCAGGCTCCGCTAGTCGGTCCGTTTGCCCGGGTCTACGCCGTGTCGGTGGCCACTGGGGTGATCGCCCGTTATGTGTCGGAAGCCCCGATCACCAGGGCGGGAACGCTCGATCTCGCCGCTCCCTGCACGGCGGAAGCAAATGCCCAGTCCTTCTCCTACACCTTTGAGAATCAGCAGTACACCTACGTCTACGCCAGCGTCGAAACCACGATCTCGATCGAAGAACTGCGCACCACGACCGTGGCCGCGCTCGGCAACGTGCCGGTGACGGACGATGGGCGGGAGATTCTGGTCCGCGCGGGTGGCTACCCAGGGCTGGCCGAGGTCTTCCTGGCTAACGACTCTGGTCTGGAACGCTACATTGCGCTCAACGTGGCCGGGGCGCCTGTCACCCTGAACGATCTGGTCTTTGCCGAAACGCGATTCCAGTATGAATCCCAGGTGAGTGTGGAGATCACCCAATCGTCGTTCCAGCGCATCGGTTGCGCGGGTCCGTTCCCCCTCTTCGCCCCGATAGAGCAAGCCCAGGGCGCGATCCCCCTGCGTACGAGTTTCACGGTTATCGACACGCGGGTCTATCAGTACGTCGCTATCGACATCGTCATCGCACCGAGCGGACAAAATCCGCCGCCGGTGATCGTCATCGCCCCACCGCCCGGCTACGTGCAGATCACGTTGGAAACGACCATCATCGTTGGCCCAACCCCGACACCACTGCCGAACATCCGGATCGTCCCGGTGCCGGCAGTACCGGGCGCGACCGTGACGCCAACCCCGGCGAGTGGTCTAACTGTCGAGTTGCCGGTTCGCCAGCGGCGCTGCCAGGGTGATCCCGGGGACATCGGCGCCAACGGTCTCCCCGAACAACTACCCTCGCGCATCCAGTTGTCCGGGATTGCCTACGCCTTCATCGCGCAAGAGCAAGGCGGTAACGATGTCACGCTGGCGCGGATCGGTTGCGTCGGACCGTTCGAGGCCGTCCAGGTCGAAGGAGCTGGTGGCGCCCGCGTCGTCTACCTCCGCACGGGCAGAACGTCGCAAACGCTCTATCGGTACGATGCGTCGACATCGTTTGCGGTCGATTTCACGATTGGTGGCGATGCCCAGGTCATCACCGCTGGAAACCATCGTTATGTCATCGACGCGACGTGGCGGCGCTCTATTTACAGCAGTGTCACGGTGATCGTCTATGCCGAAGATCCGGCCGCGGTCGATCCATCCCGGGTGTTCGCGGTGCAGGTCGACGGCAACGTCATTGCCGAGTATGTCCCGGAGGGCGGGGACGTGGTTGCACCGCCCGCCGATTTGGTGGCGAGCGCCGAGGAGGTGGGTATCAACCCCGATCTGATCCTCGGTGGGGGCCGCCGGTATCTGCTGGTAAATCTCTGGTCGTCAATCGGGACCACGACGAACGGCTGGGTCTCACTTTACTCGCCGGATGGCGCTGCAGCAGGCGACACGCTCCTCGCGACCGATCCGCGATCGCTGGATCTGCTGGTGTATGGGCGTACGGGGTGACGGAAAGACAGGGTGACAGGGTGGATCGTTTTTCCCACCACCCTAGCACCCCGTCACTCTCGTTATGCGGTCGGCGTGGCCCCGGCTGACGCGTTCTTCACGTAGGTTTCGAACCAGGCCACGGTGTCGTTCCAGGCCGCCAAGGCCTGCTCCTCGTTCCAGCGCGGACCGGTATCGTTATGGAACGCGTGCTCGGTGTCCGGGTAGACCATGATTTCGAAGGTCACGCCCGCATCTTCCAGCGCCACGATCAGCTCTTCCCGGCCCTCGTTGGCGAAATCCTCCGGATCGTCTGAATAGACACCTAGCACAGCCGCCTGGATGTTCGGTACAGCCTCCAACGGTGGCGGTGGTCCATAGTAGGGAGCAGCCCCATTGAGCTCCGGCATCTCCGTGGCGGCTCGCCAGGTGATCCCGCCTCCAAAGCAATAACCGGTCATCGCCAGCCGGGTGGCGTCGGCGAACTCCTGTGTGCCGTAAAAGACCGCCGCCGCCTTGAAATCGTCGACGTGTCGTTGCAGTTTGGATTCGTCGGATAGCAGAGCAGGTAGTTCGGCCGGGTCCGCGATTCCCGCGGTGCCACCTTCGCGGCTGAGGAGATCGAGTGCGGCCGCGACGTACCCTTGCGTTGCCCAACGGCGCGCCACGTCACGGATGTGGTCGGTGAGCCCACGATTCTCATGGCAAATGAGAACGACCGGAAATGGACCGTCTCCCTCCGCCGGCATTGCCTGATAAGCGGTGATCTCGTCGCCACCAGCGCCTGGGAACGCCACGTCCGATGCCGTAACGCTGGGGTCATCCTCCGCCACGCTCACCGAGCTGCGCGGACCGGTCGGGGTTGGCCGCGGCGGCGGCGTACCCTCCTGCGCGTCAGCCGACTTCACCCCAAGTTGGGTCAGCACGGTCGCTGTCGCCGCCACGCCACCGGTGATGTGCAGTACACGACGCATCATGTCGCGCCGGGACATGATGCCATCGACATAATCATCGACGAACTCGTGGACCAGATAGTTCTCGAATTGACTCAAGTTCCGGGACTTCGTCTCCTCCTCGATACCTGGCCGCGTTGGCAGAGGAGCCAGCGCCAGCCAGTCAATCTACGCCGGTTCCATCGCGAAACCGTACTTGCAACGGGGATGCCCTGGACGTTCCCCAGGAACCTTTGGTGAGCAGGTCAAGCATCGCCCGCCGGTCCCCGTCGTCCATCATGAGGCGTTGTGCCGTCCAGAATACGCTCGCACGATCCCTGCCAATGTCGAGCGCGTCGGCAAGTTGCGGTCGCCATTGACGCCGCCGGGCGAGACCTTCCAACCGCACGGCATCGAGAAAGGTGATGATATCCGTGGTTGCCGCGGTTCCCGCCCGCGGCACGAGCAGCACATGGGTGACAACGGGTTGTGCGGTGAGAATGAACCAGGCGCGGCTCAAGTCCTCACTGAATCCGCCCTCCGGCTCCCGCAATGCCTCCTCGCCCTCCACGATGACGACTTGCGCCCGCGCTGCCTCCGGCGCTTGACTATCTCGGACCCAGCCCGTGGCCTCGATGCCGTAGAACGGTTGGAGGGTGGCCCGCGCCAGCAGTTCTGCGGCGCCGCCCACATCGAGGAGCCGCACGGGCGTGGTATCGACGTCGTCGGGGCGAACTGGGGTGCGCATCGCGATCGCACTGACGCCATCGGCGATCACGGCGACGGCGCTGACCACATCGTGCGATCCGTGAAACTTGGATAATGTGGCTGGAGACACCAAGGCACTATCGCCGGCCCCGATGGCATCCACGGCAAGCCCGGCAACCACCTCGACGGCGATCCCAGCCGGAGGGGAAACCCAGCCCGAAGCAACCGGGACCGTGTATGTGCCCGTGGCGAACGTATCGTCGATCAGCAACCGCACGGGAAGAAGAACCTTTCAGACTTCCGGCGCTCGTTCCCCCCTCTCCCGGCTCGACGGGGGAGGGGGGCAGGGGGGTGAGGGCTTCCGCGGCGATTCAAAGCGACCACCCGGACTCCGCATCAGTCGATCGACTGCTCGGTGTCGATCGACCCGCGCAGCGATTCCAATGGAAAACGTGGGTACGAACCGAAAATTTTCAGCATCGAGCAGCGTTCGCGAATGCGGTCGAGCACGCGGGCGACTTGCGCATCCTGGCGATGTCCTTCGAAGTCGATGAGAAAGATGTAATCGCCCAACCAGCCCTTGGACGGGCGATTTTCGATCTTGGTCATTTGGATGTTTTCGGCCGCAAGCTCGCCCAGAATGTGATGCAGCGCGCCGGGAACGTCCTCCCGGATGCGGAATGCCAGTGAGGTCTTGTCGTCGCCGGTTGGCAGCGCGTCGTTCTCGGCGAGCACGACAAACCGGGTGACGTTGGTGTGGACATCCTGGATGTCGTGGGCGAGGATGGCGCCACCGTACAGCTCGGCGGCGCGTGCGGTGCTGATCGCAGCGCGGTCCAGATCACCGCTCTCCATCACATCCTTCACCGCACCGGCGGTCGACAGGGCGGCCACTTGCTCGATTCCAGGTAGACAGCGATCGAGAAAGCGGCGGCACTGCCCAAACGGCTGCGGGTGCGAAGTCACGATCCGGATGTCCGGCAGCCCAACCCCCGGTGCCGTGATGAGGAAAAGCCGCACCGGGAGGGCGATCTCGCCGGTGATGCGCAGCGTGGTCTCGTGGATGAGGAGATCGAGGGTCGTGCTGATCGCGCCCTCGATCGAGTTCTCGATCGGCAGCACGGCTTCGTCTGCCAGACCGGTTTCCACGGCGGAGACTAACGCGGGGAATGACGCGAAGGCGGCCAGGTCCCCGGTTTCCGCCCGCAGCAGAGCCGCCTCTTCGCTGAAGGTTCCCCGCGGTCCCAGGAATGCCGTCGTCATACTGATCCTCGTCTCAAACTGGCCACTAGCGCCTCATATACTACCGTCATGTCGCCCCGAACCCCGCGTCTCCCGAAAGTTCGTCCTCCCGCGCCGGATGGGGTCGATACGCCGTGGCGGCTCTTTCTCGCCGTGCCGCTGCCGGAAGAGGTGCGACTGCTGATTGGCCATGAAATCTCCTCCCTGCGGCAGGAAGGCTGGCCGGTGCGTTGGGTGCAGCCGGAGACGGCGCATCTCACCCTGCAATTCCTTGGTGAGGCGGCGCGGGAGCGGGCGGAGTTGCTACGCCTGGCATTGCCGGAGATCGTCGCCGCGCACAAGCGGTTCGAGCTGCGCACCGCGGCGCTTGGCGTCTTCCCCCATTTTCGCCGGCCGCGCGTGTTGTGGTTGGGTCTGCACGGACCAATACACCGGCTGGCAGCCCTTCAGGCGGACATCGGACGCGCCAGCCTCGCGTTGGGGTTCGCCGCTGGCGACGCGTCCTATCACCCGCATCTCACCCTGGGCCGCGTCCGTAACGACGATGGCGAAGGCGTTCGTCTGCGCGATCTCCCGGGCGCAATCAAGGGGCGCTTCGTCGATCGCGGCAGCGGCGCCGCGATCGCGCCGCCCGCGACGCCGGTTCCGGTCCGCGAGGTGGTGCTGTTTCGCAGTCATCTCGGTAAGGACGGAGCCCGGCACGAGCCGATCGCCTCCTTCCCGCTGGCCGTTTCCGCCTCTCATGACGCGTCTGCCACCGCACCGTGATCAGGCGGCTTCCAGAACCCCACTATCACGCGCCAGCGCGTCGGTTTTGGCGGCCATGATGAAGTCGTTGCGGTGCAGTCCACGGATTTTGTGGGTCCACCAGGAGACCGTCACCTTGCCCCACTCGGTAAGCAGCGCCGGGTGATGCCCTTCATTTTCCGCCAACTCGCCGACGCGCTGGGTGAAGATCAGCGCGTCACGAAACGTGGGCAAGCGAAAGACGCGTACCAGGCGCGAAACGCCATCGTGGTCCTCGTTGCTCCAGTCCGGAATGAGCGGCGTCAACGCTGCCACTTCTTGCGCGGTCACGCGCGGTGCATCCCGGCGGCAGGCGATGCATGTCTCGGCCAGGAGATCGGGGCTGTCAGCGGTGTCGTTCACGAGGTCTTCCTCCCGTGCGCACTAGCGGACGTCGTGGCTCGCGTCGCCAGGGTGAGCGTTTGCTTTTGCCGACGGCCGCCTGGGCGACCAGATTCCGATCGAGGGCAGTCATCGACGTCAGCATCATGTCGATCGCCGCGCGCAGGACCGTTGGCGGCCGCGCGGTTTCGGCAACGGCAAATGTCTGCTCGAGCAGGCGTCCGGATGTGGCCACGGCGTCGAGCGCCGCCACCGCGGGCAGCAGCCGGCGTTCCTCGGGCGAGAGCGGCCGGAGTTCGCCGTACGTCGCGAGGGCGGTTTCGACCGCGTCGTCACTCCAACCCTGCAGACGAAGCGTGGCCTGCGCGATATCGAGCAGGGGCGACCCTACCGCAACCCGTGACCAACCGAGGAAACCCAATAGCGAACTGTCATCGAGCAGCACGTGCGCCGGCCAGAGTCCCAGGTGCAACACGCTCTCCGGAAGTCCTCGTGGCTCCTCACCGCTGAACACGACAGGTTCCGCATTCGCCATCAGGCGCTCGGCGGTGGCCAACCAGCGCTGAATGGCCGGCTCGCGTCTGGCGTGGGCACGCAGGGCGCCGAGGTGGCGGCCGTGGGCCTGACGCACGGCGCCGGGCACCATCGCCAGCGGCGCGACGGGCACGTTGGTTTTCCCCGCCAGGGAGATGGTGCCTTCATGGAGGCGCGCTATTGCGGCAATCACCGCCGAGAAGACCGGTGGCGGCAACACGGCCGGGATGTCGATCCGGTCGTCCGGTTCCGGCCAGTTGGCTTGGGCACGCGGCGGGGGACTACCGGGCAGCCAGGTCTGGGCACTGAAGTAGCGGTCGCCGATGCGCAGCGCGGGTTGCGCCGGAGCTTCTGGCGCCGCGACCGGCCGTGGCGCCAGCTCCAACCCGCCCTCGCCGGCGCTCGCCATCACGTCCCGGCTGAAAGCGATGGCGGCGAGCGGAGCGGCGGACGGCCATCGGCTCACCCGCCGCAAGCCGGCTGGCGTGGTGATCTTGATCGCATTCGGGTGCCCGGCGATCGCTTCCGTCGCGGTCAGATCGGGGAAAAACCGATGCGCGGCTTGCAGAAAGTCGTCGTTCGGGGCCGAACTCGGGGGTGCGGCGGAGGTTGGTTGCATACCGCGGAGTATAGTCCGGCGCTCAGGCGATCTCGGCGATCGCGTCGCCGACGCGGACGGCCATGCCGGGGGTGGCGACGATGCCGGTTACGACACCGTCGCGGTGAGCGGTCACGTCATTTTCCATCTTCATCGCCTCGACCACGCAGATCGTTTGACCAAGGACGACCGTGTCGCCCGCGGCGACGGCAACGCGCACGATTGTTCCCTGGATCGGGCTGAGCACCATTGCGCTTTCGGACGCGCGATCGCCACCCGGTTTCGTGGGCGGCAACGGACGACGCTGCTGGGCACCGCCGGCGGCATCGGGATTTCTCGTTCCGTGAACGCGTATGTCGAAGCGGCGACCATCGACCTCGACAACCAACTCGCGCGGGACATCATGGACGCGGTTAGCCAAAGGCGGAGATGCCAGCGGCGGCGGGATAACCTCGGGATGACGGTCGAGGAACGTCGTCGTGGCGGCGCCGGATACCCAAATGAGGTGGTCCACCAAACGAAGGTGAAACTCCCTGGTCGTCGGCACGCCGTCGACCACAAGCTCCTCCAGCGCGCGCCGCATGCGCGCCGTCGCCTCGGTCCGATCGCGACCCCAGGCAATAATCTTGGCGATCAGGGAATCGTAGGCGGGGTGAATCACCGTGCCGCTCTCGGCGGCGGTGTCGACGCGCACGCCCATTCCCGCCGGAGCCTGGAAGCGCGCGATCGTCCCCGGCACCGGCGCAAACCCGCGCCCTGCATCCTCGGCATTGATCCGGCATTCGATCGCGTGACCGCGAGGCGCGACATCCGCCGCCGTGAACGAAAGGGGCGCTCCCCCGGCGACCAGGAGTTGCTCGAGCACCAAATCGATCCCGGTCGTCATCTCGGTCACCGGATGCTCGACCTGAATGCGGGTGTTCATCTCCAGAAAGGCGAACTCGCCATTCGCATCGAGGAGGAACTCGACCGTTCCCGCGCCCAGGTAATCGACCGCGCGCGCCAGTGATACCGCGGCGTCAGCCATGGCGCGGCGTGTCTCCACCGGGATCCCTGGGGCGGGCGCTTCCTCCAGCAGTTTCTGGTGGCGTCGCTGGATGGAGCAGTCGCGATCGCCAACGGCCAGGATGGTTCCCCGCGTGTCGGCCATCAGTTGCACCTCGACGTGACGCGGATCGTCGAGATAGCGCTCCAGGTAGACCTCGGGGTTGGCGAACGAGCGTGCCGCTTCGCTCGACGCGCCATGAAACGCTGATTCCATGTCGTCTGGTCCGCGGGCCACCCGGAACCCCCGCCCACCGCCGCCGCCCGCGGCCTTCACCGCCACGGGATAGCCGTGCTGGGCCCCCCAGGCGAGGGCATCCGAGAGCGATGCGACAGGTCCATCTGAGCCCGGTACGGTTGGAACCCCCGCCGCGATGGCGATGCGCCGCGCCTCGATCTTGTCTCCCATGGCCGCAATCGCCGCCGCGGTGGGCCCGATAAAGATGATGCCCGCCTCGGCACAGGCGGCGGCGAACGCCGGGTTTTCGGACAGAAACCCGTAGCCGGGGTGGACGGCATCCGCCTCCGTGCGTTTGGCTATCTCGAGAATGGCCGGAATGTCGAGGTATGGCACGGGCAACGTCGATGGTATCCGCCAGGCGTCATCCGCGAAGCGCGTGTGCATGGCGTCGTGTTCGCCCTCCCCGAAGATGGCGATCGTGTGCAGACCCAGCTCGCGGGCGGAACGGATGACGCGCACGGCAATCTCGCCGCGATTGGCGACGAGCACCGTCTGGATAGGCGATGGAGAGGGAATCGTCCCCGGCATGGTCGCGATGATAGCCGGATTCCGGTGATACTAGGTGGCAGCTGCAGCACGTGTAATGAGGAGGCAACAATGGCAAAGACCGCGGCTGAACTTGTCAGTGAAGCCAAGCAGCGCATCGAAAATCTGGAAGTCGATCAATTGGCCGCCGAGTTGGAGCAGGATGACACCGTGCTCGTCGACCTCCGCGAAGATAACGAACGCGCGGCACAGGGCGCCATTCCGGGAGCGGTCCACGCCCCGCGCGGCATGCTCGAGTTCTGGGCCGATCCCAGTAGCTCCTACCATCGGCCCGAGTTCGATCCCAATCGCCGCGTCGTCCTCCATTGCGCCGGCGGCGGGCGCTCGGCGCTGGCGGCGGACACGCTGCAGCAGATGGGCTACTCCAACGTCGCCCATCTCGAAGGGGGATTCACGGCCTGGAAGGACGCGGGGCAACCCGTGGAGGACGTGCGGGGAGAGTAGGCGTGGCGCTCCATGCGGGAGACATGCGGCTGAACTACACGCTGGCGGGACTCGACGAAGCGGATCTCGACACCGATCCGGTGAGACAATTCGCGATATGGTTCGGCGATGCGCAGGCGGCCGGGGTACCGGAGCCCAATGCGATGGTGCTGGCGACAGCTTCCACGGATGGCGTCCCCGCGGCACGCATCGTCCTGCTCAAGGGGTTTGACGAGCGCGGATTCGTGTTCTACTCGAATTACGAGAGTCCGAAGGGACGCGACCTCGCCCAAAACCCGCGCGCCGCGCTCACCTTGTACTGGCCGCAGCTGGAACGCCAGGTGCGTATCGCGGGGACGGCCGAGCGGATCAGCCGCGACGCCTCACGCACGTATTTCGACAGTCGCCCCCCGGGCAGCCGCATCGCGGCCAGTCTATCGCGCCAGAGCGAGGTCATTCCCGACCGGGGTCAGTTGGAGCGGGAATTCGCTCGTCTCGCAGACGACTTCGGTGATGGCGCAGTTCCGCTACCGGACTTCTGGGGCGGTTACCGCGTGACGCCGGAATGGATCGAGTTTTGGCAGGGACGCCCCAGCCGGCTCCATGACCGCCTGCGCTACCGCCGCGACGGTGACCAATGGCTGATCGAACGTTTATCGCCGTAAGGTGGACACGTGTGGAATCGAATTGTCTTCGCGGAAAGCCTCGCTACATTGTGGACCTTGCCTTCCGAAAGCGTGCATCTGATCTATATCGATCCCCCGTTCAATACCGGGAAGGCGCGGCGAAGAACGCAAATCAGAACGACCGCGTCGGAACATGGAGACCGCACGGGGTTTCAAGGCCGACGCTACGAAACGTTCAAAATTGGTTCGAAGACGTTCGCGGATTCCTTCGATGATTACCTTGGCTTTCTGGAACCCCGGTTAGAGGAGGCCCATCGCGTTCTCATGGAGAATGGAACGCTGTACGTCCATCTGGACTACCGCGAAGTGCATTACGTCAAAGTCTTGCTCGACTCCATCTTCGGAAGAGACTGTTTTCTCAACGAGATCATCTGGGCCTACGACTACGGCGGTCGCCCAAAGAACAAATGGCCTCCGAAGCACGACACGATACTCGTCTACGTCAAGGATCCCGCGCACTACGTCTTCAACTATGAGGAGATCGACCGCATTTCCTACATGGCCCCTGGTCTGGTTAGTCCGGAAAAAGCCGCCCGCGGCAAGACCCCGACTGACACCTGGTGGCATACGATCGTCGCCACCAACGGCAAGGAAAAGACCGGCTATCCAACGCAGAAACCGCTGGGCATCCTGAAACGGATCGTGCTGGCCTCATCGCACCCCGGCGATCTCGTCCTGGATTTTTTCGCCGGAAGTGGCACCACCGGAGAAGCATGCCATCTCTCGAATCGCCGCTTCATGTTGATTGACAACAATCCAGAAGCCCTTCACGTCATGGTGAAAAGATTCGAGCGCATGAGCGATATCGAGTGGATAGGTTTTGATCCCACGCCGTTCGAGAACCTATTCGCCACCGGCGGCGACGGGTTGCGCCATCCATCGCGCGCCGCCCTCTGAAGCCGGCACGTACAGCCGGTTGATGTATTCGATCACCATCCGCTGCGATGAGAATAGCGGCGCCAGGGTGCGGATCGCCTCTTTCGACATGTGAATCCAGCGCAATGGCAGATCGTTGATATCCCGTTCGTAAAAGAGGGGAATGACGTGCCGTTCGAGCGCGGTAAAGATGGCATCGGCGTCGGCCTCGTCCCCCTTGCTTTCCATGAGTTCGGATGGCGCAATACCCCAGCCCGCATCGTGGTTCGCGGCAAACCCTTCGATCCACCAGCCATCGAGGATGGAGAGGTTCAATGCGCCGTTGGCCGCGGCTTTCATACCGGAGGTCCCGCTCGCTTCGAGTGGGGCACGCGGGTTGTTGAGCCAGATGTCGACTCCGCCGTAGAGACGAGACGCCAGCATCATGTCGTAGTCCTCGGCGAAGGCGATCCGTCCTTCGAACTTGGGATCGAGCGAGCGCCAGAAGATCTCCTGAATGAGCCGTTTGCCACCGTCATCGGCCGGGTGCGCCTTACCGGCAAAAATGAGCTGCACCGGCCGCGCCGGATCGGTCAGAATCCGCGCCAGCCGGTCGGGATCGCTGAACAGCAACGTAGCCCGTTTGTAGGTGGCGAACCGGCGCGCGAACCCAACCGTCAATGGCTGGGGTTGCAGAAACGGACCGCTGGCGACGACTTGCTTGGGATCGATCTCCCCCGACGCCCAGCGGCGCCGGCTGTACTCATGGAGATACGCCAGCAGGGTCCGGTTATTCTGCAGCCGCACGGCCCAGAACTCCTCATCGGGAACCTCCAGAATCGGATGCCAGACCTCCTCCTCCTGCATCCGCTCGCGCCAATCGGCGGGCAGATAGCGGTCGAGCAGGGTTTGCAGGGGCGGCGATATCCAGGTTGGGAGGTGGACCCCGTTCGTGATCGAGGTGATCGGGGCCAGCGGCGTCTCGACGTCGGGCCAGAGATCGTGCCACATCGCGCGGGTGATCTCGCCGTGGCGAGCGCTGACCCCATTGCGATACCCGGAGAGGCGCATCGAGAGGGCGGTCATATTGAACCCGTCGCCACTGGCATCGTGGTGACCGAGCGCCAGAAACTCCTCCCGGTCCAAACCGAGCTGCGGCCAGAAATAGCTGAAATAGCGGTCCATCAAATGAGGCGGAAAGACGTCATGCCCGGCCGGTACCGGGGTGTGCGAGGTGAACACCGAGGACGCGTTGACGCGCTCCGTTGCCTCGGCAAATGTCAGTCCCTGGTCGACCCACTCGCGGACCCGCTCCAGCAGATGAAACCCGGCATGACCTTCATTGCCATGCCAGTAGACCGGATTGATGTCCATCGCCTTTAAGGCGCGGACACCGCCGATACCCAGGATCTTCTCCTGGCGCAAGCGATGTTCCTGATCGCCACCATAGAGCCGCGACGACACGGTGCGCGTCCAGTCCGGATTTCCTTCTACGTCCGCATCGAGCAGGAAGAGCGAGACGCGGCCGACTTGTACACACCAGATTTGCAGACGCACCGGCACAGTGGGATCGTCCAGGATAATTTCGACACAGAGCGGTTTGCCATCCGCATCGAGCACCGGCGTGGTCGGTTCTGCTCCTGGTTCAAGGGGTGAAGTGACATCGAGTTGCCAACCGTCCTGGCTGAGGCGTTGCCGGAGATAGCCCTGGCGGTAGAGGAGGGAGATGCCGACCAGCGGCAATCCCAGATCGCTGGCGGCCTTGGTGTGGTCCCCGGCGAGAACCCCGAGACCACCGGAATAGATGGGTAGCGTGGGGTGCACGCCAAACTCGGCGGAAAAGTAGGCCACTGGGCGTTCAATCATTGCGGGCTGGTGGATGCCAACCCAGGTCGCCGCGGCGCCGGAGTTGCGCAGCGACGCGAATTGGGCAATGACGTCGTCGTAGCGGGCGAGATACACGGGGTCCGTTGCCGCCTGCTGTAATCGTTCCGGATCTACCCGACGCAAAAGGAGCACCGGATTTTCTTCCAGAGACTCGAACAGAATGGGATCGAGGTCCCGGTAGAGGTCTTCAGCCTGCGGCCGCCAACTCCACCAGAGATTTTCCGAGAGCGGTCCCAGCTCGCGGATGCGCGCTGGCAGCGCAACGGAGCGCGGTTCGTTTGCGTTCGTCATCCCGGCCATGCTCCCGCGCCCCCACGTCGAGCGCACACCCTTTCCCCATTGCACGCGGCCACGCGAGCGGAGTCCATCGCAGGGTACTACGCGCCGCGCATTGCAATCGTTGCGCCAACCGCATCCGCCGCCGCCTCGCCTGAGGCGATGCAATCCGGGATACCCACGCCGTGGTAGGCGCTGCCGGCGAGGAAGAGACCGCGGTGTCCACGTACTGCTAACTCGATGCGGGCTACTCGCTCCGGATGGCCGAGCAGATATTGCGGCATCCCGCGTGGCCAGCGGTCGATGCGTTGCCTCGTTGGCGAGGCGGTGGTTCCGAGGCGATCGACAACTTCCCGGCGCGCCAAAGCGAACAGCGATTCGTCGTCACCAGCGAGATCACTTTCTCGACCCGACCGTCCGATGAAGACCCGGATCAGCTCCCAGCCCTCGGGGGCGCGCCCCGCCCACTTGCGCGAAGGCCAGGTGCAGGCCAGGATCGGTCCGCCTTCGATGCGGGGCACCACATAGCCGTGGGCATCGAGCGGATGTGAAATCTGGTCGCGGCGAAACGCAAATGTCACGATCGCGGTCGACACGTAGGCGATCGCGGCCAGATCGGTGACCAGACCGCCGTCAATAGCGTCGAGCATCTGCGCCGCGGCAAAAGCGGGCGTGGCGACGACAACCGCATTCGCCAGCACTGTATTACCGCTCGCCAGGCGGACAACGTATCCGCCCGGGACCACGTCGACCGCGGTGACCGGGGTTCCCATGCAAATCGTCACGCCACCCGACGTGAGCGTGATCGCAAGGGTGGTCACCAATTCGCCAATTCCGCCAATCGGCGTGAGAAACGGAGATCGCGGGGCCATGCCTGATGCCTGAGCCCTCGGGCGAGCGGCGAGCGCACCCTTGATCACCCCCCCATGCACTCGTTCAGCGTCCCGGAGTTGCGGAAATGTTGCCGCCAGACTCAAGGCGTCGCCATCGGCCGCATAGATACCGGCCATGAGCGGTTCGATCAAACGCTCCCACGCTTCGCTCCCCAGACGACGACGCATGAATCCCCCGAGCGATTCATCCTCCTCGCCGTGGCGGCGGGGAAGAACGAATTCCAGCGCAACCCGCGCCTTGCCCAACGGCGAGAGCAAACTCGACCGCGCAATCGGCATCAAGCGGGTCGGGACGAGCCCGGAGAGACCCTCGGGGAGGTCGTGTAAGTGCCCGTGGGAGAGGACGAAGGCCCGCCGTCGCCGCGGGGTGACCCCTTGCAGATGGTCGCCGAGACCGATCTCCGCGCAAAGCCCGACACCACGCGGTTTGCTGGCGAGAAAGGAATCGGCGCCACCTTCGATGAGAAATCCATCGACATTGTGGGTGACGATCTTGCCGCCCAGACGATTGTCTGCCTCGAGCAACGTGACCCGCGCTCCAGACGCGACGCGCAGGAGGCGGTGGGCCGCGGCGAGCCCGCTGATCCCACCGCCAATGACGACGACATGGTCGTTAAGCGAGAGATCGTGATGCCCGTTCAGATTGCGGTCCATCCGCCATCGATGGTCAACGCGGCGCCGGTGATCATCCGCGCCGACGGACCGGCAAGAAAAACGACCGCGGCTGCCACCTCTTCCGGCGCGACAAGTCTGCCCACCGGGGTGCGCTCCAGGATGTCGCGTTTGATGGCCTCGTTCTCGAACAGCCCTCGCGTCAGCGGCGTCTCGACGAACGCCGGGCAGACCGCATTCACCCGAATCGCGTTGGCCGCCCACTCGATCGCCAGCGCGCGCGAAACATTGACCACCCCGGCCTTGGAGGCGCAATAGGCGGCGCGGTCGTAGTAGCCGACGAGTCCCATTGTCGAGGCGACGTTGATGATGCTGCCGCCGCATGGTTCCTGGTCCCGCATCAGGCGTCCGGCGGCCTGAGCCGTGAAAAAGAGCCCTTTCAGATTGGTGTCGAGCACCAGGTCCCACGCTTCTTCGGTGACGTCGAAGGCGGGTTGCCGGACGTTGATACCGGCGTTGTTGACGAGAATGTCCAGCCGTCCCTGCCCGGCCCGTGCCGCGGCGGCAACGCACCCGGTCACACTTGCCAGATCGCGCACATCGAGCACGAGCGAGAGTGCCTCGCCACCCGCGGCCTGGATCGCGGCGACTGTCGCCTCCGCCCGTTCCAGGCGATCGGGAAGCTCGGTTGTGATGACCCAGGCGCCTTCCGCAGCCAACGCCCGCGCCGTCGCCTGCCCGATCCCTGACCCCGCTCCGGTGACCAGCGCGATCAGCCCGGCCAGACTGTTGCTCGTGTGTGAAGATGGCTTGGTACCGATTTCCATGATGTAAGGATACGGCGCAGCGAAGGTGATGGGGTGTTGAGGTGACAGGGTTCGGAATCGTTCGCAATCAAAACCTGCCGTTGGGGACGCTCGTCCGCCACTGGGCGGTTTTCGAGGAGCTCGGATTCGATTCGATCTGGCACGCCGATCA
>JACCXM010000424.1 GCA_013697005.1 Chloroflexia bacterium | reverse complement strand
AAGACTCCCGGCGGCTCCTCCGGCGGAGCGGCGGTCGCGCTTGCCACCGGCATGCACCCCATCGCCGATGGCAGCGATCTTGGCGGTTCGCTGCGCAACCCCGGCGGCTATTGCAACGTCGTCGGTTTCCGGCCCTCACCAGGGCGCGTACCGAAGATCAATACCCAATCCGCCTGGTTCGACATGACCGTCAACGGTCCCTTGGCACGGACGGTTGGCGACGTGGCGCTGATGATGAGCGTCATCGCCGGACCGGACCTGCGCTCGCCGATTACGCTGGATGATCCCGGCGCGATCTTCGCCCGGCCACTCGGGCGCGACTTCGCCGGCGTTCGTGTGGCCTGGAGCCGTGACCTGGGCGGACTCCCGATCGATCCCCGCACGGTGGCGGTGCTCGAATCGCAGCGCGGCGTGTTCGCCGATCTCGGGATCGATCTCGTGGAAGCCGAGCCCGATCTCAGCGGCGCCGACGAGGTATTCCACACCCTCCGCGCCTGGGACTTCGAAAGCGGGTATGGCGAGTTGCTCGACCGCCACCGCGATCAGCTCAAGGACACCGTGATCTGGAACGTCGAGCAGGGACGCGCCCTCTCGGGACCGGACATCGGCCGCGCCACCCGCCTGCGCACCGCGCTCTATCGTCGCGTCCACGAGTTCTTCTCGGGGTACGAGTTCCTGCTCCTTCCCGTCTCGCAGCTTCCGCCCTTTTCCGCCGATGTGCCCTTTCCCACCGAGGTCGCGGGAACGCCGATGACCACCTATATCGAGTGGATGCGTACCTGCTCGCGCATCACCGTTACCGGCCACCCGGCCATCTCCGTCCCCGCCGGGTTTACACCAGAGGGGCTCCCGGTCGGGTTGCAGATCGTCGGCCGCGCCCGTGACGATTGGGGTGTGCTCCAGCTCGCCCATGCCTTCGAACTGGCAACCGAGCATTGGCGGCGCCGTCCGGCGCTCGCCACCGCCGGGGATTGACAAGCGTCGCACGACGTATATCGTCTCCTCGACAGATGCGGCGCCGCGTAGCGGCAAAAGGGACGTGTGCCAGCGCGTTTGGAGAGGGGATTTTCGTATGCGTCCTTCGCGCCCGCGCGATCGACACCGGTCCATCGCGGTCGCGGCGATCTTCCTCATCGCGGCACTCGGTCTTTCCACTCCACCAGCAATCGCGCAGGATGATGAAATCCGTTACCTGGCATACCTCGCCGCGCGGGAGGACACCGCCAGCATCGCCGGACCGCTGTCCGGCGAGATCATCCAGGATGACCAATTCAGCGTGACCGCCGGCGCCGGGATCACGACGAAGGATTTTTCCACTACCGCAACCTTCACCAACCCCGCGAACGAAACCGGCACGCCGTGGGATGTCGGTTTCACCTTCCATCAGACCGCCGGCGCCGCTCAACAGATCGCGTTCGACTCCGACGGATTCTGGTACTACACCCCCGTTCCCGTGGGCACGTTGCAATCCGGCGTGGTTCCCGCGTTCGCCGCCACGCCGGGCGGCACGAACACCATAAATCTCATTGTCGACGGCGATTCGGCGCTGTTCGGCATCAATGGCGAGCTCGTCACCCGGATCGTTCTGCCGCCCGCCGTCGCCTCGGACGTGCTCATCGGCAGCGGCTATTTCTCGACCACGAGCGTGACTGGGCGCACCATCGCCTACGCCGATTTCGAGGTCTGGCCGCTGCCAAACGTGCCTGAAACCGAAGCGACTGCAACTCCGGAGCCGGCCGTCGTCGCGGCTGAGACCCCGGCCATCTCCGCCGCGGATACCGAACTGTTCAACGCTATCCTCGCCACGCAAGCCGAGGTCACACCGCTGGCCGGTCCCTTCAACGCCAATCTGACCGAAGAAGAAGGGCGCATCGGTCTCTCCTGGGCCAATGTCGACCTGCGCGACTTCCATGCCCGCGCGGTATTCGGCGTCCCCGAACCCGCATCTGATGTCCCGTGGAGTGTCGGCTTCATGTTTCGCATCGGTCCCCAGGGTTCCGTGCGCGTTGCGGTCGACTCTCTCGGCAACTGGTTCGCCTCCGCCGGCAGCGGTGGTCCCGCCGCCGCCGGGCAGGGAACGGGAATCATCACGGAAGCGGGCGGCGCCAACACGATCGACCTCATCGTCGCCAACGAGCGCGCCGTGCTTGGCGTGAACGAAGAGCTCGTCGCCACGATCGATCTCGCTACCGAGACTGGCGCGGCCGATATCGCCGCCGGCGCCGGGTTCTACAGCGATCAAACCCTGCCCGATCGCGTCACCCCGTTCCGCGAGTTCGTCGTTCTGCCCTTCGATCCTGATGCCGTGTCTGCCACCGTCGATGCCGGCACGACCGTGACGGCGGCTGTAGCGGCTGAAGCGTTCGCCGAGTACGCGGCGGAATCGGCGCAGGTCGCTCCCTTCGCCGGACCGTTCGCCGGCAGGCTCGTCGAGGCCACTCCCGGCGCCGTCCCGCTCGCCGCGGCCAGGGTTTCCCTCGCCGATTTCGCCGCGGTCGCGACGTTCATCAACCCGAACGACGTCGCCACGAAGCTGTGGGACGCCGGTTTCGAGTTTCGCGCCGATAGTGCTGTCACCAACCGCATCGTGGTAGGGTCTACGGGCGAGGTGTTTGCGCTCATTCCCGGCCAGTCGCCACAAATCGTGGGAACGGCAACCGCGTATGATCCGGCGCCCGGCGCGCGCAACCAGTTCCAACTGTTCGTGCGCGGCGATATCGCGCTCTTTGGCGTCAACGGCGACTATGTCGCGGCCATTGCGCTCCCCGCCGCGCCGTTCGCCTCCGACGTCCAGGTCGGCACTGGGTTCTTCGCTGAGGATTTCGTTCCGGACCGGGTGACCGCCTACGAGGGATTCAGCATCTGGCAAATGCTTTAGACAATGCGCAAGGCGTCCGCAATCCTGGGCGCAAAGGGAATCGGGTGACGACCGCGTATGTACCGGCGCCACCCCCGCCGCGGCATACCCACGCCGTGCGCGGCGTGCAGGCGTCGCTCCTGCTCGAACGCTTTTTCGTCTCCGGCGTAGCCGCGGTGCTGCTCATTCGCGGCTGGCTGGAGCTTACCGGGTATCCCCAGATCGGCGGCGATGGACTGCATGTCGCGCACATGCTCTTCGGCGGCATCGGCATGGTGATCGCGCTGCTCGCCAGTTTCGCGTTTCTCGGCCGCCGCGTGCGCAACTTCGCGGCGATTGTCGGCGGGGCCGGATTCGGCGCCTTCATCGATGAGCTAGGCAAGTTCATCACCAGTAATAACGACTATTTCTTCCAACCGGCGGTGGCGCTCATCTATGTGGTCTTCGTCCTTATCTTCATTGCCGGCGAACGGCTCGCCGCGGATGCCCATCCCACGACCGACCAGCGTCTGGTGCAATCCTTCGACGTCATCGGCAACGCGGTCATCGATGGCTATCCCAAGCGCGAGCGCGATCAGGCCATGGCGCTGCTGGCCGAGAGCGACCCCGACAACCCGCTCGTGCCGGCCCTGCGCCGCGCCCTGAGCCAGATCGCCGCGAGTCCCGAGCCTGAGGAGGAGTTTCCCAGCCGCATGGCGGCGCGTATCGCGTCGTCATACAACTGGCTGGTGGGACAGCGCTGGTTTCTCACGCTCGTACTGACAATAGCCGGGCTGGCGACGCTCTTCAGCCTCAGATCGCTGTCGATAACCGTGCTGGCCGATCCGGACGATTCCCGCCTGCAGACCCATGTCGATTCGACGGCGGGACTTCTGCTTGTCGCCAATCTCATTTTCGGGGTGCTGCTGATTGCCGGGCTGATCCGCCTGCGCGGTTCCTTGCTGGCCGCGTTTCACTGGTTCCGGCGCGCCGTGCTCGTCTCGCTGCTGGTGGCGCAACCCCTCGCCTTCTACGAGCAGCAGTGGACGGCGCTGATCGGACTCGCGTTCAACCTCATCCTGCTCTCGGCGCTCGAATTCGGAATCGCGCGCGAAGCGGCGCCTGCCGGCCAGACCGGCTCCGCACTCCCTTGATAGGGCGCGACCCGTGCCAACCAAGCCGGATTGACGCAATTGGGCCGATGGCGCCCGCCGTGACCAGGATCAAACCGGAGAGCGATCCGGGGAAGTTGCGCTGACTTTCGGCGCGAGCTCGAAATCTTCTCCATCGACCGCAAGCCAGGCAATCGTCGTCCCATCTGGCCGTGAAAACTCGACTATATAGCCGTCGTCAAAGACTTCGAGGATGATGCCGATCGCGCCCTGGTTCACGCCTTCGCTCACGTAGCGATCGGTAGTGAGACGAACGAGGCTAAATTCCGAGAGTGGCATGGCATTCTCCCTACCACTCGGGTTTGATGACACCAAGACCGGGTACCCGCTCAAACTCGCGGACATTGAACGTAAGGACATCAAGACCCAATACGAGAGCGCTGGCGGCCGCGATCAAATCGTAAAGGCCAATCCCAGCGCCGCTGCCCTCCAGCGTTGCCCAAAGTCTGGCTTGCACGCGGGCGATGGCGACATCGAGCGAAACAACGGGGATCGTGTTCAGGATCGTCTCGATAAACTCCGATCGTCGCAAGCGACGCTCCGGTGTGTTGGCACGCTCGACGCCAAACAGCAGCTCAGTAGCGGTGATGCTCGCGATGGCATGGGACTCCGTCAATGCCCCAGCCGCAATCACGCCGAGCGGTCGGCCACTGCGCTCTAACTCAATAAAGACACTCGCGTCAATTAATCGGGCCATGCGGGGCGCGCGGTCGGGAGCAAGCCAGTACGAGCCGCCTCAATATCGTCGGCGAAACCGTCGCCCGGCATCCTGCGGTCGCCGATCCGTGCTAACAGATCTTCTCCAGTGATGCCGAGCGTCGGCTCAGCCATTGGCGGAGAAAGAACGGCCAGTAGTTGCCCATTGCGCTCGACCAAAAATCGCTCGCCATCGCGGACCCGATTAAGCACTCGCGAAAGCGCCGCCGCCAAATCATGCTCGTTCAGCGTCGTTTCCATGGCCATTCTCAACGCTCTCCGGTAGCGATCACGTCCCAATCTTGGATTATGGTATCGCGATTCGGGCTCAACAACCGGCAGGAAGTTGAGAAGCCAATCCATCAGACCGTGAGGTGCTCCGACGACGGCATGACTTCGGGGGCTGGTTCGACATCGCTGGGCTCAAGAAATAACAAGGCGATAGTCGTACCGTCGGGTCGGGAAAACTCAACAAAGTAGCCAGTATCTTCGCGGTCGAGAATGAACCCTATCGATCCTCGGCCCACACCTTCGCTCAAATACTGGTCGGTCTTGAGACGAACTGCACTGAATTCTGGAAGTGGCATGGTCTCAGCCTTTCAGCGTGCTACTCGCGAAGCCAGTGAACGGTGTTATCAGACGCAATTCATCTTCGCTGAGTAACCACGCGGTTCGCAGTGACACCCCGCGGACGGTAACGACAATGGTACAGAGAACTCCGAACGGGGTGGGTCGAGCAAATTGTACGTCTTCTGACGCAATCCGCTCCCGCGCTTGCGCCTCATAGAGTCGAGCCAGCTCCCAAGCATCCGCGGCGCTAGCGGGTCGAAACCCGAGCGTCCCCAGAAAAATCCGGTCCTTGCCGGTGGAGTGGCCAGGAACGAGGACATACTCACGAAACTTCCGCGGGTCCGCGATGACACGCGCTCGCTCAAGTGCTTCGCTGAATGTATCCAGGTCGTCCAATGAGCGCCTATGGCGCCTCGAGGCTATCGCGCAGGATGTCCATGTGCTCCAGCGCCAGCCCGGTCCCGACCGCGACACACGAGAGCGGATCATCGGCGACGTAGCAGGGCACGCCAGTCACTTCCATGAGCAAATCCGGCAAATGACGAAGCAGCGCCCCGCCGCCAGTGAGGATCATTCCCTTGTCGATGATGTCTGACGAGAGCTCCGGCGGCGTCTCTTCCAGCACGGCGCGCACCGCCCCGATGATCGCCTCCAGCGGCTCGGTAATGGCATCGGTCACTTCATTGGCGTGAATCTGGATCGTGCGCGGCAAACCGGCGACCTCGTCGCGGCCACGCACTTCCATCCGGATATCTTCATCGACTGGCATGGCGCTGCCGATGGCGATTTTCACCTCTTCCGCCGTGCGCTCGCCGATGCGCAGGTTGTATTTACGTTTGATGTAGTTGGCGATGGCCTCGTCGAAGCGGTTGCCACCCACGCGCAGGGAGCGGGCGACCACGATGCCATTCAGAGAGATCACGGCGACCTCGGTCGTGCCGCCCCCGATGTCGATGATCATGTTGCCCGATGGGTCAGCCACCGGCACTCGGGCGCCGATCGCCGCCGCCAGCGGTTCCGAGATGAGAAACGCCTTGCGCGCCCCGGCCGCCAGCGCCGCGTCGCGCACCGCGCGGCGCTCAACGCCAGTCACCCCGGCCGGGACGCAGATCATCACCTCCGGCCGCACCAGCGAAAACCGGCCGCAGCTTTTGTTGATGAAGTAGCGCAACATCTCCTGGGTGACGACATAGTCGGCGATCACCCCGTCCCGCATCGGGCGCACGACTTCGATCGTCTCGCGCGGCTCACGCCCGAGCATGTTGCGCGCTTCCAGGCCGACCGCCTTCACTTTGCCGTCTTTGGCGGAGATGGCAACGACGGACGGCTCGTTGATGACGATGCCGCGACCACGGAGGAAGACGAGGACGTTGGCAGTCCCGAGGTCGATTCCGATCTGTTTGGGCAAGCGGTTGCGCTCCGGATGGTGTGGAAGAACGTCCGGGCGTCACGGCGGCAATCACGACCGTGCCCGGCGGGCCAGATGAAGCGATAGTAGCATACCGATGCGCGATGACCGCGAGACCGGGAGTGAGACGCCGTGGAGACCCCAACCGATCAGCCAGCGCCCGCTGATGGTGAGACGACCCTGCCTGTGCCGCGGGGTTCGGCGCGGCCTCGCGACGAGCAGAGCGGAGCCGCCGGGAGCTCTCCCCCGCGGCCACCAAGCGACACCCGCCGCAAACGTCCCAGCGAGGGCCGCTACGCCGGTTGGCGGGACGGACTGGAGCGGGAGTTCTGCGCCCATGCCGAGCGCTTGCTCCCCACCACATTCCCCGTCGCCTCGCACACCGGGGTGGCCACCATCGCCATGGCGGTCGTCGCCCGCCGTTCCTCCGCGCTGCTCCTCTGCACCTACAGCCACTGCGGCGCGCACGCCTGGCCCGATGGTGAGATCGTCGAAGTGGCCGTAAGCACGAATCCGGCATTGGACGAACTTTGCGAAGGCGACAGCCGGCACAATTCGGAGTGACGCGATACCGCGCGTCTGTAGGGGCACAGCATGCCGTGCCCTCCTCCCACAACAGCGGCGCGATCTGTCTCCGCCAAACGGGGGTCAGCCCATTCGTCCTCCGTCGCTCGGCGTGTTCTCGGAGATCCAGCGTTGCAACTCCGCAAAGTGCTCCTCGAAATCGGTGGCGCGGCCAAGCAACCATTCCTGGGTGCGGGCGTCCTCCGGCATCGCCGCCGCCGCCTTGGCGAGCGTCGTACTCGCCTTCACCAACTCCTCGAGTGTCCGCGACCAGTCCTGCCGCGCCCGCGCCGCCACGCTCGCCGCGTTGAAACGATCGACGTCGTAGACCGCATCGGGCAGCGCCGGATCGGCGGCAATCAAGCGCAACCGGCGAGCGCCCTCCCACTCCCAGCCGGCACAATGCGCCACGAGCTCACGCACCGACCACGTCCCACACGCGCCAGGACGCTCTCGCAGCGCAGATGGCATGCCGTTGATGAGATCGAAAAATCGGTTCGCGGCGGTTGACCGGCGGCCGTGGGCATCCGATTCCGCCGGCCCCGAGGAAACCGGTCCGGATAGGGTCTTCTGATGAGTGCTCGCGGGCGCAGCGTCCGGCGTTGGCGCCGTGGCGCCAGACTCGGGCAGGGTAGCCG
>JACCXM010000420.1 GCA_013697005.1 Chloroflexia bacterium | reverse complement strand
GGCTGCCGCTCGACTTCTGCGGAGAGTTCGGCCGGCTCCTCCGCGAACTCGAAGACGATGATTGTGTACCGGGAGGATTTCTGAGTATGAATCAGAGAAGAACACTGGTTTTCCTCTCCCGCCGCGTACGAGAGGAGGTGGACCTCGCAACCGATCGTCACCTACTAGCTACCTGTCCACCAAACCGGGATAACTCCAATTGCTTCACCGTCCAACCAGGGCTATACACCTCGAAGTGTATTGATGCGGGCACAATCCGATAATCTGGCAAACTAGCTCTATCTGGGTAGCCATTCAGCTCACTTTCGACCCATTGCCGAAACGGCTCATGCCCAAGTTTCGCGGCGAGCAAAAGGCATTGCCTGAGTACACCGTCTATGTCGGACGAGCAGCGAATAGCGCCGTCGCGAATATCGTCGAGCAGTCCCATGGCAAACCATGACTCTAAGCGGCAGGCTAGAGAAGTGTCGCGGTATCTTCGCACGAACATAACCAAGGGACGACACTTCAGTTCCTCGTCCGCGTCGGTAGCGGAGGTCAGGCTGCGATCTCCCGGTCCGCGTCGTCAGCAGTGAAGCGGAGGATGATGGATGACTGACCTAGATGTTCAATTTTTGGGCATGATCCGCACCGACAACATCTCCGAGATCGATAGCGCCGTCGCGCTTTCCGTTGAGGCGACGATCAATCCCACCTTCGTGACCGATTTCGCCCGCGCCCATGAAAAAGCCGGGTTCGACCGCGTGCTCATCGGCTACCACTCCACCGGGCCCGATGCCTGGGCCGTCGCCGCCCACGCCGCGGCCAACACCGAGCGCTTGCACATGCTGGTGGCGCATCGGCCGGGTTTTCAGGCCCCAACCGTCGCCGCCCGCACCGCCGTCACCCTCGACCACCTCACCAACGGCAGAATCTCACTCAATATCGTCACCGGCGGCAGCGACGCCGAGCTGGCCAAGGATGGCGACTGGAGCGAAAAGGACACCCGCTATCGCCGCACCGACGAGTTTCTCGATATCGTGCGCGCGGTCTGGACCAGCCCCGCGCCATTCAGTTACGAGGGCGAGTTCTACCGGGTGAAGGACGCCTTCTCCGATGTCAAACCGGTCCAGAAACCGGCCATCCCGATCTACTTCGGCGGCGCGTCCGGGGCGGCGGTACCGGTCGGGGCCAAGCACGCCGACGTCTACATGTTCTGGGGCGAACCGCTTGCCGATACCACAGCGCGCTTCGACGCCGTGCGCGCCGCCGCCCCTCCCGGCCGCTCCCCGGCCTTCAGCGTCTCCGTGCGCCCCATTCTTGGCGCGACCGAGAGAGAAGCCTGGGACAAGGCGCATGACTATCTCGAGCAAGTCGTCTCGCATCGCGGTGCGGCACCCGGTAGCGCTCCCGCCTCCGGCTCGCAGCGCCTGCTCGATCTGGCGGCGAAACAGGAGGTCTTCGACGACCGGCTCTGGATGGCGATCGCCGCCGCCACCGGCGCTGGCGGCAACACCTCGGCCCTGGTTGGCACCCCGCGGCAAGTCGCCCAGTCGCTGCTGCGCTATTACGACCTGGGAATTACGAGTTTTCTCATTCGCGGTTTCCAGCCGTTGCAGGACGCCACCGAGTTCGGCCGCGAGCTGATCCCGCTCGTGCGGGAAGAGGTCGCCCGCCGCGACCGCGCCCATCACGCCGCCGATTGATCGCTGGCTCGGCGACGATGTCCCACCACGACCGGGTACGCACATGCCTCGACCTCGCTCAGCCCCATCCCCATCACCCCATCACCGCGCGCGGCATGACACAATTGCTGCGATGTTCACCTGGAGCCGGTCTCGCCGCGGCGCGCGGCACGCCGATTGACGATCGGAAACAGAGTCGCGGGGCGATATGGATTATCCCTATCCGAAAACCGAACGTCAGGCGGAACTGATCGCCCTCGCCGATGCGCTGGCCGGTCCCATCGCCGCCCGCGCCGCGACGGTCGACCGCGAGGGGGTCTTCCCCTACCAGAACTTCCGCGAGCTGCACGCCGCGGGCTATCTCGGCATCACCATCCCCCGCACACTGGGAGGTCTCGGCGCCGACGTGCTGGAATACGCCCTCGCCCACGAGCGGATCGCCCGCGCCTGTGGCTCGACCGCGCTCGCGGCCAATATGCACTGCTCCCTCATCGGCCGCATCGACGAAACCGGTATGTGGCCAGCGGAGCTGCTGGAACGGGTCAACCGGGACATCGTCGCCAATGGCGCCTTGCTCAACTCCGCCAATAGCGAACCCGATCTGGGCAGCCCCAGCCGGGAGGGGCTGCCCAGCACCACCGCCGAGCGCACCCCGCGCGGGTGGCTCATCAATGGCCGCAAACGCTGGGCCAGCTTGGCCCCGGCACTCACCCATATGCTCGTGCTGGCAACCGTCGTCGATGGCGACTCCCCGCCGCGGCGTGGCAATTTTCTCGTTCCCGCGTCTTCCCCCGGGGTCCGCGTCGAAGCGACCTGGGACAACCTCGGGATGCGCGGCACCGCCAGCGACGACGTCATCTTCACCGGCGTCGAAGTCCCGCGCGATGCTCTCGTCCCGATCGATGGCTCGGCCACTCCCGGCGATGGCCTCGGCTGGTCCGCCTTCGGCGGAGCGGCGGTCTTCCTCGGCATCGGGCAGGCGGCGCGCGATGCCGCCGTGCACTACGCCCTGGAGCGGAAACCAAATGGCATGGCCGGGCCCATCGCCGAGCTGCAAACGATCCAGCACCGCATTGCCGCCATCGAGCTCGATCTGCTACAGGCGCGCACGCTGCTCTACACCACCGCCGAATGGTGGGTCGCCCGGCCCGCGGAGCGCGGCGCGAACATGTGGCGGCTGGCGGCGGCGAAGTATGTCGTCACCAACGCCGTCATCCGCGCCACCGACGAAGCCCTGCGCGTCGCCGGCTCGGCGGGGCTGGCTCTGACCTCTCCCCTGCAACGCTATTTCCGCGACGCCCGCACCGCCATCGGGCAACCCCCGCTCGAAGACGTGGCCCTCACCACCATCGGCAAAGCCGCGCTCGGTCTTTCGCCAGGCGGCAATCGCGACGGTGCTGCGAACCATGATGCCGCCGTTCCCGTGGCAACGGTTCGCTCGGTATGACGCTCCAGCACGGTCCATTCCCTGGATGCGGGTCCGGATGTCCGCTGGGCAGCGATGGGAGCGAAAATCGCCGCGGAAGAACCCCAAGATGCGAAATGATCGTCAGGCATCAACAGCAATCGTTGGTATTCCATCCGAGCTCCCGCAAGTTCGCCAAGTTCGCCAAGTTCGATCCATGCGCGCGGGCTGCCAGGTGGAGGCATGGTCCTTGGCAGCCACTCCGCACCCCATGGAGCCCCTCTCCTACAAGCGGCTCGACGGGAGAGGGGGTGGGGTGAGGGTTTACGCCGGCAGCGCGCCGTTTCGATCGTGCCAACCCCCTACCTCGACCTGTGAGGGAAGAGGGGGTGGGGTGAGGGTTTTCCGAGGAGATGAGGATGAAAAACTCCCGCGATCTGCAAACGCTGGCCGAGGTCCTGCTGCCCGGTGACGATGTGTTTCCGTCCGCTTCGGCGGTTGGCGCCCACGGTCTGCTCGCGGAGCGTCTGCGGGACAGGTTAGGGAGCGATGCCGTCGCCGGCGTGCAGGCGAAACTGGCGACGGCGGCGGATGGTCACGCGCTGGCGGGGCTGGAGCCGGGCGCGCGGGTGGCCGCCGTCCAGCGCTTCGAGCGGGATGAGCCGGAGCTCTTCGCCGCGGTGAGGAACATCCTGTATTTCAGCTATTATCAGGCGCCTCAGATCGTCGCCGCCATCCGCGCGCTCGGTATCCCCTACAACGATGCCCCGCAACCGCTCGGCTACACCATGGACCCGTTCGACCCCACCCCCGGCGCGGATGGGCCGTTGCATCCTCGCGGGAGCTATCTGGCAACAGACGAGGTTATCCGTCTCAGCGATCTTCCCCCGGCGGCGGCCGCCACGGCCAGCGAGCAATGAGCGCCCTGCTCCCCGGCGCCAAACCGGATCGCGCCGATGTCGTCATCGTCGGCGCCGGGGTCGGTGGCGCCCTCTCCGCCCTGACCCTGGCCCGCGCCGGGTGGCGCGTCGTCTGTCTGGAGCAGGGGGGCTGGACGCGCCCGGAGGATCACCCCCACGCCTCACCCGATTGGGACTGGCAGCGCGCGACGCGCTGGAGCACCGCGCCGAACGTGCGCCGCCGCACCCAGGACTACCCGGTCGACAGCAGCGACGAGCTGACGTTGATGTGGAACGGCGTCGGCGGCTCGACCACGGTCTACACCGCCACCTGGCCCCGTTTTCGTCCCTCCGACTTCCGCAAGGGAACCGAGCACGGTTTGCAACCCGACTGGCCCTTCACCTACGAAGACCTCGCCCCCTGGTACGAAACGCACGACCGCCTCGCCGGGGTGAGCGGGCTGCTGGGCGATCCCGCGATCCCGGCGCGCGAGCCATTTCAGACCCGCCCCTTGCCGGCGGGACCGCTCGGGCGCGTCGTCGCCAGGGGGTTCGAGCGCCTGCATTGGCATTATTGGCCGATGCCCGCCGCCATCATCGCCGAGGATTACGACGGCCGTCCCGCCTGCAACGCCTGCGGCGCCTGCCAGTCCGGGTGCCCCCGCGGCTCGCTCAACGACGTCTCGCTGACGAGCTGGCCGAAAGCGCTCGCCGCCGGCGCCGAGCTGCGTCCCTACTCCCGCGTCGAGCGCATCGAAACCGATGCCCGCGGCCGCGCCAGCGGTGTCGTCTACGTCGATCGCCGCACCGGACTGCGCACCGTCCAGGAAGCGGACGTGGTGATCCTCGCCGCCAATGGGGTCGGCACGCCGCGCCTGCTGCTCCTCTCGGAGAGCAATCAATTCCCCCATGGTCTCGCCAACTCCAGCGGGCAGGTCGGCCGCAATCTGATGCACCACGGACTGGCCATGGTCGAGGTCTGGACCCGGCAG
>JACCXM010000419.1 GCA_013697005.1 Chloroflexia bacterium | reverse complement strand
TTCCTGGGGCGTCCGTACACTGCGGCGGGACTGGCGTCCGCTAGGGCAGGTAGTGAATCCATTCTCTGGCGCCGAACCGCTCCCGAACGCGGAGGTTGGCGTCCGCCAGCTCGTCGGGCGTGAGGGTGTCCGCAACGAGACCGAACCGCTCCCGGAACCGATCGAGCAGATGGTCGATGATCGCGGCACGCGGGAGATCTGTCTGCTGCCGCAGCGGCCCGACCCGCTTTTCGGCGGAGGTTACGCCCTTGTCGCTCAGTTTTTCTTTCCCGATGCGCAGGATTTCGAGCATCAGCGGCACATTCATGGCGTACGCCATCGTGGTGTGATGCAACACCGCTCCGCTCCGCCGCGCCTGCGCCGCACCGCCGATTTTCCCCGCCGCCGAGGTGATGTCGTTCAACGGCGCATACCAGGCATCGATCCCCAACGCCCGCAACGCATCGACGACCCAGGCATCGAAGAAGCGATACGACTCCGCAAACGTCATCCCTTCGCTCAACGCCAGCGGCGCGTAGAGCGACCAGGTAATGGCCCCCTCGGGTTCGATGAACATGGCTCCGCCACCGCTGATGCGGCGCACGATTTCGATGCCATGCCGCGCCGCGGCCACTTCATCGACCTCGTTGCGAACCGATTGGAATCGACCGAGCACGACACAAGGCGCGCTCCAACCCCAGATGCGCAGCGTCGGCGACCGCTGACACGCGCCAACCCGCTCCGTCAGCACCTCATCAAGCGCCATGTTTAGCAGGGGCGGCCGCGGCTGCTCGGGAAGCAGCACCCACGGCAACGCTCGCCAGTGAGCCTCTTCAGCGGCACTAAGCGTCGACACCTCGGTGGTCAAGAGTCGAATCCGCCAGGTTCGTCGCTTTGCAGCGCGCGCACGACCGCAGCAGCTACGGCCTCCGGCGAGGATCCGAGCAGTTCCACATCGTTGCCCAGGGCAGTCCTCACCTGCGTCGCATATTCCTCCGCGGCCAACGTGGCCGGACTCCCTTCCAGAGCGCCCACGATGAGGACCAGCGCCTCTTCCGGGTAAAGGAAAAAATCTCCCGTCACGACGACGTTGCGCAATATACCGTCGTCAACGTCGAGCTCGACCGCGATCAATTTGCCACCGGGCGTCTTGAACTCACCCCGCCGCGTCACGTTCGACCCTGGGTGCGCTGGCGGCAAACGCTAACTCGCGACGGACGATCCCCGCCGCATTATCGCCACTGAGCATCGCCCCGTTGTACGACGAATCGACCGTGGCCTCGGAAGCCAGGAAGAGCCCTGGAGGATGTGCCACATTGCCCGGCAGCCGGCGATAGATCCCCGGCGGCTGCGCGAACTGCGAAAAAGGAACCGCCACCGTTTCCAATACGCGCCAATCACTCGGATCATGCCCCAGCATCGTCGCCACGTCATCCCGCGCTCGCTGCCCGATGTCTTCGAGGTCCGCGTTCCGCGCGGCATCGCCGACAATCACCGCCGCGATGAGATGGCGCCCCGGTGGGGCATACGACGGCTGCGCGGCGGAAAGCGGCGCGATCTCATTGACCAGCAACCGGCGCGTGGCATCGAGCACAATGCGCGGACCCGTACCCGGATCGCGTTCTCCCGCGAGAAAGACCGTAACGCTCGGCACGCCCGCGGCGGCATTGGCCAGCGCCCGGACGCCGGTCAATTGCTCCGCCGCCACCGGATCGGTGGCAACAATCACCGCCGCGGCGGGGATCTTCTTGCGCGCCACCCGGACTCCGGTGAGCCGGCCGTCCGCAACGACGATCGAGGTGACTCGCGACGACAGGGAGACGGTCCCCTCAGGTAATCGGGCAAGCAATTGGAACGGCATGGCGCCAATCCCAGCTTTTGGTAGCGCGGCCGAGCCACGGAGAAACATCTTCATCGTGAAGAGGAGTGGACCGCTGCTGCCCGCGAGATGCGGATCGAGCGTGATTCCGCCCCAGAACGGCCGGGCAAAGCGGTCGACAAAGGCCTCGCTGAACCCGCACGACCAGAGATACTCCACCGCCGGCATATCGTTCCCAAGTGATGTGGCCGCCTGATTGGCGCTCTGCCAGGGGGCGCACGCGGTTTCGGCGCCGAGGCGGGCGAGCCGGACTTTATCCGCCATCGAGAAAACGCGGGACGTCAGATCGCGCGGCAATGCGGCGGGGTGGCGCAATGGATTCGCCAACGGCGCCAACCGGCGCCCGGTCCACAGCAGCGCGCCGGCATCGAATCTGCCGAGCTCGAGTGCGTCGTGATCGATCCACCTCTGGGCAGCTGGGTAGGCATCGAGGAGAACCTGATACCCCCGGTCGAGCAGAAACCCTTCTGCATGCCGGTCGGTGCGCATACGGCCGCCAACGTCGTCCGCCGCCTCGAACACCCGGACCGGTATGCCAGCCTCGTGCAAGGCGACCGCCGCGACCAGTCCGGCCACCCCCGCGCCAACGATGACCACCGGCGGCCGCTCATGTCCCGCGGGCATCAGGCGCCGGGCAGCAGCGCTCGCAACCGCTGGCGCTGCGCTTCATCCCACTCGACATGCTGTTCGACCTCGTCGGCCAGGGTGATCTCACCGGCGGTTTCATGAATCGCGGGCCGCTCCCAGTCCTTGAGCGAAAGATTGATCAACAGCGAGACCAGATCGCCACGCGCGGTGTCCATCTCATCCAGCAAAATCGTCAAATCCTGGTCGTCGTCCGCTTCCGCGACTCGCAACGTGCGGAGAAACGGGTTCTCCTGACGCGTCATCGTTTGGGAGCGCTCCAGGACCGCGCGGTCTCGATTCCGGAAATCGGCGATCAAGCGCCTCATCTCCGGCGGCGCGCTCGCCTCATCCGCCGCATCGACCATACCTCGAATTTCGGAGGGAGTGCCAAGCAGCTCGTCGATCAAATCACGGTAGGCATCGAGCATCGTAGTAGGGACCGTCCCTGCGCTTAGCTAAACCGGAATCAGCGGCACCGAGCCGGCAACCGCGATCTCCCAGGTCACATTGAGTGCATCTCTGAATACAAACGAGGCGATTCCGGAACGCAACACCGTCAGGGGTCGCATCAAGACCTCCCCCTTGAGTCTGGCGAAGGTGTGAGAGTCGACCCCGAGCGAGACCATGCCGAGCGGACCCTGGTTGAGAACGACGCCCAGCCCCATGCGCTCTACCGCGAGAATGAGCGGTCCATTGCCGAGGAACGTGAGATCCGCCATATCGCCGGTCTGCATCGCGCGCTCCCAGGAGTAGTCGCGCGGCATGGGAAGCATCGTTCCGTCCGGTCCGCGTTTGACCCGGCCCAGGAGTTCCATGGCGAAGAACTCCTGATAGAAGTTCTCGGCGCGGACGAGATCGTTGACCTGTATCAGGAGATAGTTAATGGCCCGGAACCGCACTGAGCGTGCCGGTCCGAGTGGGGCCATTCCGTCAGCTTGGGACTCGGTTCGCGCGGCGACCATCACACCCCCACGGTCAAGAGCGCTTTCTCTGCCGCCTCCGCGCGGGTCAACCGGCGCGCCCGGTCCGACACTGAACCCGGCCGGTTGGTCCGTTGGGTCATGATCGCCAACGTGTGGAATGCTCCGCTCTACCCACGGTTGATCCCGCCGGATCAGCGCCACCATGCGGTCGCGCTCGACCGTCTCCAGCGCATGGCGCTCACCACCATGAAGCACCATGCGCAGATCGGGTCGCGGCGATGCGATCGACCGGTACCAGTCATACAACGAATCGACGACGCGCAGCGAGTGCGCGGCGACCGTGATGTCCACGTACGGGTCATCGATGCCCAGACCATGCGAGGGGCGCACCACGACCACTTGGGCATCGCCCACCCGTTCGACGGCGATACTCGCCGCCTCCGCCATAGGCTCTGGCGTCTCCAGCAAGAAACGGTAGGCCATCCCGCGCCTTCCCTCCGGCCCCGGAAACCGGCAACTCACTCGAAGCGCGGTGCAACGCGCCGAAATGCCGCCCGATTGTACCGTACGCGCTCTCGTGACTCGCCACCGTGGCGCCGTCTGTCACCTCATGCCTGGCGGCTGTGACTTTCTGGCTATTGAAGCGGGCCTCCCCCATCGGTACCGTTGTTTCTGTCAGCCACCCTCCCGCCCGGTCCCCCGGACTCCCGCCGCGCGTTACCACCCATGTGAGCGCCAGGGCTGCCCCGATCCGACCGCTCGGAAAGAGGAGCCATGATTTCTGCTCTAGACACCGGTAGCCATAACCGTCAGGTCTTCAATCGTCGCCGCGCGCTGCTCATCGCCACCCTGGGGACGCTGGGACTCCTGCGCTCCACGGCCAACGCCAAAAAAAGCAAGAACAAGAAGAAGAAAAAGAAGAACAAAGGGTCTTCGAGCGGCGCCGCCGGGGATGTCGTGCAGACGGCGCAAAAGTACAAGGGCGCCAAGTACGTCATGGGAGGTTCGACGCCAAAGGGGTTCGACTGCTCCGGTTTTGTCTGGTACGTCTACTCCAAGGCGACCGGCATGGAGATTGGACGCAGCGTCACCGAACAGTGGAAACAGGGCAAATCGGTGGCCAAAGGCAGTTGGCTTCCGGGCGATATCGTCTTTTTCCAGAACACGTTCGATCGCGGTCTTTCTCACGATGGGATCTACATCGGTGGCAACGATTTCATCCACGCCGAAAATGAAGGTACCGGGGTAGTGATCTCCACCCTCGCCTCCGGCTACTATGACGACCATTATGCCGGCGCACGCCGGTTGCTCTGATCCGGATTAGAACTCGTCGTCGTAACCCTGGAGGTCCCGCACCAGCTCCTGCACCTGCACCGAGGCTTCGTTGGCGAGGCGGAGGACCGTTTCACGCCGCTCCGCATCGAGCAGCGCATAGAGCGCCAGCCCCAGACCCGCCCCGCCCCAGAAGAGACCGCTCTTACCCCGGTGCTCGCGCTCCTTCTCGCTCGCACGAGCCTCTTCTTCCGCGGCCTGTGCGGCCGCTTTGATTTGTTCGGCCTCCTCGGTGGCCGCATCGCGCCCGTCGCCGGCGGCGCGCCAGAATCGTCGTTTGCCATCAACTCGAATCGCGTCTTCCTGGTCCGACACCTCGGCGGCAAGATGTTCGGTTTCCGCCTGAACTTCTTCCTTCAGATGGCGAGCCTTGTCTCGTACGTCCTTGCTGGCGTCGCGTGCGGTTTCCCGCATCTCGCCGGCGGCGTCTTTGGCCCGCTCCCGCCCCGACTCCCACATGCCGAGCGCGGCCATAGCCGCCTGGGTGGCCGTCTCGCGGATGGTGGGACCGAGGTCTTGCTGCAATATCTCCATCACCTGAGCCCGGTTGCGCGCCGCGAGGAGCGCTGGCGCCTTGGCCTTCAGCGATTTTTCCAAATGCGCAATCGCCGCCGCCGCCGCCTGCGAAGCCACGTCGTCCTTCGTCGCTGCACCCTTGCCAGAAAACCGGGAAGCCAAGCCGAAGAGGTCTTTCTCCCCCTTGCGGCCAGTCTCCCCCAATTGAGATTTGAGTTTGTCGATCTCGGCGTGGAGCCGCTCGAACTCGCGATCCGCTCTGCTGTCACCGTCATCACGCTGACGAAGATGTGAGATGCGCTCCCTTCCTTCACCGGCCAGATTTCTTGCCTCGGCGCCGACTCTCGATGCGAGATGCGTCGCGTCGTCGACCACCTTATGGCCCGCCGCGCGCAACCGGCCCTCGGCGTCATGCGCCTCCTGCTGGGCGTCCCATGCGGCCGCCTTGAGATCGCGTTCCGCCGCTTTGGCGTCGGCGCCGAGGGCGGCCGCGCTCTCCTTGACGTCGTCGGCGAGGCGCTCGCCCAGCGCCGATGCGGTGGTGACGATCTCTTTGCGCTTCTTCTTGGCGGCCTTGGCCGCCTTCTTGGCATCCTTCTTGACCTCGTCGATAACGGCTGCGGCCTGAGCCTTCTGTCCGTCGTCATCGCGCCGGGCGAGCGCAACCAGCACCGCCGCCAGGGCAGCCCCACCGACCCCCAGCAAAATCACCTTCACATTCAGGTCGTCATCGTGCTCGTCCATGTGATCCATCCATTTCCTGTTATCGGATCCGACGCGGGTTGTCGCGTGATGATCCGACATTCCGCTGAGAAACGCCGCGATTAGTGTACTTGCCGGATTCGCAAACGCCCGGCATCCAGACCATACTTCCGCGTCGCTCCCGAACCGTCGACGGGGAAGCGGGTTTCCGGCTCCGAGGAACGGCATGCAGCGCGGCTTCGAGCGGTTAGTGGTTCCGGTGGCCGGCTCGGAGATCGATGCCCGTGTGCTGGATATACTGCCCGATCTCTTCGGTAAGGAGGGGGGCGCCGTGACGTTTCTCTTCGTGGTGGAGGTGCCCCAGTCGATGCCGCTCGACGCCGAGCTGCCAACGGAAGTCGACTTCGGCGAGCGGGCATTGCGCCGGGCGGAGAACGCCGCCCGCCTGAGCTTGCCCACGCGATCGACGCATATCGTGACCGAACTGCTGCAAGCGCGAGCCGTCGGACCGGCAATCGTCGATGAGGCAATCGAGCGCGGCGCGGACGCCATCGTAATGACCGCCTCGATCCACCGCCGCCACGGACGCAATACGCTCGGCGAGACAACCGATCACGTCTTGCTCCATGCCCCGTGCGAAGTCGTGATCATTCGCACCGTGCCCGATGCGAGAGCACAATGAATGCCGTCATTATGGGGTGCGGTCGCGTTGGGGCCCGTGTCGCCGGGTTGCTGGACAACACTGGCAATTTCGTCTCGGTCGTCGACACTGATAGCCGCGCCTTTCGCCGGCTCCCCGCGGGTTTCGGCGGTGAGACGATCATCGGCACCGGGATCGACGAAGATGTTCTGCGCCGCGCTGGGATCGAAACCGCCGATGCCTTTATCGCGGTCACGAACGGGGACAATCGCAATATCATGGCGGCGCAGGTCGCCCGGCTCATCTTCGAGGTACCGGAGGTGATCTGCCGTATCTACGATCCCGTGCGGGAAGATACCTACCGCCGTCTCGGACTGACCACCGTCTGCCCCACCACGACGATCTCTGCCATCATCCTCGATCAGGTCATGCGCGCCGTGAGCGAGCAGGGACAATCGCGCGGGGGAGCCGGCTAACCGTGTATATCATCGTCGCTGGCGGGGGAAAAGTCGGGTACTACCTGTCCCAACATCTGCTTGCCGAAGGACATGAGGTACTCCTCATTGAACGCAATCCCGAACGCGTCCTCGAGATCAATGACGTGCTTGGCGCGGTCGCGATCGCCGGTGATGCCGCCGAAGCGGGCACGCTCGTGGCCGCCGGCGCACCCCGTGCCGACGTCGTGGTGGCGGTAACGGGGGAGGACGAAGACAATCTGGTGATCAGCCAGGTGGCGAAAGCAAAATTTCACGTTGCCCGCACGATCGCGCGAGTCAACAACCCGAAAAACGAAAATCTCTTTCGCCGGCTCGGCGTCGACGTCACCGTCAGCCAGACGAACTACATTCTCAATCTGATCGAGCAGGCGATTCCCGAGCGATCATTCGTGCATCTGATCAGCTTTCACGAGGATCTAGCGATCGTCGACGCCAAAGTGTCGGAGACATCGCCGGTGGCACACCGCGCCATCGCCGAGATCGAGCTGCCGATCAACACCGCGATCACCGCGATCGCCCGCGGGGCGAAGTTGATCGTCCCCAACCCCGGCACCGAGCTGCTTCCCGGCGACGACATCATCGCGGTCGCCCATCAGGACCAAGAAGACGAGTTGCGGCGGCTGCTTGTTTGAGCGGCTGACAGCAGTCGTCCCGGAGGAGTTCCATGCTGCTTGCCGCCGAGGCTGGCAACACGAACACGACATTTGGTCTCTTCGCCGCGGCGGACGAACTGGTCTCCTCGTACCGGTTTTCGACCGAGCGGGAGCGCATGCCCGACGAATGGTTCGCGCTGCTGGCCGCGCTTCTGTCGTCGGATGGTCACGAGCTGGGATCAGTCGACGGGGTGATCATCTCCAGCGTCGTCCCCAGCGTCACGACCTGGCTCGTTGACATGACCCGCAACCGGCTCCAAATCGAACCGATCGTCGTCAGCGGCGACCTCGACGTCGGTCTCGGTCTCGACGTCGAAGAACCGAGGCAGCTTGGCGCCGACCGCATCGTCGATTGTGTCGCCGCCTACGCCCGTTATGGCGGACCGGCGATCATCATCGATCTCGGCACGGCGACCACTTTCGACGTCATCGGTCCCGACGGGACCTATCAGGGAGGCGCCATAGCGGCGGGCGTCGGCACCTCCCTCAAGGCGCTGGCGAGCAATGCCGCCCAACTCTTCAACGTCGAGCTCCAGATGCCGGAGAGCGTCATCGGCCGCAACACCGCCGACCAGTTACGAGCCGGGATCGTCACCGGACATCTCGCCATGCTGGAAGGCATGATCGAGCGCACCCGCGCCGAGCTCGGACAGAAGGCGGCGGTGATCGTCACGGGAGGGTTGGCCCCGCTCTTTGCCGGCCGTTCCCCGTTGTTGGACCATTACGAACCGGATCTCACGTTGATTGGCCTGCGCATCATCTACGATCGTGTGACCCACGCCGCGGCCGACGCCGCCGCGCGCTAATCGTTGGCAGTTTCCGCGCTGCCGATCGCCGGGGTGATGAAAAGGCCGGAGGGTTCGAATTCGCAATGCCCGAGCAAGAACATGTATCACCTACGGGGTTCACCCAAGCGCTCGGTCGGTCCCCGACGGGCGATCAGCCCCTGAAGATGGCGGTCCAGCGTTCGGGACGATTGACCCAGGACACGCTCGATCTCCTGCACGCGATTGGACTCCAGTTCGAAAGCTACGGACAACGCCTCTTCTCCCATTGCCGCAACTTTCCGCTCTCGATACTGTATGGGCGGGACGACGATATTCCCGGGTACATCGGACTCGGCACGGTCGATCTCGGGATCGTCGGCCGCAATCTGATTCACGAAGAAAACGTCGCCGTCGAGGAGCTCGTACCACTGGGGTTCGGATACTGCGAGCTTGTCGTGGCGACCCTGCGCGACGCGCCCTATACCGACCCGGCACAGCTTCTCGGCGCAAGGATCGCCACCTCGTATCCCGGCTCCGCGCGCCGCTATTTTCAATCGCTCGGCGGTGATCCGGAAATCATCACCATCAGTGGCTCGGTCGAGGTCGCGCCATCGCTTGGATTGGCCGACGCGATCGTCGAGCTGACCGCCACCGGCTCGACCTTGCTGCTCAACGATCTGCGTCCGCTGGCGACGATTCTCGAATCGCAAGCGGTGCTTGCCGCGAATGTCACCGCCCTTGCCGACCCTGTCAAACGCGCCAACATCGACCGACTGTTGCTGCGCATCGACGCGGTTCGCGCCGCAAAACGGTACAAGTATCTGATGATGAATGCGCCGTTGGCGGCCCTCCCCGCGATTCGCGCCGTCGTCCCTGGGCTCAAATCCCCCACGATCGTACCGCTTGACAAGCCGGGATGGGTCGCGGTCCACACCGCGATCGAAGAAGATGTCTTCTGGGAATCCATTGAACGGCTGCGCGCGGCCGGCGCCACCGAGATTCTCGTCTCGTCACTGGAGAAGTTGCTCCTGTGACGGGAGTCGGTGAGTCGGTGAGTCGGTAAGTCAAGGACACGACTTTGCGCCCTCGCTGCCGCGCCTGAACCGATTTCAACTTCAACGCCTTGGCCTCGGCTATCATTCGCCCACTGTCAGCGGTCAGCAATCTTGCCGACTTACCGACTTACCGACTCACCGACTCGTCACACGCGGAGGATCATTCGTGTCTCAGAGCGTCGCGTTGCGGACCACATTTGACCCGGCGAAATATGTCCGGCCGGCGATTCATCATCTTCCTCTCTACACGCGCGACGGCGCTCCCACGGAAAAACCCGCCCGCGAGATTCGGCTCGACTGGAACGAGTCGCCGTACGGCCCGTCGCCGAATGCGGTGGCGGCAATTGCGAATGTCGCGGCGCACAACCGGTATCCGGAGTTCGACGCCTGGAAGTTGCGCGAGGCGATCGGGCACTACGCCGGAGTTCCCGCCGAGAGGATCGTGGCCGGTGCTGGGCTCGACAACGTGCTCGAAACCCTGATGTATCTGCTCATCGAAACTGGCGACCGGGCGATCATTTCGGAGCCGACCTTTATGGTCTACGAGCTGCTCGTCCGCGGCCACGGCGGCACGGCGGTCAATGTTCCCTTACGCCAGGATTTCTCGCTCGACGTACCCGGTATTCTCGCCGCGGTCGACGAGCAGACGAAGCTGGTGCTGATCTGCAACCCGAACAACCCGACCGGCAACCTCTTCGATCGCGCGGCGATCGAGCGGGTCGTGGCGGAGACGCCATGTCTGGTCGCTATCGATGAGGCGTACGCCGAATTTGCGGGGGAAAGCTGTCTCGATCTGATGGCCGAGTATCCGAATCTCGCCATCTTGCGCACCATGAGCAAGTTCGCCGGGCTGGCGGGCATGCGCGTCGGCTACGGCATCTTTCCCGAATCGCTCATGCCCTATCTCCTGCGGGTGATGCCCGGCTTTTGCAATGTGAGCGCCGCGGCCACCGCCGCGGCGATCGCGTCACTTCAGGACGCGGACTACAACCGCGCGATCGTGGCCCGCATCATTGCCGACCGCGAAAACCTTGCCGATCAACTGCGCGAGCTTCCCGGTGTTGAGCCGCTGCCCTCGGCAACGAACTTCTTGCTGGTCCGGCTGCCGGTCGCCGACGCCGGTCCGGTTGTGCGGGAACTGGCAAATCGTGGGGTTTTTGTCCGCCACTTCGGCAATCCGGCGTTCGGTCTGCTCGACTGCCTGCGTGTCTCGATCGGGACCATCGAGGACAACGAGATTTTCGTCGCCGAGCTCGCTTCCGTGCTTGGCGCGCGGGAGCCGGCAGCATGAGCGCAACCGATACGATCCCTGCCCAACGCCGTGCCCACGTCGCGCGGAGTACCCTAGAAACCCGCGTTGACGCGACCGTCGACGTCGATGGCGGAGAGATCGTCGTCGACACCGGCGTGCCGTTCCTCGACCACATGCTCGATGCGCTGGGACGGCACGGGAAACTCGGAATCGAGATTTCCTGCACCGGCGATGCGGCGATGGATGCCCACCATACCGTGGAGGACGTAGGGATCGTGCTCGGTCAGGGCATCCGTGAGGCCCTCGGCGACCGGCGTGGCATCGGCCGCTACGGCCATGCCTACGCACCACTCGACGAAGCGTTGGCGCGGGTCGTCATCGACTGCTCTGGCCGTCCCTACCTGCACTATGAGGTGGCCATGCCGGAACCGATGATTGGGCGCGACTTCGCGGTCAGTCTGGTCGAGGAGTTCTGGCGGGCGCTCGTCGTCAATGCCGCGCTGACCGTCCACATCGACCTTATCCGGGCCCGTAACGCCCATCACGCCGCGGAGGCCATTTTCAAGGCCGCCGCGCTCGCCTTGCACGCGGCGACGCGCCGAAGCGGCGATCCGGCGACTATCCCATCGACGAAAGGTCTCCTCGCATGACGGTCGGTGCACCAGTCTCCATCGCCGTCATCGACTATGGCGCGGGCAACCTGCGCTCCATCCGGCGCGCCCTGGAGGCCGCCGGGGCTCAGGTGACGGTGACATCCGACCCGATGGTTGTCCATCGTGCCGATGCGGTCGTCTTTCCCGGGGTGGGCGCGGCGGGCGCGGCGATGGACCGCCTGCGTCAACTGGGACTCGTCACCACCATCGGCGAGGTGGTCGCCAAGGACCGGCCCTTTCTCGGTATCTGCCTGGGTATGCAGCTTCTTTTCGATCATCAGGAAGAGGGAAATACGCGCGGTCTCGGATTGCTCCAGGGCCGGGTCCACGCCCTCAGCGCGACCGTGAAAGTACCGCAGATCGGCTGGAATCGGGCGAGATGGCTGCAAAACGCGGCGGGCTATAACGAGGCAGAAGAAGAAGATTTCTACTTCGTCCATTCGTATGTGATCGAACCGGATGATCTCGCTGACGTCGTCGCCGTGACGCGCTATGGCGAGGTCTTTCCCAGCGTCGTCCGCCACAACCAGGTCTGGGGAACCCAGTTCCACCCCGAGAAAAGCGGTCCCGCCGGGCTCCGTCTGATCGCGGGGTGGGTGGACGGTGTCCGCGCCTCTGCCGCCACGACCCGGGAGCGTGTTCCGGCGTGATTCTGTATCCGGCAATCGACATCCGCGGTGGGCAGTGCGTTCGACTCGTCGAGGGGGATTTTGCCCAGGAGACGGCCTACGACAGCGATCCCGTAGATGCCGCGCGACGCTGGGTCGCCGCGGGAGCCGAGTGGTTGCACATCGTCGATCTCGACGGCGCGGTTGCGGGCTCCCCGGTCAATCGCGATGCCGTGATCAGGATTCGGCAAGTCGTCGATACTCCGATTCAGTTGGGAGGCGGTCTGCGCCAGCTCGCTGATATCGAAGCCGCGTTCGCGGCAGGCATCGACCGGGTGATTCTGGGTACTGTCGCCCTGCGCGATCCGGAGCTCGTGACGACCGCCGTGGCGCGCTGGGACGATCGCATCGCCATCGCCCTCGATGCCAGAGACGGCAACCTGGCCACCGACGGCTGGGTCGGCCAGACCGATGCGCGGGCGGTGGAGGTTGCCCAGCAGTTGGCCCAGGCAAGGGTGCGGCACTTCATCTTCACCGACATCCGGCGCGATGGCACCCTCTCCGGTCCGAATCTGGAGAGTCTGGGCGAGCTCGTCGCAGCGGTCGATGCGGATGTGATCGCCTCGGGCGGCATCTCATCCCTCGCCGACATCACCGCCGCGGCCGCGGCGGGGGCGGCCGGGACCATCGTCGGCCGCGCGCTCTACGACGGCCGCATCGATCTGCGCGAAGCGATCGCCGCCGCTCGTGCCGTGGACTCTCCGGCATGAAGGGTCTCGCGCCGTCGGTTGCCGCTGGGCTGCCGGAGACCGGACCGTACCGGCGGATCATCCCTTGCCTCGATGTTACCGACGGGCGCGTCGTCAAAGGGATCGAGTTTCTCGCCTTGCGCGACGCCGGCGATCCGGTCGAGATGGCGGCATTCTATGACCGTGAGGGCGCCGACGAGCTGGTCTTTCTCGATATCACCGCCTCCTCCGATAGTCGCCGCACCATGATCGAGGTCGTCGAGCGGACGGCCGATCAGGTATTCATCCCGCTCACCGTTGGTGGCGGGGTGCGCGCCGTTGCCGACATTCGCGAACTGCTCGGCGCCGGGGCGGACAAAGTCTCGATCAACACCGCGGCTATCACCGATCCCGGTCTCATCGCTGCCGGCGCCGAGGTGTTCGGCAGACAATGCATCGTCGTCGCCATCGACGCCCGCTACGAACCGGAGCGCCGCGGTTGGGGGGTTTATACCCACGGCGGACGGCGGGCGAGCGGACTCGATGCCGTGACATGGGCCGCCGAGGCCGCGCGCCGTGGCGCGGGCGAGCTCCTGCTCACCAGCATGGACCGCGATGGCACGCGCGACGGGTACGATCTTGCTCTTCTGGAAGCCGTCGCCGCTTCGGTAACGATCCCGGTCATCGCCTCCGGTGGCGCCGGCACGCTCGACCATCTCGTCGCGGGGCTGCAACCGGGACGCGCCGATGCGGTATTGGCGGCGTCGATATTCCATTTTGGCGAGTACCGCGTCGACGAAGCGCGCGCGCATCTCGCCCAGCATGGCATCCCCGTGCGCCGGCCCGTCTCATGAGCGAGTCAGTGCTTCACAACCTCCGGCTCGGCGCCGACGGATTGATTCCTGCCGTGGTGCAGGATGCCGTCACGGGCGACGTGCTGATGCTGGCCTCCATGAACGCAGAAGCCGTGCGGTTGACCGCGACGACGCGTCAGGCCCATTACTGGAGCCGGAACCGGAAAAAACTCTGGCGAAAGGGTGAAACCTCTGGACACATCCAGTATGTTGATGAGATTCGGGTCAATTGCGAACAAAGCAGCCTGCTGCTGATCGTGCGCCAGATCGGCGCCGTCTGCCACGACGGCTACCCGACCTGTTTTTACCGCCGGGTCGAGGACAACGGCGAGCTGACCGTCGTCAGGGAGCGCGCCTTCGATCCATCCGCCGTCTATGGCGATACCTCGCTCCCACAAGAACCGGGGCCAGCGCCAAAGCACGAGATCGATCCCCTCGCCGAAGCGACCCGGCGGCAGTTCGGCGCGTATGTCTATCTGCGCGACCACGATCTCACGTCCGATTCGCGAACGTCGCACCTGCTCCGGGACGTGGCGGAAAGCGTTGGCGCCAGAATCGCGGACGAGTTACGCGAGTTGGCAGGCGTACTCGCGAGGGAGCACCGGCACACCGACCCGGTACGCGATCTTCGCCTCGAAGCATCGCAGGTGATGTACTGGGTACTGCTGCACGCATTGCGCGAGCGTGTTACGTGGTCGCGGCTTCGTCCGGACCGTGCCCTGGCACGCAGTGACGACCAGATTCCGGCGGCAACGGTCGTGCGGCTCCTGCGCGCCGACGCTGATCGCTGGGAAAGCGGGCAACTCGCCGCTACTGACGCGGGCGCGCTCGCACACGCGACATTGCATCTCGTTGGGCTCGCCTGTCAGAGCGGGGGGCTCGATCCGCTCGCCGTCGTCAAGTCAGATCTGGAGGCACTCCAGACGCGCCCCTATCTTGCCCCATATTTTGAGCCCGCCGCGTGACCGATCGGCAGCGGCTCTGGACGCCCTGGCGGATGCCATATGTCGCCGGCAACAGCCGCGAAACCGGCTGCATCTTCTGTAACCGCCTAGCGGCAGACGATGACGTGCTGTCCCTGATCCTTCATCGCGGCGAAAACGTTTTCATCATCATGAACCTCTTCCCCTACAACACCGGGCACGTGATGATCGTGCCCAACACGCACGTCGCCTCGCCAGAGGATGCCAGCCCAGATATGCTTGCCGAGATGGCCGTCCTGCGGGGACCGGTGTTGCGGGCGCTGCGGCGCGGATTGGGTCCAGAAGGATTCAATCTTGGGTTGAATGTCGGGGCGGTGGCGGGCGCTGGCGTCACCGATCATCTGCACGAGCATGTCGTTCCGCGGTGGCAGGGCGATGCGAATTTCATGCCGATCCTGGCCGAGACCACGGTCATGCCGGAACTGATTCCGGTGACATACGGCAAACTTCGCGCCGAACTCGTACGCGAGCTCCAGGGAGTCACGGAAATCCGCGGTCTCGTCATCTCCGCGGATGGCGAGCGGGCGCTGATCGACGTGGACGGCGCGCTGCCCCGCGTGCACGCCCACGCGGACGAGCCCCTGTGGCAGGCTGCCCGGCGCGATGTTCACGATCGCGGCGCGGTCGACGCGGAACTCATTGGCTGGGCCGGGGAAGCTCGTGCGGGCACGGGGCCGCCCGTGCTGCTCTTCCGGGCCGCCCTTGCCGCTGAGGGCGCCCGGGACCCACGCCACCGGATCGCCGGCATCGATGAGCTGCTGGCCGGACCAGACGTGGCCATCGCTCGTGCCGCGTTGCCACAATGGGCCGGGGACGGCGTGACCTGATCGGCGCGACCCATCGGTCCCTGTTTCCCGCCCCTAGACGCCCTCGCGACGGGGCATCGGCCTCTCGCTTCTATACTCCGCGCTATGAAAACGACCTCCAAGCTGGCGGGCGGCTAAGCGAAGATGCCTGGCGCAGAACTCCGCCACGACTCCGCCGACCGCCGGGGGATGGCGATGAATGCCATTCTCGGGGTGGCCGCGGAGTCCGTGAACGCCGCCGCCGAAGTGATGCTCCTGCCGAGCTTGATTCTGGCCTTCTTCGCCGCCGAGCTGACCCCGTCGTACGCAACCATCGGGCTGGCGCCGGCGATTGCCACCAGTTTCTGGACCCTGGCACGGTTGCCGGCACTCTTGATCACCGGCAGCCGGCGTCGCCAGCAGCCGTGGGCCTTTGCCGCCGCGTTGGTGCGCGCCGCCGCCGTCGCGGTGCTGGCAGTTGTCGCCAGCCGGACCGATCCCGCCGGATTGGCGCAGTCGGCACGACCGCTGATCGGGACCTTTTTTCTCTGTCTGATCGTCTACGCGCTGGCGGGGGGTTTTGGCAGTGTTCCCAGCGCGGCGCTGCTGCGCTCCGCGGTGGCCGGCGACTCGTGGAGTCTCTTTTCCCGGCGCCGTTCAGTCTGGTCCGCCATCCTCTGCGCTCTCGCCGCATTGATCGCGGCGCGGTTGCTGGGCGCCAACGCCTTGCCCTTTCCCGGAAGTTACGGACGTCTCTTTCTCGTCGCCACGGTCTGTCTCATCGCCGTGGCCGTCTTCACCGCCGCGATGCGCGAACCCTTGACGGTGGCCCCCGCCCTGTCGGCGCCGGGTCTGTCGCCGCGGGCACTGCGACAGACCTTCTTCGATTCCCGCTATCGGCGCTTTCTCCTTTTCCGCGTGCTGTTATCTTCGACTGCCGCGATCGATCCATTTCTCTTTCTGTACGCGGTCACGCGTCTCGGTGCCCCGATGACCGCCATCGGCGGATATGTTCTGGCTGGAGTTCTGGGTTGGATTCTCTCCTCGCCAGTTTGGATGTGGCTGGCGCGGCGATCGGGGGCGCGCGCGGTATTGCAGGGCGCCGCCGTCGTGCGGTTGATTGCCCCGGCCATCGCCCTGGTGCTGCCGCCGTTGGCCGCGACGCAGATGGTGCGAGACCGATTTCCCGATGGCTCGGCATTGTCCACCCTCTACGGCGTGGCGTTCTTCGCGATTGGGGCAACGTTGGCCGCGCAATCGAGGGGCGGTTATGACTATCTCGCGGCACTGGCCCCGCGGTCTTTGCTCGCCACGTATGCAGGAATGACCAACGCGCTGCTTGCGGTGGTCGCATTCGCGCCGGTGCTTGGGGGCGCGCTCATCCAGCGCGCTGGCTACGAGGGATTCTTCGGGGCCATCGTGGCGCTGGGACTGGCGGCGGTGTTCGCCAGTGGCGCGTTGCCCGAAATTCCCATGCCAGCGCGGTTCCAGAGTGAGCCTGGTCTGCTGGAAACAGGACCGCGCGCTCTATTGGCGAGCCGGCTGTAATCTGGCTATCGGCTATCGGCTATCAGCGCGGGGTCCGGCGGTACGGATCGCGACGGGAGCGGTGTCCTGGAATGACGCGAAGTTCGCTTCCAGATCGCGTGCCAGGCGCGTCGCGGCAGCATCGTAGGCGGAGGCATCCGGCCAGGTTTGTCTGGGATGGACAAGTGACTCGGAAACCCCAGGAATCGTTCGCGGCACAGCAAAGCCAAACACCGGGTCCCGATCCATTGCGGCGTCGTCCAGTGAGCCGTCCAGGATCGCCGCGATCGCGGCGCGGGTCACCTGGATCGGCATCCGCTCACCAACGCCATAGGGACCGCCGGCCCAGCCCGTGTTGACCAGCCAGACACTGGGCTGATGACGATCCAGCCGCGCGCCAAACAACGTCGCATAGCGCACCGGTGACAGCGGCAGGAATGGTTCGGCGAAACACGCCGAAAACGTCGCCTGCGGACTCGTCACCCCAAGCTCGGTTCCGGCAAGTTTGGCGGTGTACCCGGACAGGAACCAGTACAACGCCTGGTCGCGCGTGAGCCGGGCGACAGGCGGCAGCACGCCAAACGCATCGGCCGAGAGAAACAGAATCCGGGATGGGTGGGCTCCGCTCCCGCCCGCCGCGGGATCGAGAAAGCCCAGCGGGTACGCCGCTCGGGTG
>JACCXM010000403.1 GCA_013697005.1 Chloroflexia bacterium | reverse complement strand
GGATTCTAGGTACATCCGGAGAGATTCGTCAATTGTGTGTACTAAGCTACAAGGGATATGTTGTGCTAAAGGCCGACCCGCCGCAAGACCTCGTCGATGTGAGAAAGTTGCGCTCCTGGATCAAATAGTGCCTCGAGTGCGTGGGACGGTATCAACTGTTGCACTGTTAGGTCGGCGGAGAGGCGATCGCGAAAGCTCTCCCCCCCTTCAATCGTTCGCTGCGCATGGTCCTGAACCAACTTGTACGCGTCGTGACGATCCATGCCGCCATCGACAAGGGCAAGCAAAACAGGTTGTGAAAAAATGAGCCCTCGCGTCGCGTCGAGATTCCGCCGCATTCGCTCCGGGTAGACCTCCATTCCTTCAATAATCTCTGCCATCTCGTGCATCATAAAATCGAGCAAGATACACGCGTCCGGTATGATGACTCGTTCCGCGGAGCTGTGGCTGATGTCTCGCTCATGCCATAGCGCGTTGTTTTCCGCCGCTGTCGTGGCGTAACCACGTAAGAGGCGAGCAAGCCCGGAAATCCGCTCGGATGCATGCGGATTGCGCTTGTGCGGCATGGCGGAGGAGCCCTGGTTGCCCGCATGAAACGGCTCTTCCACTTCGTTCACTTCAGTTCGCTGCAAATGTCGAATCTCAACAGCCATCTTTTCCAAGGTTCCGCCGATTCCGGAAAGCACCGTCATGAAAAACGCATGGCGATCGCGCTGAACGATCTGGGTTGTCACGGGTGCAACCGCGATGCTGAGATCGGCGCAAACCTCTTCTTCGAATTGGGGCGAAACGTGGGCATGGGTACCGACTGCGCCGGAAATTTTGCCGACCGCCATGTCCTCGCGCGCGAGGTCCAATCGGCGCCGCTGGCGCCGGAGTTCGTCGTACCAGACCGCCAGTTTGTGTCCAAACGTCGTCGGTTCCGCATGCATCCCATGGGTGCGGCCGATCATGATCGTATGGCGGTGCGATACGGCCTGATTGCCAACACTTTTGACCAATCGGGCAAGATCCCGATCCAAAATGAGCCCCGCGGCTGTGCTTTGCACAGCGAGACCTGTATCCACCACATCAGAGCTGGTCAAGCCTATATGGATGAACCTGGCATAGGCGCCAACGGATTCTCCGGTCGCTCTCAGAAAAGCAATCAAGTCATGATCGACTTCTTGCTCGATCTCTCGCATCCGCCCGAGATCGCACGTCGCCGCCCGGATCGCCGGCATTGCCTCATCCGGGATGCGACCCTGGCGGTGCCAGGCTTCACAAACGGCCTTTTCCACAGCAAGCCAAGTTTCGATTTTTTGCTGGTCGCTCCAGATTTCACCCATTTCCTTACGCATGTACCGCTCGATCACATCCCACCCCAGATCGTATTGACGTGCGATGTCGTTAGCATTGTTGCCCCCTGCCCCGAAGCGTACACTTTCACCGAGGGAAACTGAATCGGAATCGGTCTAGGTCAACGAGACAGATTCGAGTTGAAGCGCCAGGACTCGCCCTGAGGCGCGAGTTGACGAGGTGGGAGCCGATCGAACGATTCGGCGGATGGCTCCCCGGCTCGCACAGTCGTTACGTCCGGCACAAACCGGTGAGGCGACTCACCGACAAACACCGGCCGCGGTGCAAATTTCGATTCCTCATTCAAGTTTTCCCTCAAACACAGTCAATGTGATGATCAATGCCGCGAGTATCCGGCGCTGGTCTCGACAGTGTCTTGCCAGTTCGTCACTGAGCGAGGGAATGCCATGTGTGGTGTTTTTGGCTACGTCGGGCAGTCAACCGATGTCGGCGACGCCGTCGTCACGGCGTTGAAAACGCTTGAATATCGGGGCTACGATTCCTGGGGAATTGCGGTCTCAACACCTGACCGCCTGATCATTGACAAGAGTGTCGGGCGAATCAATGGACATCATCGCGCCTACCCCGAGGGATGCATTGGTTTCGGACACACGCGCTGGGCAACTCACGGTGGCGCGACTCGAGCCAATGCTCATCCACACCGAGACTGCTCTGGCAGTATCGCCGTCGTGCATAACGGCATTATCGAGAACCATACCGCGTTACGCGCTGCGCTCATTGCGCGCGGTCATCAGTTCACATCCGAAACCGATAGCGAGATCGTTGCCCACCTGGTCGAAGAGCAGCTCGCTACGGGTGAGAGTTTCGCGTCTGCCGTTGCCGACTCCTTTGACAGGCTTCACGGATACAACGCGATTGTCGTCATGGATCGAGTCGGGCAGCAGCTTGCCGCGACGAAATGTGTCTCTCCACTCGTCATCGGCCAAGGCGCCCTCGCGTCGACTATCGCCTCAGACTCCATCGCCCTTCGCGGTCACGCGGACCAGTTAGTCTTTCTCGAAGACCATCATCTGGCGGTCCTCACCAAAAACGGGACAGATTTCTACGAACGGTCCACGATGAAGCCGCTATCCCCCTGCGCGATTCCCAACAATAATCGACAGGAAAGCATCGAGCTTGGCGACTACCCCGACTTTTTGTCGAAGGAAGTGTCGGAGCAGCCGGGGACCTTGCGCAGGCTGATCGACGAGGCTCACCAGGAAATCACAGAATTGGCTGTGAAACTACGGGCCGCAAAGCGAGTCGTATTGGTTGGTAGCGGCACGGCTGGCAATGCCGCGATTGCCGGTACGTACGTGTTCAGTCAGTTGTGCCGGCGCGATGTTTCCTTTTTCCCGGCGTCCGAATTTCGTTACCGCTCGGCGATCCTCGATTCCGAATCGTTGGTTATTGCCCTTTCTCAAAGCGGTGAAACAGTCGATGTTCTTGACGCCATGACCGACGCGCGAGCCCGCGGTTCCCAACTCGCGGCAATTGTCAATTCGCCAAACTCAACCTTGAATCGGTTCGTAGAAACCAGCGTGATGCTCCGCGCCGGCGTTGAACAATGTGTTCTCGCTACCAAGTCATACACGGCAATGCTTGCCGTCTTGCTCCTAACGGCATATGAGGTCAGAGAGGAATGGGATCGCGGCGCCGCCGCGGTGGGTCGAGCAACTGAAGCCGTGGAGCATGTTCTTGATCGAGAGCGTCAGGCACACATGTTCCAGATCGCACGCGATTTCGCTGATGCGGGGAATCTCTTCGTCATTGGTCGCGGCGTGCACTATGCCTCTGCTCTGGAGGCCGCTCTCAAGATCAAGGAAGTCAGCTACATTCACGCTGAGGGGTTTGCCGCGGGTGAGCTCAAGCACGGGGTGATTGCCCTCATCGAGCCAGGCACACCGTGCCTCGTTTTCGCGCCGCAGGACGGCACGAGAACTGACGTCCTGACCGGAGCGTCTGAACTGCGCAGCCGGGGCGCCAAAATTATTGGCGTTGGCTCGGTCGACGATGAGGCGTTTAACGAGTTCATCTATATCCAGGATGCCGGAGTTGCCACTCCCATCGTCGAAGCAGTTCCGGGACAATTGCTTGGATATGCGGCAGCCCTGGCCAGAGGCAACGATCCCGATCGTCCCCGCAATCTCGCCAAGAGCGTGACGGTGAAATGATCCCGGCAACAGGTTTGCCACAAATCGTCGATACCCATGTCCACCTCGACGAACCAGCATTTGATCTCGATCGGGACACCGTTTTGGACGAAGCGAGATCACTCGGTGTTCGCCGCTTCATCAACATCGCGTACAAACCCGAGCGCTGGGAGAGCTCGCGCGCGATCCAACTTGTCAACAAAGACGTTGCAGTTGCCATCGGACTTCACCCTGCGGAATCGGCAACGCTTGACCCGGAGACCGAACGGTCCCTGGTCCGCGCTATCGAGGAATGCCAACCTGTCGCGATCGGTGAAACCGGATTTGATTTCGCAAGAACCGGCCCCACCTTTCTTGAGCAAGCACGTGCGTTTCGCACGCAGATCGAGATTTCCTCGTCACGCTCGCTGCCGATCATCATCCATCAACGAAACGCCAGCGACGCCCTCATGAAGGATTTGGACGAATGGCCCGATGTGGCCGATATTGTGCTCCACTCGTTCGATGGAACGGCGCTGCTCACCGGATGGGCAGTTGAGCGTGGATGCTATATAGGTATCGGTGGCTTGGCCACTCGGCCCGGATCCGTTGCGCTTCGGAATCTTCTCCGGTCTATACCGGTTGACCGGTTGCTCTTGGAAACAGATGCACCCTACCTTTCGCCACCTCAGTGTCATCGCCGAAACACCCCCGCAAACTTGCCCCAAATATCGCAGTTGCTCGCCCCGATCTGGGGCATGACTGCGGCTGATCTCCGTCGAGTTACAACCGAAAACGCCAATTCGCTGTTCAACCTTGGTCTCGCCGCAGAACTCGAAATCCGGGCGTAGGCTCACCATGAAAGATTCTCCGCTGCTAATCGCCACTGCAAACCCAGGCAAGCTAAGTGAGTTCCGTGCCATCGTCCCCAGGACAATAGAGCTGGTAGGTATCGACGGACTGGGGATCATCATGCCGCCTGAGCGAGGCGCTACTTTTCTCGAGAATGCCGAAGCGAAGGCCAGCTTCGCGGCTCGCGAATCAGGTCTGCTTGCCCTGGCCGACGACTCGGGATTGCAAGTGGATTCCCTCGCGGGGGAACCAGGCGTTCGTTCTGCTCGTTTTGCTGGGGAACCGCCAGACGACCGGCGCAACCGTCAGTTGTTGCTGCAGAAATTGAAGGGCACGCCGCCGCCGCGGCGGACTGCTTGCTTTGTCTGCGCTGTTGCATTTGCGGCTCCATCTCAGATTCTTGGGAGAAGCACGGGGTGTCTTTCCGGCCATATCGCGTTAGAGGAGCGCGGATCTGGCGGGTTCGGATACGACTCGGTGTTCCTCGTCCCAGACGGGCGAACTCTCGCCGAGCTTCTCGATGAGGAGAAGAATGTTATGAGCCACCGTGCCGTGGCAATTGCCAAAATCCTTCCCGATGTGCTGTATGAACGAACGATACGGCGCGAATCGCGAAGGAACGAGAGTTGATCGCGCAATCGTTTCAGAATCGCGGGCATCGCGCATCGCGCGCCGAGACTTTTGATTCTTGGCGTACTCGAATGGACCGTGTGCGCATCGCTCCGGTGATTGCCGTCGCTGGCTCGCGCGGAAAAACAAGTGTCGTGCGGGCGGTGGAGTCGATATTCCGCGAGGCCGGATACCGAGTCGCCTCCTGGACTGACCAAGGTGTCGACATCGAAGGCAAGAGTCAACGCGGAGAGATCGGCCCGTGGGCGCGCGCGCTTACCAGTCTTTCCGCTGGAGGACTCGACGTCGCCATCCAGGAATTGGACTGGGCAACTGTGGCGACGCTCGGCGCCTCGTTGAAACGATTCCCCGTGATCGCCATAACAAATCTCTGCGCCAACAACGAATCCTGTTTGATTTCACCTGAGATGTTTCGGGCCCGGCGATCGTTGGATCGTCTGAGGGCCAACTCGTTGCAGAGTGCCCGTCTCATCTTGAATGCGGACGACTACGCCGTCGTCAAAGAGAATGAGCTTGAGTCAGCGGAGCGGTTCCTGGTTGGCATGAACCCCGACTCACCTCTGCTCCGCCACCACGTGGACAATAAAGGCGCAGCATGCTGGATTGATGGGTCAGAGATCGTCCTCTACCAAAACCAACAGTCGAAACCCGTGATAGATTTGCGCTGGCTCAAATGGACGAGAAATGGAAGCATCCCTTTTGCGGTGCAAACAGCGTTGCTCGCCACCGCAATCGCTCGCGGTTGCGGACTTCCCCTCGAACTCATAGCCTCCGGGCTGGTCGCCCACGAGCCAAAGCCCGAGTTGATGCCAGGCGCATTCAACATGTTCAGATTGGGTTCTTCTCAAATTGTCGTAGACCGGCCAATGCCTCCCTGGTTCCTGAAAAGGACGCTGCGCGCGGCCGCGTCGTTGGGAACAGGGCGGCAGATTCACGTGACAGGTCCAATGTACGAGATTGACACCCATGAATTGTTTGCCATAGGACGCCTGCTCGGACGAGGTGACAGCGTCATGATCATCCATGGCGACTGGACCGATGATCGGCTCGGATTGATTCGCCGGGGCGCCGCGGCAAACACTGTGCCGCCGATCGTGCTCCAGGCTGTCAGCGAACGATCGGCGATCGAACAAGGTATAGGGATGCTGCGCTCTGGTGACGTACTGCTCGTGCTCGCCGAAGACGCGGTCGCGGCAGTTCGGGTCGTTGCGAGGCGAGTCCGTCGTCAGACCAGCCTCAATCAACCGGCCGCCGGCACCGCCTAGAGCCGCGATCGAAGATCGTGTCATACTGAGGCCGCGACCGAAGGATCTCGGTTCGAACCGAGCAAATCTCATGTTTACTACGAACAGGTTTACGAGGCCAAACGGGATCCTTCCGCGGAAATGAGCTCGGCAGTCACGACTCCGGGCACGCTGTGCAGCTCGGCTTCAAGCTCGCGCGACCATTCAACCCGTCGGTTGCGGCTCTTTAAATGTCTCACCGCCTGCTGCCCAGCTGGCACCACGATGACAACCACGCACTGTCCTTCATGACGCTTCAAAATCTCGTCAACCTGCTGCATTGCGCGAATTTCGCCCCAGGAATCGACCGCGGGCTGGAAATGAATTGCGATCGAGTCTGATGTATCCTCAGCGCTTTGGATGGCGGACAGATCGTTGGAGACGGTCTCACACACAATCTGGAGCTGTTCACCACGGCGATCCAACCTCCCCCTCACATCGAGAATCGCGCCGTCTGAGAGCAGCTCTCCAAACCGATCGAAGGTGTCCGGAAACAACACGGTGTCAACACGACCGGATAAGTCCTCGCAAATTGCCACGGCCATGGTGCGATTGGCCTTGGTAGCGATCCGCCGCACACTCGATACCATCGCTATCAAGCGAACGGGCGATCCAACCGCGCGCTCCTCCAACTGCGCAACCTCGCTCACCGAATCACGTCCGTTGTGCTTCCCGAGATTTTGAAAGATTTCAGTCAATGGATGGTCACTCATGTACGTACCAAGCAGTTCTCTTTCCCATTCCAGGAGTTGGCGACGGGTCACGGCGGAAAAAATCGGTGGCGCCGCCGTTGGGGAGTCGGAAGACGCAACGCCGAACAGATCCATTTGACCGCGGGCTGATGCCCGCTGCCGCTTTTGTGCTGCGGAAACTGCACCGTCCAGACCACTTAGGACAGCGCCTCGCTGTCCTAATTCATCCAGCGCCCCGGACTTCGCAAGTGACTCGACCGCGCGCTTGTTGACACTTGACCAATCAATCGCCTCACACAATGATCCCAACGTGGCAAATGTTTGCGCTGGTTGCTCTGCGCGCCGATCGATGATTGCGCGCACCGCTGATTCGCCAACATTTTTGACTGCCGCCAACCCAAATCGTACTGCCGCCGCGTGATTCTCCAATTTCTCGACGCCGAACTCCACACCGCTGTGATTGATGCTCGGTGGAAGCACGGCAACTCCCGCGCGACGACACTCCGCCATCAGGGCAACGATCCGGTCGGTATTGCCGATTTCCGATGAGAGCAGCGCGGCCATAAACTCCACCTGGAAGTTCGCTTTGAGATACGCTGTCTGAGCAGCAATTACCGCGTACGCCGCACTGTGCGCCTTCGGGAAACCATATCCCGCAAACCGTTCGATCATGGCAAAAATGTCGGTTGCCAAACGCTTGGTGATTCCTCGCTCCTCGCAACCCGCCAGAAATCGATCCCGATATTTGGCCATCTCTGCGGGGAGCTTTTTCCCCATTGCCTTGCGCAGTCCATCGCCCTCCGCCATCGAGAATCCTGCTAGCACATTGGCGATGCGAATTACCTGTTCCTGGTAAAGCGCCACACCAAACGTTTCGCTCAAGATTGGTTCAACGTCTGGGTGGATGTATTCAATGACCGTCTTGCCATGTTTCCGCGCGATGTAATCCGGAGCCATCGCCATCGGACCGGGCCGAATAAGTGCCATCAACGCGACGAGATCCTCGAATCGCTCCGGTGCGACGTCTACCGTCATTCGCGAGGTCATGCCGCCTTCCAACTGGAATACGCCCGTAGTCTCGCCTCGCTGCAGAAGCTGGTACGCTTTCGGGTCATCGAATGGAATATTCTCCAGGGATATGTCGTGACCGGACGCGCGCAGCAACGCTACCGCCTTGCCCAACACGGTCAGCGTACGCAGGCCAAGAAAATCCATCTTGAGAAGACCGATTTCTTCCAGTTGCGCCATTGGGAACTGGGTCGTGACATCACCCTCACTCTTCCCGCCTGCGCGTTGCAACGGCACATGTTGCACTAGCGGATCGCGCGAGATGACCACCCCAGCCGCGTGGGTCGATGCGTGGCGTGCGATGCCTTCGACTTTGCGCGCAGAATCAATCAGCTCCCGCACGGCATCGTCACTCTTGTACATCGCGAGCAACTCGGGGACCTTGACGAGCGCGTTCGCTATCGTAATTCCCGGTCCAACCGGAATGAGCTTCGCCACTCGATCGGTTTCGCCGAATGATCTGCCCATGGCGCGCCCCACGTCACGCACGGCGGCTTTTGCGGCCAGCGTTCCAAATGTGACAATTTGCGCCACATGGTCGTTCCCGTATTTTTGAATCACATAATCAATCACTTCGGTGCGTCGGTCGTCGGCAAAGTCGATATCGATATCGGGCATCGAAATGCGTGACGGGTTCAGAAATCGCTCGAAGATCAAATCATGATGCAATGGATCCAATGCGGTGATCTCGAGAGCGTACGTGACAATACTGCCTGCCGAAGAGCCGCGGCCCGGTCCGACCAGAATGCCCTGCTCTCTGGCAAACCGGATAAAATCCCACACGACGAGAAAGTAATTGGCAAACCCCATTCCCTTGATGACACTCAGCTCATAAGCCAATCGATCGGCCACATCGCCAGTCATGTGACCGTATCGTCGCATGGCGCCTTCTTGGCACAGACCTTCGAGAAACGTGTCGGGGGTGTGATCGCCGGGAACTGGAAACTCGGGTAGATGGTAACCACGAAAATCAAGATCAAGTGAGCACATCTCCGCAATTCTGATAGTGTTGGTGACTGCTTGCGGCACGTCCTTGAAAAGTCTTGACATCTCCTCGGGACTTTTCAGATAGAACTGATCGCTTTCAGATTTGAGCCGTTTTGGATCGTTCAGAGTGGTGTTCGTCTGGATGCATACCAGCAGCTCCTGCGCTGCGGCATCCTCCTGGAGACAATAGTGAACATCATTTGTCGCCACAACTGGCAGATCGAGCGACTGGGCGAGTGCGATCAGATCGACGTTGACTCGCGTCTGCTCGGCAAGTCCGTGATCTTGCAGCTCGATGAAAAAGCGATCTGGTCCAAAAATTTCTGCCAATTTGCCCGCATAATCTCTGGCCAATTCTGGTTGATGGTGTAAGAAGTTATTCGCAACAGGACCGCCCAGGCACGCCGATGTCGCAATGATCCCGGAACCAAACTCCGCGAGCATGTCAAGATCTACCCGCGGCCGGTAATAGAACCCCTCGAGCTGAGCCAGGCTGGAGAGTTTCAGGAGATTGCGATACCCCTGTTCGTTTTCTGCGAGCAGCAGCAGATGATAAGACTTACGCTCCCTGGCACGCGCGCTCCCCTCAGCCAGATAGGCTTCAACTCCGACGATGGGGTGAAGTCCAGAAGCGAGCGCTGTCCGGTACCAATCCATCGCCCCATACATCACACCGTGGTCGGTGACGGCGAGATGCTTGATACCTAACTCCAGGGCGCGAGCCGCGTACTCGTTGCTGCGACCCATACCATCAAGGAGCGAATATTCTGTGTGGAGATGGAGATGTGCAAACTCAGCCAAGACAGCCTCCGCGGCAGATTGTTTGTTGTTGAAACGGCGCGGGGTATCTGCAATTCTAGTGAGCGCCCAGCGACACCGGTCGCCAGCTCAAGATGAGTTCACCGCGCTCAGAAAACGAGAAACCGCGGGCGCCTAAACACCCGCGGTTTCCCCGTCTCTGACCACCGCCTTAGGCGGCGACGCCCGTCAATCCGTCCTGATCGCGCGGACGGACGGCGAAACGGGCTTGCTCTGTCAACAGCCGCAGCACTTGCCTGATGTTGTCTCGGTATTCCGCGGGCACGGAATCGTTCTGGAGAAGATCGAGGACCTCCCCGAGCACCGGTTCTCCCGAGAGCAGACTTGAAACATCGCGCGGTAAAAACCCCGCCGCCGCGAGGAGTCCGTCTTCCTCAGCTTGTGCCATCGTGAGCGCGGACGCCAAGCGCTCGACCGCATCGCGGGTCGGCATGCGCGCCCCACTTTCCAGACGGCTGACATAGCTGTGATCGAAATCCGCTCGTTCCGCTAATTTGCTCTGTGAGATGCGGCGCGCCTCACGCATCACCTTGAGCAAGCCACCGAAGTCAGCACCCGCATATCCCATCGCTTTTCGCACCTCAGCCTGAGTCGGAGCGGTTCCGCCCGGCCCTATTGCCTACGAGTCAACATGCGGGCAACCCGTTGACACGAGTCTATCACCGGGTTGCCCAAAGGTCAACTATCTTTATGGATTTCGACAGTTCCATTGACCACTGGGCTTAGTCGCCCGTATAACGACACTAGAGCTCTGCTCTCGGTGACGCCGCCAGCACAACTGTCTGCATCTGACTATCACTGTCGTTATACTGTGGGTTCGTCGGACGTTTGGCCCGGTCATGTGCCGGGAAGTGGTGCTCTATGCTGCGCTAGGAGTTTCGGATCCGACCGCAGACGACAGTTCGCTGCGCGCCACGTGAGCGGAGAACAGGAGAAAACGCTAACGACCGCCAAGCAGCTCCTGGGCGCGCCTCCGGCGCGCCGCATTCGGAATGAGGTGCAGAACGCGACCCGTCTCCTGCTGGAAGAGACCGGTGTCGCACCCGGGTTGGCAACGGTCCTGGTCGGTGAGGCTCCGCCGTCCGTTGCCTATCGGACCGCTATCGCCCGCGCGATGGCAGGCTGCGGCATCGCCCACATGGATGTTTTGCTTCCTGTCGCCTCAACCACGCGCAGAGTCGTGGAAACGATCGAACGGCTCAATCATCGTCCGGATGTCCACGGCGTTCTGGTGCTGCTTCCGATGCCACCACACATTCAGGCCTTGGACGTGATTTCCACGATCGCTCCGGAGAAAGATGTCGACGGAGTCTCGCCAACGAGCGTCGGACGCCTTCACCTTGGTCTGCCCACACTCCATCCGAGTACACCGTTAGCTGGTCTTGAGCTTCTCGACTACTACAAGATCCCCGTTGCCGGGAAACGGGCGGTTGTCATCGGCCGTGGAAACGTTGTTGGCAAACCGATGGCCGCACTCCTCATGGCACGCGATGCGACGGTCACAATCTGCCACACCCGGACTCCATCACTTGCAGACGAAACGCAAAGTGCCGATTTAGTGGTGCTCGCCGCCGGGCATCCGGGTTTGCTGCACGGTTCCATGATCGAGCCCGGTGCCATCGTGATCGATTTCGGCGTGAATGTGGAAGGGGGCCGCGTCGTGGGTGACGCCGATGCAGACTCCGTGGCGCGCGTCGCCGCCGCTTTCACGCCAGTTCCTGGAGGGACGACTCCAGTAACGACAATGGCTCTTGCCAGAAACACGGTCACTGCGGCGTTTGCACTTGGTCCTGTTGAACGTGCGTAACGGGAGATCTGATAGGGAAGTCTCGGCGCGTTGGATGGCCGTTTTGCCGCATGTTAGACTCGTATTGCGTTGGGGAGTCGTCTAACGGTAGGACGCCTGATTCTGGATCAGGTAGTTGGGGTTCGAATCCCTGCTCCCCAGCCACGATCGTGCCAACTGCCCACAAGAATCAGCCAACACTCAAACGAAATTTCGGACCACATCGGGCTCGGCGGCGAACGCCAGCCCGTCTCCGTTTGGTTTCCAGGCCGGAAACCGACCATAGTGATGTGAATCCATCGCCGCCTTGACAACACCTTCCAGGCTTTGAACGATGATCTTCCCCCGGCTCGACACCGCTATTTGAGATTCATCTGGTGCGAGCGCGGGTTCGCGCGCCCCACTTTCGAGCCCCATCGTCAGATTTTCCAATACCGAACTATCGAGCCAGCAGCGCCAGGCATCGCTGCGTCCCTTTTCGCTCGCGGTGAATAACAACGAGTCTCCATCACCAAACCAGAGAATTTCCGAATTTGGAACAAGCGAGGAAACTCTCCGTGCGCTGCCCCGTTCCAGATCAACTATGAAAACCCCTGACGCGGCGCCTCGCTGCTCGGGGTATGCGGCGACGGCAAGGTATGAACCGTCAGGCGACCATGAGGCTGGCCCCACGTTCGCCGGCGCCGCCGAAAACTCCTGCTCCGGGGCTCCGCTGGTTGAGCGAGCTGGGTCAATTTGGGTCACCTGCCGCTCGTTCCCGCCGTCTGCCCGGACCACGCACAATTCGTCGCCTGCGCCATCCCAGCAATTGAATGCGATTTGAGAACCATCTGGGGACCACGCCGGTCCGCCAAATGTCAGTGTTCCGATCGAAGGAAACTTCGCGCGGTCACTCGCCAATTCGAGTTCCAATGTTCTGTGCCCTGAGGCTGAATCGATTACAACCAAAGACGATCGAATCTCATCGACAAAAACCAACCTGCGTCCATCCGGCGACCAGGCTGGGCGACCAGCCACTGAGATTTCCGTCGTGAGCAATTCTGGATCTGAACTTTTTCCTGGACTAACGTAGAGCCCATCTTCAGTGCCCCAGGCTATGACCTCACCGTCCGGCGACCAAACCGGCGCAGCCGGCGCGGTATCGATCCATCTAGGCGTACCTTCCAATGAATCCAGTACGGAAATGCCACCTTGATCCACTGACGCCTGAGTGCAGCCGTGCAGTGTAGCGATCGCACAAGTGAGAACGAAAATAACCCGCACCGCAGGGCCATTCACCTGCGTAAACCACAGCTCTGACCGTTCCGGTTCCGATTCTGATCGCCGTTGCCACGCCAGCCCAATACCGTGTAGGAACATATCGTGATCTGACTCATCCAACCGCACCGTCCGCAACCCGGAGACGTGGCAAATGCGAAAGTCCAGGCGACGCTAGATCGCGGTCGTCGGTCGACGTCACACAAATTTGAGCGTCCCGCGCTGACAGCAGATTGACCAGCTTTTCACGGTGACGGCCATCGAGCTCCGACAAGACATCGTCGAGCAGAAGCACCGGTGTTTCTCCCCCAGCATCCTCCAGCAAATCAAGCTCCCCAAGTTTGATCGCCAGTACGGCGAGGCGTTGCTGTCCTCGCGATCCGAATCTACCAAGATCAACGCCGCTGGCCATCACCTCAATATCGTCACGATGTGGCCCGATGACGGTTATTCCGCGGCGCAGCTCCTCCGCCACAAGCCGTTCCAGACTCGCCGCAAATGACGCCGCCAATGCCTGACGGATGCTTTGCGGAGTCGCTGGCCACGCCACGCCAACCCATTCTTCTTCGGGAAGGTTGACGCGCGGCGCGACATAGGCAACCGACAATGTTTCGTCCCCCGTCAACATTGAAAAATGAAACTTCGCACGCGAATTGAGAAAATTCACGGCGCCGAGTCGCATCGCCATAACATCTACGGCCGTAGAGATCAGCTCTGCATTCCAGAATGCCATTTCTTGAGCTGGACCCAATGCCTCGGAACTGACCTTCTCTCTCGCGAATCCTCGCAGTAGGCTGTTCCGTTGCTCCAGCACCCGGTTATATCGAGATAGGGCGCGCAGATAGCTTCGACTCGCTTGACTTACAGCCATATCCAGGTAGCGTCGGCGGAGATTCGGCGAACCTGAAATCAGGTCTACATCTTGAGGAGAAAACAAAACCGTCTTGAGCTGACCAACAGCGTCTACGCTGCGAACGGAGCGGTCATCGAAACGCGTCCTCTTCTTCAGCGCTCCAGACTCGCCGCCATCGAGCGTGAGGCCAATCTCAATATGGTGCGAACCATCACCCCGTTCGAATTCGGCGCGAAGCCTTGCGTACGGCGGGATTGCCAGGTCCGAGCCACTTTGCCAATTGGCGATTTCACGTTCGGCAGAGGTGCGTGGCGACCGCGTCGTAGCCAGCATCGCCATTGCTTCCAACAGCGTCGACTTCCCGCTTGCGTTTGGTCCTACCGCGCGGAATCCAGCCGGTTGAAGCGGCAGGAATAGCCTGCGAAATGATCGAAACTCATTGAGCTCGAGTGTCCGTAACCGCATATGCGAAATGACCGGTACAGGTCAGTTGGCGCCGATGACCATGGGCATGATGACGTAAGTATAGGAATCTGAATCGAGAGAGCGCACAACGCCCGCCTGATTTGCCCCGTTCATCCCGAGCATGACTCGTGCGGACCGTAACACGCTCAACACATCGACCAGGTATCGGCTGTTGAAGGCAATCTGACCTTCCGGACCCTGGATCGCCGCGGCCACGTCACTTTGACTGCTGCCCCGTTCGGCGGCATTGGCGGACACCTGAACGTTGCCCGCTGCCAGCTCGTCGTCGGACATCTTCGCGCTCAGCCTTACGACGTCGTTATTGTCACGCGCAAAAAAGCCCGCCCGCCGCACCGCGGCGAGAAAATCATCCCGGCCCAACTCGATTCGCGTGGCGAACTCGGGAGGTACAATCTGCCGGAAATCCGGAAACGTCCCATCGATGAGACGAGAATAGAATTCCGTATCTTCCGTTTCGACGAGAAGTTGCCCGCGATTCGGGGTTACTCTCAGTGCGATCGGCTCGGTTCGATCGCCAATAATTCGCGCCAGCTCACGCAACGCCCTGGCCGGCACAATGATGTCGAGACGTTCCAGGACCGACGATACGAGTTCACCTTCGCGCACGGCGAGCCGGAATCCGTCTGCCGCCGCCATGATGATTCTGTTGTCCTCGAATCGAATCAGAACGCCAGCCAGAACTGGTCGGCTGTCGTCGCTGGCTGCCGCGAACTCCACGAGCCCAATCATTTCGCGCAGCATCTGAGGGTCAACACTCGCCGTGAATGCGCCGTCCTCCTGGCGCGGAAACAAGGGAAATTCCTCCGCATCGATTCCGTTTATCTCGGCGTCAGCGCCGAGCCCGTTCACCTTGAGCATGAGCCGGCCCAGGTCGGTGGAAAGGCGTACGGTTTCGTGGGGCAGCGTGTTCACAAATTCTGAGAGCAACCGCGCATCCACCGTGACCCGCCCTGGTTCATCGACTTGTGCGGGAATACTGGACGAGATGCCGATTTCTTGATTGGTGGCCGCCAATCGAAGACTCTCGCCATCAGCATCAATGAGTACGTTGCTCAGGATTGGGAACGTCGTTTTGGTCGCGACAGCACGGCTTACTTGAGCCAGAGATCGCTGCAGGAGTTCCTGCGGAGAGGAGACATTCACCTCAACTGTTCCTCTGGTTTCGAGTGTCCGTACACATAAGGACTCGATTATAGCATGGGAGCGATGGACAGACTTGCGTCTCTTGTGTGGCCCGCGGTCACGGCAAAATATGTCCTGCGTTGACCCCTTGACAGAGGTTTCGGTATCCTCTAAACTTCAGTATCAGAACAAAAGTTCTAATCCGTATGGAGGAATACCATGGCAGTGGCAACCCCGTTTGAACCCGCCCGCTATCTCACCCGCGTCAACGGGTCAGACTACCTGGAAGTGAAATGGCGGCTGGTCTGGCTCCGTGATCGACATCCTGACGCGACGGTCGAAACAGAGTTGGTGTCTCACGCCGATAACATCGCTGTTTTTCGCGCCCGGATCGCGATTCCGGATGGTGGCTCCTCGACTGGCTGGGGTAGCGAGACCGCCGGCGACTTCCGCGATTATCTGGAGAAGGCCGAAACCAAAGCAATTGGCCGCGCTCTCGGTGCCCTCGGGTTTGGTACCCAATTCTGTCCCGATTTCGAGTTCGGCGCTGCGGCCGGACGCGTAGTCGACGCCCCAGTGAAGTCAGCGGCGTCGGCGAGAGGCAGCACGGCGCAGGAACGCCAAGCTCCGATCGCCATCGCGGCCATTGGTCCAGATCAGGCAGCCACACAGCGGCAGCTCCGTTACTTGCAAGCGGTCGCTCGCGAAGCAGGTCTCGATGGCCCGTCCCTCGATGAACGTGCCGTTCAGGAGTTCGGCGTCCAGGCTGTGGCATTGAGCCGCAGGGATGCCTCGACGCTCATCGATCGCATTCAGACCCAGGCCGGGGCCGACAAGATAGCCTCATAAGAGTGAGGGGACTGGGAGCGCAATTCGATGAACGACGCGGAAGAAACCGGCATCGACCGTGATCCTGTGCATTTGAGCGGCTGCCTGAGTGCGAAGCGGAGCTCTCTCGAGCAACGTCTCGATGATGGATATCGCCGCATCGACGAAGCCGTAGTCTCTGGCGCCGACGTTTCGGAGTGGGAAGCGTTTTGGTTTCAGCTGCTCGGCGAGTATGAAGAAGTGTGCCGCGAACTGGATGTCGCCGCTTGAGGTTATGATGTCGATCAGCAGGCCGGACGGTGTATGCCCGTCCGGCCCGCGGTTGTTCTCCTGTTCAAGTGGAATTGACCAAGCAAGCTACGACTCAGAGACTGTCACCTTTTCCAACGTTACTGGCTCGGTTGGAGTCGATTTTTCCCCGCTCCGGCCGGAGGCGGTAGGAGTTTCTGCAATCGCATCGACGACGTCGAGTCCACCGGTGACGCGACCAAAAATCGTGTAGTTTTTTGGAAGCCGGCCACGGAGATCGTCGAGCACGATAAAAAACTGGCTCCCGTTCGTGTTGGGACCGGCGTTGGCCATTGCCAATATCCCCCGCTCATAGTCTCGCGTTACAGTTTCGTCGTTGAACTGGTAGCCAGGTCCGCCGCTGCCAGTACCCGTCGGATCGCCACCCTGTATCACAAATCCTTTGACGATCCGATGAAATGGCGTCTCATCGAAATATCCATCCTCGGCAAGGCAGACAAAGTTATTGACGGTATTCGGAGCATCAGCCGGAAAAAACTCCACCTCAACCTCACCCTTATTCGTTTGCAGTGTCGCGGTGTAATTTTTTGCCGGGTCGATTCGCAGCTCCGGCGGCGACGTGTACATTTTAGACATTCCCTGGTCTCCTTCCAATCGTTGCTCGTCCGTCCAACAACTTAAACCATCCGCGCTGGGCGAACTTTCCGGTGCTGGTGTTGCCCCAAGAGATACCCCACCGGCGGGAGCCGCACCGCATCCTGTCAGCACAACAAACGCCAAGCCAGCAAGAGCGAACGATCGAGCGCACGCTATCAGCGTCGTGGTATCGCTCGCGGCGCGGTCAGACCTCAGCATCATGATCCTTTTCTGGCTCATCGAATGAGCATCGCATCCCCGAACGAGTAAAACCGATATCCCTGCCGAATCGCCTCTGCGTAAGCGTGGAGTATCGACTCGCGTCCCGCAAGCGCGCTTACCAGCAACAACAGGCTGGAGCGCGGCAGGTGAAAGTTCGTCACCAAAGCATCGACAAGTCGCCATCGATGACCAGGGACGATGAAGATCTTGGTCATTCCGGCGAAACCTTGCGGCGTATCATCACTCCAGCAGGCGCCTAAAGTCTCCAACGTGCGCGCCGCGGTTGTACCAACTGCGACTACACGTCCCCCTCGTTGCCGGCACTCGGCGACAGAGCGCGCTGCCTCGGTCGACACCTCACACCATTCTTCATGGATCGCGTGATTGCGGATTCGCGAGACCATGATTGGTCGGAACGTGTCTAGACCCACGTGCAGGGTAACTTCGGTCCACCCGATCCCTTGCCGGTTCAAATCAGCAATCAGCTCAAGTGAAAAATGGAGTCCCGCGGTTGGCGCTGCCGCCGATCCTGAAACGCTACTGTACACCGTCTGATATCGATCTGGATCGAGCAGTGTTTGGGTGATATACGGCGGCAATGGTGTCACTCCATAGCACGAGAGACGCTGGTTGGCTACTGGATCGAATCGGAGTCTGACGACCCCTTCGCCCAGATTTTCCTCGACTATGCCCCTGGCTGGTTCGACATCCCCTCTGAGAGATGGAAAGGTAAGAGCCGCCCCAGCGCGAAGCTTGCTGGCAGGTTTGGCCATTGCGCTCCAGGTTCCATCTACCTCTCTCAGCAAAAGAATTTCGACCGCTCCGCCGGTCGCATCGCGGATGCCGTGCATCCGCGCGAGATTGACTCGGCTGTTGTTCGCCACCAAAAGATCACCAGGCGCCAGCATCTGGCCTAGATGCTTGAATCGCGAATGGTGGATGTGACCCGAGTTCTTTTCGAGGACGAGAAGTCGGGAGTCCTCCCGATTTTCCAAAGGCGTTTGCGCAATCAAAGACTCGGGAAGTTCGTAATCGAAATCCGATACGTTCAGATCGTCCCCACTACGTCGCGGCTCGTCTTCCAACGTCAACCTTTGGCCCCACCAAAGAGAACTGGTTGGCGAGCGGATTCCGCAGGGGCTTCATAACCAAGATGAGCGTAAGCGCCATCCGTTGCAATACGGCCGCGCGGAGTCCTCTGCAAAAACCCGAGTTGGATCAGATACGGTTCATAAACGTCCATGATCGTGTCAGTTTCTTCACTGATCGCCGCCGCAAGCGTATCTATCCCAACTGGACCGCCGTTGAACTTTTCCACGATTGAACGCAGAATGCGTCGATCGATCTCGTCGAGTCCCAGATCGTCGATATCAAGCATCTGCAATGCGTCGCTTGCGATCTTGTCGGTGATCGCGCCTTCACCTCGCACCTCCGCAAAGTCCCGCGCTCGCTTCAGCAGGCGATTAGCCACACGTGGGGTCCCGCGGGCTCGTTCTGCCAGCGCTCGCACGCCTTCCTCGGAGATGGGCACGTCGAGTACACGTGCCGACCGATGCACGATTTCTTCCATCGCTGCCCGGCTGTAAAAACCGAGTCTCAACACGGATCCGAAACGGTCACGCAGGGGACCTGTCAGCAGCGCCAAGCGTGTCGTGGCGCCGACAAGCGTAAACCTGGGAAGATTGATTCGCATCGTCCTTGCCGCGGGTCCCTTGCCAAGCACGATGTCGACCGCAAAGTCCTCCATTGCGGAATAAAGAACTTCTTCTACTGCCCGATTCAGCCGATGGATTTCATCGATGAAAAGAACATCGCCCGCCTTCAGATTGGTCAAAATCGAGACCAGGTCACCTTGACGTTCGATCGCCGGTCCGGAGGTAATGCGCAGACTGACTCCCATCTCGACGGCAATGATTGATGCCAGAGTCGTTTTGCCAAGTCCAGGTGGACCGTAAAAAAGCACATGGTCGAGCGTTTCGCCGCGCTGCTTCGACGCGTCGATGAAAACCTGCAGCGTCTCCTTGACCCGTTCCTGGCCGATGTACTCGGCCAGCCGGCGGGGACGCAAGCTTCGCTCTAGGGGCGCGTCCTCAACCAGCAACGTGGGTGTACTCGGCCGATCGATCCCAACGTTTGATTGTGCGCTGCTTTGGATGGCGGTGGACAGAGGTTCACCCATAGCGTGATTATAGCAGAGATATCAGAACGTTTGTTCGCTCCCGGAGTCAATCGCCTCGTCCGCGCCAGCGCCTGATGACTTGCCTGATCCGCCACCTCTCGGTGGGGTAGTGCTTTGCCTGGTCGATTGTCTCGTCGAGCGACTAGGTACCGCATCCGGTCTAATTCTAAAGTTGAATTTGGTTCGAAATGCTTCATAAAAATTCGTCGACCCCAGCGTCACCAAACGGAACGCGTGCTCCCCTCGAGCCACGCGGACAACATCGAAACGATCAAGGCGAACCACTTCTCGGCCATCCAGGATGAGCGACGCATCGTGATCGTTGGCAATGACCATCTCGATGATTCCCTCTTCCGGTACCACAAAGGGGGTTCGAATCGGACTGTGGCAAGAGATAGGCACAATCGCGAATCCCCGCACACCCGCGGTCAGAATCGGCCCCCCCGCGGCCATGCAATACGCGGTGCTGCCGTGCGGGGTGGCGATGATCATGCCATCGCCCGGATACGTGTTGACGTACTGACCATCAATGTAGATCTCGACGTCCACCATGCGCATGCCAGAACGGACCACGACATCATTAATTGCCCATCCCTCAGGAACGATGTCGGCTTCGCGGACTAACGTCGCTTGCAGAGTGGGCCCTTCCTGAATTGCATACTCCCCGGTGAGCAGAGTCGCAACTGCCTTTCTCCAGTCTCTGCGCTCCACCAACGCGAGAAATCCAACATTGCCGAAGTTGATTCCAAGTAGCGGAATGTCAGGAAATGTATTCGCGGCACGCATCATCAGTCCGTCGCCGCCGAGAACCACGATTACATCGACCGAATCACCATCGGCCGCGCCAAGTTCGTCTTCAGGGACGACCGCGGCGCCGGCGGCGATCAGCGTCTGGGCAACGCTTAGCGCTAAATCTCCAGCTTCTTGTTTACTTCGCGCGGCGACCAGTCCAATTGTTCGCGGCGGAACCACGATCCGGCCTTCCTTCACCTGCACCGCATTGATCATCGGCCTGCTCTCACGATCATCGCCTACTCACCGAGATTCGCAACCATTTCCGCCATTGATATGCCGCGGCGTCAAATATCTCGCGGTCGTTCCCAGTTTCGGAATGTGAATCGTCAACTAAGCAAACGATGAGTTCGCCGTGGAGAAGCCCGCAATCCGGCAATGACACCAATCGTGAACAACGTAACCGTTATCGACGAGCCACCGTACGACGCCAACGGAACGGTGAGCCCAGTTAGCGGCAACACCCGAAGCGTGCCCCCGACGATCAGAATACTTTGGATTGCGATCACGCCTGTCAGACTCAACCCCAGCATCACCTCAAATCTATTCCTTGCTCGCAGCGAAGCGAGGGCGCATCGGCAAACGAGCAGGGAGAGCATTGAGACCAACCCGACTGCGGTCAACCAGCCAAACTGGTTGCCGACACCAACCAGAATCAAATCCGTATGGATTTCGGGGACATTCGCGCCGACAAGGGACGAGCCCCCTCCGAAAACTCCGCCCGCGGCAAACCCATAGTCAGCCTGCACGAATTGAAATCCGCGACCGGCCGGGTCGTCCCACGGATTGAGCCATCCCGCAACCCTATCGCGAACTCTTTCGACCGTGACATACGCTCCGATAGTAGCGAGCCCAAGCAATGCAATCGCGAAACCGAGAGTTGCGCGGGAAGTGAATACCGCCACCATTGAAGCGAAGGCTCCGAGTAAGACGAGCGCGGCCATGCCGAGGTCGTTCTGCAAAACGAGCACCGCCGCCGCTCCAGAGAGTGCGGCCAGCAGCGGCAAGAGATAGGGCAGAAACACGAGATCCATTGAACCAACTCGCCAGGGTGCGGCGATAAGGTGGCGCCGATCGTACAGGTAAATGGAGACAAATATCGCGATCAAGACTCTGGCGACTTCTGATGGCTGGAATCGCACCGCCCCGATTTGCAACCACAGCCGCGCACCATTCACCGTCGATCCGAATACCACGGTGGCCAACGTCAACGTGATAGCGATACCAAGAATCGTGAACGGATATTTGATGACTTTATCGACCCTTGTTGCGGCCAATACGCCCGCCAGCAAAGCCAGGTAGCCCACCCCGGCGAACAATCCATGCCGAAACGCAATCGCGCCATAAAACTCACCAGCGGCCCCCGCCTCACCGGATAGTGCAATCAAAGTCACCGATCCAATCGCCACCAACATGCCGGCAACGGAAATCAGGAGCAAATCACTCCCCGGACTCACGCGCCTGAGAAGAATTGCTGCCGCGAGCGGCGCAACGATCGTCACGAGCAACGCAACGCTAGCCTCAGAACCGATCGCCCACCGTGATCCGGAAAAACCTTGAACGGCGGCAATGCCCACGGCCGCGGTCAACGTCGGGAGGATCTCGATGAACCGCATTGGTCTGTGCTGAAGATTCACCGCGGCTCAATGCCCAACCGGTCTCCAACCAGAAGACTCACGCGCTCCCTCGCCTCGTAAGATATGGAATCTGGAGACGTAACTATGGCGCCGTCCAGTGCAGCGCCGCAGCGACACGTGCGCTCCGCCAGCCCTCTCTTGGCCAGTGAAACAATAATGTCCGTGGCGGCTTGGCTATTCGCCTCCAGATTCGACATGACCACTTCGACACTGACATCTGTTTCGCTTTCATGCCAAACATCAAAATCGGTGACCATTGCCAAAGTTGCATAACAAAGCTCCGCTTCGCGCGCCAGCCGGGCCTCCGGCATCGCGGTCATTCCGACTATTGCTGCATTCCAACTCCGAAAGCGATGAGATTCCGCTCGCGTCGAGAATTGGGGTCCGTCGATGCACACGTACGTACCCCCACGTCGCAAGGGATGGTCCACGGAGTGTGCCGCGATGTCCAGTTCGTCCTGGAAACTGGAACAAAATGGGTCAGCGATTCCCACGTGAGCGACGATCCCGTCGTCAAAAAACGTCCGGCTTCGTCCGCTGGTCCTATCGATGATCTGATCGGGAGCCACCAGGGAGCGTGGCGGAAGGTCTTCTCGCAAGCTGCCAACCGCACTCAGACTGAGCACGTGCGTGGCGCCCAGTTGCTTGAGCGCGTGGATATTAGCGCGGTACGGTACCTCTGCCGGCGAAAATACATGCCCCGCGCCGTGCCGCGCCAGGAAGAGGACTTCAGTCGTTCCAACAGTGCCCTTCAGAATCGCGCCACTCGGCGATCCAAACGGCGTTTCCAATTCAATGTCCCTTCGCGAGCTCATACTGCCAAGGTGGTAAATGCCGCTTCCGCCGATCACTCCCAGCACGGACATTGCATCTTTTCCCACACTCCCTCAATGGAAAGGCCACAGACCGAATGGTATACTCACCCGGTTGCGCGCTTGTAAGAGCGCCGGATTATTGTGTGCGTTATCAATTTTGATCGGGAGAGGGATTCCTGAATATGGCATTGCAGCGCGAACAGAAAGAAACCATCATTTCGCAGTTTCAGACGCATGGTGGAGATACGGGCTCGCCCGAGGTCCAGATTGCCCTTCTAACCGAGCGTATCCAGGGTTTGACTGGACACTTGCGAGCTCATAAACATGATTTTCACTCCCGCCGCGGGCTCTTGAAGCTCGTTGGCCAACGGCGGCGGTTGCTTGCGTATCTTGCCGACAAGGACGTCGAACGATACCGGGCGACAATCGCGCGGCTCGGTCTTCGCAAATAGCGTGATGCGTGGGGGTTATTTCTTCGACAACACCTCCCTTGGTGGTGCGATCACTCGATGCGGATGGCCCAGGGCTCGGTGTCTTGGGCCATTTCGTTGGAACGGGGGACACGTAGTCGCTACGTAGCAGAATGGTCCGGAGTGCACGATCGCTTGGGGTATTGGAGCGTGCTCAGCGGCCTCGGTGGGCACGCTCCAGTTCCTCGCAGTACGAAAGTGCATGATCCAAACAAACGCATCAGACGCACGCCAACTGCCGAAAGGGGCTTCACATGGATCGAACTCAATTACCGGCCGTCAGTCGGGTCGAAAGCGAAATCGCGGGTAGAACGCTTTCTTTGGAAAATGGCCTCATCGCCCAGTTGGCTGACGGCGCGGTCGTCGTCCGTTACGGCGATACCTTGGTGTTGTCGACCGTTGTCGGCGAACGCGAGCCAAATCAGGCAGTTGGCTTCTTTCCCCTGACGGTTGAATATGAAGAGCGAATGTATGCCGCGGGCAAGATTCCTGGGGGGTTCATCAAGCGGGAAGGGCGCCCCACGGAAGCAGCAACCCTGGCCGCGCGACTCACTGACCGGCCAATCCGGCCGCTTTTTCCAGAAGGCTACATGGCGGAAGTCCAGATTATCTCGACCGTCATGTCTACTGACCAGGAAAATGACCCGGACATCCTGTCCATCATTGGCGCATCCGCTGCGCTGACGCTCTCCCAGATCCCCTGGGACGGACCGCTCGGCGCGGTGCGCGTCGGCTACATTGCCGATCAGATTGTCATCAACCCCACCGCCTCGGATCTTGCCGAAAGTACGTTGGATATGGTCGTCGCTGGAACGAGCGATGCCATCATGATGGTTGAAGGCGAATCCGATCAAGTTGCCGAAGACATCGTTGTTGCCGGCATCGAACGCGCGCACGAAGAAATCAAAAGAATAGTTGCGATTCAGCTCGAGCTTCAGCATCAGGCAGGCAAAGAAAAATGGTCGTTCGCACCACCTGCGGCCGATGACCAAACCGCGGCCCAGGTTCGCGAGTTTCTTGGTGAACGATTACGGGACACGATCAACAATCCCGACAAAGTCCTCCGCCTTGAAGGCACCTCAAACCTACGCGCCGAGCTTCAAGCGAACTTTGCTTCGCCAGAAGACGGAGCAATTGCCGCTTATGCATCCAAGGACGTGATCGAAGCCTTTGAAAACATCCTGAAGTCTGAGGTGCGTCGCGGGATCCTCGACGAGGGGTCGCGGCCAGACGGGAGACGCACAGACGAAATCCGTCCCATCTGGGTACAAACTGGATATCTGCCCCGAACACATGGCTCCGCGATTTTTACCCGCGGACAAACCCAGGTTGTTACCTCAGTGACACTGGGCTCCACCGCCGAGGAGCAGCGTCTTGACTCGATCGGTCCGGAAGCCCGAAAGCGCTACATCCATCATTACAACTTTCCACCGTTCAGCGTCGGGGAAGTACGGCGACTCCGGGGAACGAGTCGGAGGGACATCGGCCACGGCGCACTTGCCGAACGCGCGCTGATCGCCGTCATTCCCGACGCCGACTCGTTTCCATACACCATGCGTCTCGTTTCGGAAGTCGTGAGCTCCAACGGGTCGACCTCTATGGCAAGCGTCTGTGGCAGCACGCTCGCCTTGATGGACGCGGGCGTGCCCATAACCGCCCCGGTGGCAGGGATCGCAATGGGGCTGGTAACAGAGAAAGAAACCGGGCGCTATGCCATTCTCAGCGATATACAAGGGATGGAAGACGCACTTGGCGACATGGACTTCAAGGTCGCCGGCACCGAAAAAGGCGTGACTGCTGTCCAGATGGATATCAAAGTCAAGGGAATTACCCCGCGGGTCATGCGCGAGGCACTCGCTCAAGCCAGAGAGGGTCGCCTGCACATCCTCGCCGAAATGAACAAATCGATTGAGCAGCCGCGCTCAGAATTGTCTCAGTTTGCCCCGCGCGTGATCCGTCTGAAAGTCAACCCGGAGAAGATCGGTGCCATCATCGGACCAGGCGGGAAAATGATCCGGTCTATTCAGGAAGACACCGGCACCCGCATCGACATCAACGACGACGGAACGGTGTCGGTAGCTTCAACTGACGTGAAAGGTGCCGAGGCAGCAATTCAGAGGATTCTCGGACTGACCCAGGAACTTCGCATTGACCGCGGCGAGATTTATAACGGTAAAGTAGTCAGCATCATGCCGTATGGTGCGTTCGTAGAAATTTTGCCCGGCAAGGATGGATTGGTGCACATTTCGGAGCTATCCGAAGATCCATCGATCCGCGTTGCCCGCGTCGAGGATGTGCTGACCGTCGGCGACGAAATCACGGTAATGGTGACGGAGGTCGCCCCTAACGGAAAAGTGAGCTTGTCGCGGCGGGCCGCGCTTACCGGAACACTCCCTGAACCGAAGCCGGACCGCCCGTCGCGTCGCGGCGACGACCGCGGAGATCGCGGCCCTCGCCGCGACGATCGAGGATTTCGCGGCGGACCTGGAGCTCACCCTGACGCGATGCCTCGTCAGCAACAGTCAGGCAGCAATGGGGAATTCGCCAGCCGTCCCGGAGACAGCCGCCGGCCGGCCGGACCCGGAGGTCAGGAGTTCTGATCGAGGCAGCCGCGGCCTGCGCGGAAGGCTTCTGGAGAACACAACATCTGATGGTCGTGGCGGGCAGCATCGAGGAAAAAGAGTCTCAACTCTCGGCACTCCTGGTCGGGTTTCAATCCGTCCTCGTCTCGTTTTCCGGCGGTGTCGACAGCAGCTATCTGCTCAAGATCGCGGTCGATGCCCTCGGCCAAAATGCGGTCGCGGCAACGGGACTTTCTCAGACCTATGCCGCGGAGGAAATGGATGAAGCGCGTGTCATAGCAACCGAAATTGGCGCGGAGCATCTTCTCGTTGATACCGCCGAGCTGACTGATCCAAGATACGCGGATAATACGCATCAGCGGTGTTTTTTTTGCAAGACCGAGCTGTACACGCAGCTCAGCAATGTCGCTGTCACACGTGGACTGAAGGTGGTCGTTGACGGCGCAAATGCCGATGATCTCGACGATTATCGACCCGGAATGCGCGCCGCTCGGGACCTTGGCGTCCGAAGCCCGTTGCAGGAGGTTGGCCTTTTCAAGGCGGAGATCCGTCAGCTATCGGAACGGCATGGGTTGCGGACCTGGGATAAACCCGCGGTTGCATGCCTATCATCGAGATTCGCCTACGGGGACCCAATCACCGTCGAGAAACTCCGTAAAGTCGCAACCGCCGAGAGCGCTGTGCGGCGCCTGGGGTTTCTTGGGTTTCGAGTCCGCCATCACGATGAAATAGCTCGCTTGGAAGTTCCGCACGAACAGTTTGGAATGGCAATTGAACGCGCTGGCGAACTCGTCGCTGCGGTCACAGCCGCCGGTTATCGCCACGTCGTCCTCGACCTCGCGGGCTATCGAAGCGGAAATATGAACGAGGTGCTGAATGCGCGTCTCAAGTCGCGCGGACTACGGCGTCCGAGCACTATTTGACCTTGCGACCCGGGCGGGCCGGGGCCCAGTGCACAGTAAAGAAATAGCGGCGCGTCAAGACATTCCGGAGGCGTATCTCCATCAAGTACTCGGTGCGCTTGGCCGCGCGGGGCTGATCAAAAGCACGCGCGGCCCTTTAGGCGGCCATGAGCTCGCGCTGCAACCCGCGGAGATTTCCGTTTACGATATTCTCGCGGCCTTAGATGGCGTCGATCGCCAACCGCATCCCCATCCGGACGGCATCGGCGCCACCGACATCGTGCATGAGATTTGGCACGAGCTGCAGGAGCGAATAGAGAGTCAACTGCGTTCCATCACGCTCGAGACGCTCGTGGAGCGACAAACTGGTCGACAGCCAAATGCGAACTATTCAATTTAGCCTGTGGCATCCGCCCGTGGCCCGAACATCGCGCCGCCTGGTCCGCAGCTGGCTCCCCGACTAGGACTCGAACCTAGAACCTACCGGTTAACAGCCGGTCGCTCTACCATTGAGCTATCGGGGATCAAGAAATCGGGCGCAGTTTACCACAGCGTCCGGGCATCATTGGGGAGCGATATGGCAGCGCGAATCACCGGCGTCGCTCGGACCCCGGCAGCGGGTCGGCCCAGAAGCCGTCCCCGATTTGAGTAGTGATCGTCGAGTTTTCATCGAGCGGGCTCATTGTGCCGCCAGCTTCGGCGGCATGAACGGACTCATCCCCGGCGGTTCCTGGCAGCGTGCGCTCTCCCCCTCTCGCTCGCGCGGCCTCTCCAATAGTCGCCAGCCGCCGCGACAAACCAAACCGCGTTGGGCCAGCGCCAACGGCCACATGTCCGGTGGATCCAGCCAACGCATCGGAAAGCGCATCCAGTTCCACCGGATCGATACCGACTCGCTGCGCGGCGGCAGCCATTGCGCGTCTTCGGCGATCGGATCGTACGTCGTCGAGAACGCGAACCGAGTCCGCCCCCTTGCCAGGAGAGTCCAGGGCCGCTCGCTCAACCGGAACTGCGCAATAAGGACACACCGTCCATCGGAGATCGATGAGTTTGGCGCAGGCGGAACACGGACCACGCAGTCGTGTCTGGCAATGCGGGCAGAGCACGAACTCCGGATCTACTGAGCGTTGACACCCCTGACAGAGGGGCAAGTCATCGAGATCTTGAAGAAGATACTCCTCTTCTAGCGCACGCTGAAAAGTCTGATCAAGTGTCTCTTTAGGACGAAGGATTAAATAGAGAACGAGACCCGGAGCAAAAAAGAGGACGACGAGGAGTGTCGAGAAAACCTGCGTGAATACGCTCCGGCTACGCGCTTCGATATCGCGAAATGTCCAGGCCACGAGTGCAAACCAGATCGCGAACACATAGGCAATTCCTATCGCAAGCAAAAATTGTGCGCCTCGCGCGGCAGTTTCAATCACAGATCAACGTCCCTACGGTTGCGACGATTCAGGTTGCCTCACGATCAAGCGTACCCCATGCGTTCGAACCTCTCGACCGGAAGAACAAATACGCTTGCGCCTCCGGTCCCTCGTTCCGTGGGGCCGGGAATCCAGAACTCTACCCTTTCGGCAAATGGACGCAGTGGTTCGACTTGGAGCGCCCGCCCCCGCGCGCGCGCGTGGATGAGCGTCAAGATGTCTGGCACTTGATCGTCGCGTACTCCGATGATGACGGCGGCGAGCCCTCCTTGTCCGACCGCGAGATCACCCTCGATCTGCGTCGCCGAAACGCCAAACTCGGTGAAATCGCGCAGCAGGGTTTCGACGTCTGCCGCCTGAATCACCGCCAGCACAAGTCTCACGACAGCCGCCGGTGATCGTCCTGACAAACGGAAAACTCATCCGGGCGCTTCACTCGGATGGCTACCGTTACGGATTCCTGGACGTCTTTCCACACCTCAGCTTCGGTGCCCGACGCATCGATAATGCGCCAACGCTGCGGCTCCGCGACTGCAAGGGATAAGTAAGCATTGCGAACTCGTGTATGAAACCGCAAGGCCTCCGTATCTATACGATTTGACTCATTTCCGAACGCGAGCCGCCGCTGCAGGCCAACCGCAACGGGAAGGTCGAGGAGAAGCTTCAGATCCGGCTCAAGGCCATCGGTCGCAATCCTTTGCACCGCGGCGACAGACTGAATTGGAACGCCTCGGCCTGCCGCCTGATACGCGATCGATGAATCACTAAATCGGTCCGCTATGACGAATGATCCCCGGTCGAGGGCCGGGCGAATCAGTTCGCCCACGTGCTGTGCGCGGGCGGCAGCAAAGAGCAGCAACTCGGTTTCGGCAAGCATCCCGCTGGACCCCGCGCCGAGCAGCACGCGTCGAATGCGTTCTCCAATCTCGGTGCCACCAGGCTCACGAGTGACGATGACGTCGCGCCCTTGCCCGCGAAACGATTCCGCGAGTCGCTTCGCGATCGTCGACTTGCCTGATCCTTCAGTTCCTTCGAGCGCAATGAAGATACCTCGCACCGCACTATCTCAGCGAGCTTCGAGAGATTTCCACGCGGCGGTTGGGTTCGCGGCCGCGGCTGCGTGACGCGAGCGCATATCGCTCTGCCAATTGATGCTGAATTTGCCGGATCCTTGACACTTGGGGGGCCAGTTGGACAGGAGACCCTCCGTCGATGACGGTGGCTATTGCGTCCTCAGCCTCGGCGATCGCCGATAGCAGAGGATCGTCATTACTGGAAGGCGCCCCGGGAGGGACGTCCGAATGACTTTTCGCTTCCCGGCTGGGGATGCGGTCATCGTCGCCTCGCGGTGGGAAAAGTCCGGTAAGGAGCTGCTCCATCTGAACGCCAGTGTTCGACCGCAGCACATAAACTGGAGTACCCCTCGATTCGGCATCGCGAACTGGCTGCGCTTTCTGCCGAAAGTAGTTTTTCAGCGTGAGAACGATATCGGCATCCCTCGCTTCGCGCACAACGATAGCGGGGGCGCGCGATGTCTGAATTGCATGTTCGAGGCGATTCCGGCTCACACCAAACGGATATATGCGCAACGGTCGGCGATCCGTACCTTTCCCCCGCAGATTCGTGGGAAGGGCATTCTCGGTCGCTGCTCCTCCACTCAGCGCCTCACTTCCGAGCACGCTGAAACCAGGTTCGGCGTCATCGAAAGCATCCGCACGGGTTCCCGTTCGCCCGATCACACGAACGTTCTCTCGCTCCTGGACCCCAACCACACGAGGCGCGACCGTGATTGCCACCTCACCATCGTTACCTCGTTGCCGCAACTCCGGCCGCGGCACCCCACCGCGCAAGATGATATCCACCGTCGTTGCCACATTGTTATGGACCGCAACCTGATCGCGATCGATGATCTCGATGATCGTGTCGAAGGTTGGTGGCGCCTTCCGCTCGAGAATCGACTTTTGCGTCCCGCGCCGGCGTGCTTCTTCGTCGGACAATGTGACCGATTGAATCCCCCCGATCAAATCGGCAAGGGTGGGGTTCATCATCAGATTCTCGAGCGTATTGCCATGCGCGGTTCCAATGAGCTGGACCCCTCGCTCGGCAATCGTGCGCGCCGCCATCGCCTCCAACTCGGTTCCGATCTCGTCGATCACAACCACCTGCGGCATGTGATTCTCGACCGCCTCAATCATCACGCCATGTTGATCGGTTGGCGTCGGAACCTGCATCCGCCGCGCGCGGCCGATCGCCGGATGCGGAATATCGCCGTCTCCGGCAATCTCGTTTGACGTGTCGACAACTACCACGCGTTTGTGCAGCTCATCGGCCAGCACGCGAGCCGTTTCTCGCAGTAGTGTCGTTTTGCCAACGCCGGGCCGGCCCAGCAAGAGGATGCTCTGTCCCGTTTCGACGAGATCACGCATGATCGCGATGGTTCCATAAACGGCACGGCCGACCCGGCACGTCAAACCGACGATTTCGCCGGTGCGATTGCGAATTGCGGAGATGCGATGGAGGGTGCGCTCGATGCCCGCCCGGTTGTCGCCGCCAAACTCGCCGATTCGCGCCTCTACAAACGCCAAATCGGAACGATCGACTTCGCGCGCGATCAACGGAAGCTCGCCTGATTGGAATCGCGCCTCCGGAACTCGCCCCAGATCCATCACTATCTCGACCAGATCGTCGTAACCCTCGCTTCGCCCTGCCTCCGCAACTGCCTGCGAGATATCGCTCGGCAGCACCGCCAGCAGCACGTCGAGATTATCTGTACTTGCGAGTTCATACATTGGCCGCATGGCATCGCGATGCCACTCCTGGGAACTATCCAGCCATTTGGCTGTCGCTTCCGCACTCATGACATCCCGTCCGTTGGCTGACCTTCAAGAAACGTCGGCACACGGCGAGGCATGGCCGGACGTAGCTCGACAGGAAAATGCACGGGGTCGAAGATCGGCGTTCGGGCGGTCGCTGTTGTGTATCGTATTAGCAGGTCTTGCTCTCCTATTTCACTGAACCCGCGATCGATCAACTCATTTCGCAAATCGGCGTGATACGTTCGCAGCGCGCAGTAGATTGGCTGAGATTGGCCCTGGCGATGCCGCGAAATAACCCCGTCGAGCAGTGCGCCGAGTTCGCGTCCGGCCCCCGCCGGCACCATGACATCAATCAACCCCCCCTTGGCGTCTCGCGTGTATCGCGCGTAGCCCTTGATTCCTTCCTCATCGTCCAGCAGCCACACTGTTGTGCGAACGCCACGTTTCATCCGGCGCAGTCGCTCCATGTACCAAACGTGGCTTGTCAACGCTTCGATTTCTTGAATCTGGCGCGGAACGGATGAAGCGTAAAGCTGGTGAACCGACCACATGTCTGCCGGTTCCTGAAGCCGCAGTTTGTGTGTCGGCCGCGTCAACGGTGTCATCCGCTCCGCGCGAAAGATGGTTTCGCTTGCGTACGGAACCCAGCTATTTAGTCGCATCGTCTCCGCCAGCGCATGCCCGGCAGGAACCCGTGCGAAGAGCCGCCGCACACCTCGCAGTCCGGCAGCCCGGACGCCGTAGCCAAGCATCAATTCCCAGACGGGCTCTGGCGAAAACACCCCGGTTGAAGACGCGATCTCGGTTACGACCCACCGTCCATCCGGGCGCCGTGGCGAAAATCGTACGTATCCCACCGGTTGCCCGTCCGCGGTTGCGATGAACGTCGGACGACCACGGCGCAGGAAGGGCATCGCGGCCAGGAGATCGATGAGTCGTGGACTTTCGTTCACGAGGGAGTCCGGAAGGTCTAATCGCAGGGAACCGCGCAATCGAAAAATCCGCGGTGCATCTCGAAAAGTGTACTGTCGAACCCGGAGTTCTGGGGGATGATCTCCAGTCTGATCACTAGAGCTTGACACTGAATCGAAGGAGTCCGCCAGTTCCGCTGGCTCACGAAAAAACACGACGTGAGGCCGGAGTAAGGCGAGTATTTTTTGCTGCATACTAACGTGGTAAGGCGTCACCATTCATCACAAAGTGTACCACTTGAGCAGCCATTGCGGTCTGTATCACCGTCATCCGCGTGAGCAACGATAGCTAATTCGCTAAAGAACTCTACGTCCCGTCAGCGCACGTCCCAGGGTCACTTCGTCCGCATACTCGAGGTCTCCGCCCGCCGGCAATCCGCTCGCCGGGCGTGAGACGGTTATCCCGAACGGCGCCAGCAACCGGTGGAGATACGTTGCCGTTGCCTCACCTGGGAGATCGAGGTTCGTCGCGATAATCACTTCATGTGGAGGATCTTTTTCAACCCGCTCGATCAACTCCCGGATCTTGAGTCGATCCGGTCCTATTCCTTCCACCGGTGAGACCGCTCCGTGGAGCACGTGATATCGGCCTCGGAACTGGCCGGTGCGCTCCAGTGCGATCACATCGAGCGGTTCTTCGACGACGCAAATCGCGCCGTCGCGTCCAGGATCGCTGCAAATCGCGCACGGATCAGCCTCGGTCGTGTTGAAACAGATCGAGCAAAGACGCACCCGCTCCTTGACGTCGAGGATCGCTTCGGCCAGGGAGACGGCCTCTTCACGTGAGGTGCGCAAGAGATGATAGGCCAAACGCGAAGCCGTCTTCGTTCCAATCCCGGGTAGCCGCGCGAGTTCGTTGATCAAGCGCGCGACAGGCTGCGCCGTCGCCGGCCCATGGCCGATGGACATCGATTGAGCACCCTTCGGAGTGATACGAGTGCGGGGACATCAGCGAAATCCTCGCGCAGTCTAGCATGAGCTTTATGGCGATTCGACCAACCGCTCACAATCCTAGTCCACCCCGACCAGCACAGGGCGTCCTCGTATGCCGTCCGCCGGGCCGATGATTCCGTCCTCTTCCATGCGTTCGATCAGGCGCGCGGCGCGGTTGTAGCCTACCCGCAGCCGGCGTTGCAGCATCGAGGCCGATGCCGTGCCGTGCAGCCGGACAATCGAAAGTGCCTGCTCGAACAATGGGTCTTCTTCGCCGTCTAACTCGTCGTCGCCACTCCCTCCCGCGGCGGGAAGATCGAGCCACTCCGGCGGGTAACGTGGCACCGGCGCAACGTGGTACCAATGTTGCACGATGTAGTGGACGTCCTTGTCTTCGATGAACGCTCCCTGGATGCGCTGCGGCTTTGCCGCGTCCGGGGGCAGAAACAGCATGTCGCCGCGGCCAAGAAGACGTTCCGCGCCAGGCATGTCGAGGATGACCCGGCTATCGGTGAGCGACGAAACCGCAAATGCGATCCGCGATGGTACATTCGCTTTGATCAAGCCGGTCAGAACATCCACGGACGGCCGCTGCGTTGCAATGATGAGATGGATGCCGGTGGCGCGTGCCATTTGGGCGAGCCGCACCAAAAGTGTCTCGACTTCATCCGGTGCCGTCATCATCAAGTCGGCCAGTTCGTCAATGATCACCACCAGATACGGCAGCGCTTCAGCGCCAGCTTCATCCGCCATTTTCATGCGGTAACCATCGAGATTCCGCACTCCTAGCTTCGAAAAAATAGTGTATCGGCGCTCCATCTCGCGGAGCGTGAGACGCAATGCACCGACGACCTTGTCCATGTCGGTGACGACCGGGGCCTGCAAATGGGGCACACCATTATACCCGGTCAGCTCCACCATCTTCGGATCGATCATCAGCAGCTTGAGGTCGTCTGGAGACCGGGTTGAAAGAAATGTCGAAATAATCGCGTTCAGACACACGCTTTTCCCGGCGCCAGTCGCGCCGGCGATCAGCAAATGCGGCATGCGGGTGAGGTCGCCCACGACGTAGCGGCCATTGACATCGCGGCCGAGGGGAATTGGCAGTTTCTGCTTTCCCTTTGCAAACGAAGCCGATTCGAGTGTCTCCCGGAGACCGACGGTCGCAATCTGTGCGTTCGGAATCTCCAGACCAACGCGGGCGAATCCGGGTATCGGCGCCTCGAGGCGAATACTTGGCGCTGCCAACGCCAAAGCGAGATCGCTCTGCAGTTCGGTGATACGGCGGACTTTGACACCGTTGCCCGGTTCAAGGGCAAATTGAGTCACCGCCGGTCCCGGGTTGATCTCGCGCACCTTGGCTTCGACTTTGAAGCTCGCCAACGTCTCTTCGATAAGCCTGGCCTTGCCATGCAGATCCGCGGTGTCGGGCGCAACGTCATCGTAGTAGGCCATACGCGAGACATCAGGAAGTGGCAGGGGTGGGGAAGGCGCGACCGGGCGCGGAGGTGGAACGTCGCTGGCGTTTGGTTCAGAGTCTGCGTGCGCTGACTGGGGTTTGCGCGGCGGCACGTTGATTATAGGTGGCGCCACCGGTGGCGCCGGCACGATGCTCGTGGGCAAAGTCAGCGGTTTGATGGGCTTGCGGCGCGGTTCGCTGGCTGATGCTGCAACGGCAATGGCCGCCGTGCCGCTATGCCAGTGGCCCTCATCTCGGCGGTGCAACGATGCGCCGAATCGCCGAATACCGGTTTCCAGCGCGGCCGCGCTGGCGAGGAGCGTTCGCATCCCCCTCCAGATCACGCTGCACAGCGCGCGGATATCCTGGGTAAATGTTTGCAGGTCGCTCCCCGCCAGGAGAAATACCGCCAGCACACCGATGGCAAACAGCGCCAGACCAGCGCCAAAACTGCCCAGCCAGCGGAGAGTCAAATTGGCGACCGAGACTCCCAGCACGCCACCCGGCGGCGCCGCTGCTTGTCGCGCTCCAAGATGAAGGAGACCGACGACAGAAACGGTAAAAGCGAACCCGCCAAGATAGTGCCGCGCCTCGAGGACCCTGCCAGGTTGTCCCCCAAACGCTCTCAGTGCGGCGAGTGCAATCAAGACGGGAACGAGGAAGGCGGCGCCCCCCAGCGCACGTTCAAGATGGTGTCCCCACCAGGAAACGAGTCGTCCTTCGTCGCCACCCCGTCCAATGACGTAGGCGCTCAAAAGCGCCATCAGGACGAGAAGAATCCCGAGGAGCTCACGCCGAAAGCGGGGCGTGCCGGCGAGCTCGGGAAGAGCTGCCTGGAATGAAGATGTGAAATTGGCGACCCGCCGGGAGAATGTCATGCCGCGGGAGCGGTTCTCACTCCCGCGGGAAGCGGAGGTCGCAGAGGATCCACGCGTTCGCGTTGTCATCGCCATGATCTCGGCACGTCTCGTGGTGGCGTTCGCAGATCGCCCAGGCAGAACCCTGAACGATCAAGGTGTCCGTTCACTTTGTACGAGTATACACCGCGGCTTTGGCGATCCGCTCTTGCAAATATAGAACATATGTTCTATTATCTGCGGAGTGAGCAACCTCGCGCCCCTGGCGACGAGCCTACGAAGGAGGGACCGTGTCCATCGCCTGTATCGTGATTCCGCATTTCGCCCTGCGGGTGGCCCTGCTCAATCGCCCGGAGCTCGACGGAGCGCCACTGCTGTTGGGCCCAGCGCAAGGCGAGCGGCCAATCGTCTACGACGCCACCCCAGAAGCGGCGATGCAGGGTGTCCGGACCGGTCTGGGCTTACGTGAGGCTGTTGCTCTATGTCCAGAAGCGGTGATTCTCACCCCGCATCCGGTACGCGAAAGCGCGGCGATCGAACAGATTGTCACCGGGCTGGAAAGGCTCAGTCCCGCGGTCGAGAGCGATCCCGGACATCCAGGGTGTTATGCCATCGACCTGACTGGATTGGACCGCCTGCTTGGTCCTCCCTCTCTTGCTACCGAGCGCTTGCTCGCCACCGTTCCGGCGCTCCTCCGGCCGCGCGCCGGGGTGGCCCCGAACAAGTTCACGGCGCGCGTTGCCGCCTATGAGGCAGCGCCCGGCACGGTTCAGGTGGTCGATCCTACCCTGATCGAATCGTTTCTCGCCACGGCGCCGATTTCGCTGCTTCCTCTCTCCTCAGACAAGCAACGCCGCCTGGAACGATTGGGATTACGCACCCTTGGTGATCTCGCCGCCCTTCCCCCAGCGGCCGTACAGGCTCGCTTCGGAGCCGAAGGGCGAAGAGCCTGGGAGCTGGCGCGAGGCAACGACCGCGAGCCGGTGCATCCCCGGTTACAACCAGAAACCGTCAGCGAATCGCTCACCCTACCGGCGCCAGCCACCAGCCGGGAAACGCTCGTCATCGCCATCACCCGGCTCGTTCTTCGTGCATTCGATCGCGCCGCGCTACGCAACCGTCACGTGCGGCAGGCGCGCTTGCATGTCTCGCTGGAGGGTGGGCAGGCCTGGGAACAGATCACCACATTGCGCGAGCCCGGCGGTCACAAACACCTCATCGA
>JACCXM010000382.1 GCA_013697005.1 Chloroflexia bacterium | reverse complement strand
ACCCCATCACCCCATCACCCCATCACCCGCACACCGGCGATCGCCGCGGCCGCGTCGGCGGCGATCTCGCGCACGATCGCCGCGGCTGGTTGGATGCGCTGCACCAGCCCCACCCCCTGACCGGCGTAGAGCGCCATCGCTTCGACGTCGCCGTTCGCTCCCGCGACTGGGCAGCTGTTGCTATAGCGCTCGACGGGGAATCCAAGCTCGTCGGTGGCGACCGTCTCTCCCTCGCCGGGCCGCATGCCTGGCGCCGGCTCACCGGCCGCGCGCCACGATTCCCAGGTCGTGTTGCGGAGGGCGCGCAGCGGCGCGTTCGGCCAGCCGACGTCGAAAAGCGAGCTGTAGGCGGTGCTCGTTTCATCGGCGGCGATGATCCGCTCCTGATAGCGCGGGTGGGTAGCCGCCTCCTCGGCCAGCAGGAAGCGGGTCCCCATCCAGGCCGCGCCCGCGCCGAGGGCGAGAATGGCAGCCAGACCGCGGCCATCGGCGATGCCTCCCGCCGCGACGACCGGCAGCGGGGCGACGGCGTCGACCACGCGGGGCACGAGGGCGAGCGTGGACACCTCGCCCCAGACGTGCCCGCCCGCTTCCCAGCCCTGGGCGACGACGGCATCGACCCCGGCATTCGCCGCGCGGCGCGCTTCCTCCGCGCTGGCCACGGTGTGCAGCACGATCCCGCCCGCGGCATGCACCTGATCGACCCAGGGGGCGGGATCGCCCCAGAAAAAGGAGACGATGGGCGCCCCTTCTTCCAGGGCGATCGTGAGCCGCTCGGCGGGATCCCAGTCCAGCACCAGATTCACCGCGAACGGTTTCGCCGTCCGGGCGCGGGTGTCTCGCAGCAGGGTGCGCAGGGCGTCCGGGTCGCGCCAGGTGATGGAGAGGGTGCCCAGTCCACCGGCCTCGCTCACCGCCGCGGCGAGCGCCGGTGTCGAGATGCTTCCCACCGGCGCCTGCACGATCGGGAGATCGACGCCGGCGAGGCGGCAAAACGATGTGTCGAAATGGAGGGTCATCGCGATTTTCTCCCCAATCCTCGCCTCTCCCGCCAAACGCTAAGGCATCTGGCTGCCTGCACGTCCACGAAAGCCCCCTAAACGGGGCTGAGACCGAGGGTGCAGCATCTCATGACGGTGTCGTGTCCGCATGGCTCTTCTGAAAGCGCACCCACCCCGGTGTAAAGCGCACCCGAATCGTGCCATCCCCATCATCGATGACGCGCTCCGGCAACCGTTCGTGCGGCGACCAGCCGAGGGCGTCGCGGACGGGGATCACCGCGCCGCCGGCGATAACCGTCAGCGGGCCGCGCAGGGGGGCCACGCCGCGGGCGAAGCGCCAGGCCCAGGCGGCGGGCAGTGCCGGCATCATCGTCCAATCGGCGGCGGTGGGGACGGGGGCGAGGGTCAGCCCGTCACGCGGCTGGGGCCGCAGTTGCAGCGTTCTCGCGGCCAGCACCGGCAAGGCGTCGATCAGCAGGCGCGCGCCGCGGGACATCAAATCCCGTTCCAGATCGGGGGCGCGGATACCCTCCGGGACCGGTATCGCCTCCTGCGCCACGATCGGCCCGCTGTCGAACCCGGCGTCCATGCGGTGAACGGTGACGCCGGTGATGCGCTCGCCGCGGCGCAGGGTCCAGAAGACCGGCTCCGCGCCGCGTCCGGCGGGGAGGAGCGAGGGGTGGACGTTGAGAATCCCGAGCGGCGGGATTTCGGTGGCGGTACGAGGCAGCCGCCAGGGGAAGCAGGCGGCTACGGCGGCATCCGGCGCTAACGCGCGCAGGGTGGCGGCGGCTTCGGCGGCGGAGCGCACCCAGACGACGGGGATGCCTGAGTCCCCGGCGATCCGCTGGGTCTCGCCTAGCCGGGCGCTGGGCGGCCGGGCGAGGATGACCGTGGCGATCTTGTGCCCAGCTTCGAGCAGCGCCGCCAGGGGTGGCGTTGCCGCGCCGCACGATTGGCCGAGAAAGACGAGACGCATGGTGATCGTCCGTTTGCGAGAAACGAGATTCTGCACGTTCGCCCGCAGTCTCAGAATGACACAATCGTTGGGTGTCGCGCGCGGGTAGCGGATGTGACCGCACGGTTGACGCGTTCTCTCCGCTCCCCTACGGTTCCCGGCAGCAAGACGCGCGGCAGAATCGTCGAAACGCGTCGGCGATGGGATCAGTGTCGCAATTGTCCGGAGAGCCTGATGATGATGCCGCGAATGGTGCAATGTGTGAAGATCGGCCGCGAGCTACCGGGGCTGGAGAAACCGCCCTTTCCCGGTGATCTGGGTCAACGCATCTACGACAACATCTCGGCCGAGGCCTACGCCTTGTGGCAGCCGCACATGACCATCCTCATCAACCACTATGGACTCAACCCCGCCGATCCCGATACCCGCCGCATCCTGCGCGAGCAGATGGAGGAGTTTTTCTTCGGCGAAGATGCCCGCCTGCCGGAAGGCTGGATTCCGCCCGACGCCGCCCCGGACAAGGGCGCACCGCGGAAGAAGTAGGGTCGACAGTCGACAGTCGAGAATCGACAGCGAGGCGGGAGAACGGCGAGACTGCCTGTAGGGACATCGCCCGCGACCAATGGCTGACCAGTGCGTGTTCTGTGCGATTGTCGCCGGCGAGGCTGAGTCGAGCATCGTCTACGACACGGAGGATGTGCTCGTCTTTCTGGACATCAGACCGGTCAACCCCGGTCATCTCCTCGTGATTCCAAAACGGCACGCGCCCGACCTGGCCGATCTGGACGAGGCGACGGGGGCGCACATGTTCATGGTCGCGATGCGGCTGGCCGCGGCGCTTCGCACTTCCGGCCTCCGCTGCGAGGGGGTGAATCTCTTTCTGGCCGACGGTGAAGCCGCCTTCCAGGAAGTGTTCCACGCACATTTGCACGTCTTTCCGCGATTTTCCGGTGATTCATTCCGCATCGATGCCGACTGGGCCGTAGTTCCAGAACGAGACGAGCTCGATGCGATCGCGGCGCGAGTGCGCACGGCGGTTGGAGACGGTGCATAAACCCCAGTCCGCGCTCGACCGCGCCGTCTTGGCCGCCTACGGCTGGGACGAGCGCACTCCCGAAGAAACGACGGATGAGGAGATTTTGACGCGGGTGCTGGCGCTGAATGGGGAGAGGACGACAACGTCCGACTAGCTCGAGAGAACTTCAGTCGAGTTAGGGAAGACCGCCCCCGCCGCGCGACCTCACCGCGCGGCGGGCGTGGCCATCTCTTCCCGGCGCGATGCCCCGGCCACCAGAGTCCGGGCAAATGCCAGGCACGCCCGCACATCGTCCATGGTGATTTCCGGGTAGTGGTTCAGGATCTCGTCGAAATCGGTGGTACGGGCCAGATGCGCGAGGACCATTTTGACCGGAACCAGCGTGCCTTTCACCACCGGGTGGCCGAGCATGATCGCGGGATCCTGGACGATGCGATCCGGCAGTGATGCTTCAATCTTCATCATGCGCGATTGCTGTGCCTGATATTCTCGGAACTGCGCCAGAACGCGCTCCCGCGGTTGGCTCACGGTGACGAAGACCGGAATCTCCTCGATCTGGAAGTCGACGATCCGGTCAACAACGACGCCAAAAACCTCATCGACGTCATCGACATCGACCGTCGCCACGAGATAGATCCCCGCGGGTTCGTAACTTTTCTCGACGGCGAACGTCGCTTCCGGGTAGCGATCGATGATCAATGCCTGGAGCTCATCAAGCGCCGCTCGGGCCCGTGGCGTGATGGTGATGGTGATTTCTTCGTTCATCGGTATTGCTCGGTTCCTTGCTCAACGGCTTTGACAAATGTGCCGGCTCTTCCGAGAGCGCGGCTGGCTTGGATTCGGGAAACGGCCACGGGTTGATAGTCGGCACGCTCACGGAGCGCGCGATTTTCGATGAGTGCTCGCCCCAAATCGACGCTGTACCGCTTACGCCGGTTGATCAATTGACCTGAGAACTGGGCTTGAACGGATTCATGGGTCCACAGGAAACTCTCCGCCGCCTTGGCAAGATAGTTTATCGCGTCATCGTCCACGACCGGCAGTGTAACAATGCGCATCGTCGAATAAACCGGCGAAAGCATTACGCGAGACGATCCAACAGGGGCCAACACCACGGGAGGGAGACCAATGCAGATCGCCAAGTACATCCACTCGTGCCTGCTGTTCACGCATGAGGGTGAAACGTTGCTCTTCGATCCCGGTGTCTACACCTTCATCGAGGGCCGGGTCACCCCGGAGACGTTTCGCGACGTGGCGACGGTCGTCATCACTCA
>JACCXM010000364.1 GCA_013697005.1 Chloroflexia bacterium | reverse complement strand
CTATGAGGCGCTCGCTACTCCGCTCCGGGAGCATTTCCCGGCGGCGCACTGGGCGGCCCACGGGCAAGGAAGCGCCGGATACGCCGTCATCGCGCGGGCACTGGCGGACGGTGCGCACGTCCGGGTTGGTTTCGAAGATAGTGTCCACCTGCGGGATGGAAGTCTCGCGGGCAGCAATGCGGAGTTGGTGGTTTGGGCGGTAGAGACGGCGCGGGCTGTGGGCCGGACTCCGGCGTCGTTCGCGGAGGCGCGGGCGATCGTGGGTTGTGGTGAGTGAGCCGCGGTGATTGGCGCCTACGCGGGGGCAGCGGATTTTACAGATTCGTTGCACCAAGGTGGGGTAGGGCGGGCGACGCAGGCGTCGCCCCTACAGCCGCCCAGCTTCGTTTCACTTCGGAACCGCGTGACCACCCAGGTACTGGTCCTCACCCGCGAACAGGGCTAGGGCGGCTCGCTGCTCCCGATTCAATGCGAGCAGCGGGTTGCGCGCTTCCGGATAGATCATCGCGGCATCCCACAGGGTTCGCCGCACGCTCCGCGCGACGCCGGGTTGCAGACCTCGGACCGCAAGCTCGTTCAGGAGACTTCGGCTCTCGAACAGGTACACCGCATCAACGCACAATGGGGCGAAGGTATCATGCGTTGGCCCCATTGAAATTGGCGGGCCCGTCAGAACGAAATAGAAGTCCGGGTGATCCTCCGGGTCTGTGCTCAACCCCAAATTGAGCAATCCTCGGTGCCGAGTCTGGTATTTCACATTCACAGATTGTCCAGTCATTGGGCCATCCGTAAAGCGTCCATCATGGCTCTTCGCATTCGCAGATTGATTCAACTCGATGCCGAAGATGGCGTTCGCCACGTACTCTCCGAAATGCCCGCTGTGGACGGGACGTTTCAGGATCGTGGCGATCTCGTGATCGATGGTGCTGCGCTGCCTGAGCAGTTCAGCCAATTTCGCCAAAGGTTCCACGGTTTCGTGCCCCAACTTTGCAAGCATTCCATCGCGGCGATGTCAGCGATATGCATGATGGCATGGGAGAAGCAATCAGTCTCGCACGCATAGGGTGAGTTCCAGGTGGACCGTTCTGTTGCCACGCAGGCGGTGGATGAGCGGGACGAGGATACCGTGGAGCAACGGGTGCTTGCGGGCGAGGGCGCTGGCCGCGGCGGCCGAGTCGCCCCCGCTGAGGACGCTGGCCTGGGCGGGTAGCGGCGGTCCCGTTTGCCGCCCGCGCACGGTCGATGGTGCGACCGTGACCTCGGGATTGTTGCGGATGCGTTTCACCTTCCCGGCGGTATCCCAGGTGCGGAAGAATGCGCGCTCGCCAGCGACGGCGATATTGACCGGAGTGGCGACCGGGGTTCCGTCGCGGCGGAAGGTGGTCAACAGCACGGTTCGTTGGCGAGGGAGTGCAGTCAGGGACATCAATTCGGTCTCCACCTTTAACCCCCCGCCTCCCGACTCGTCCCAATCAGGAGACGTTTGACCCGGCAATTTCGTGACAGCCGCATTTCCCTCTTGCCCGGATTCGCGATGGCGGTGAACATGCGCGTCACTGTCGCGCTGGGTTATGGAAGGGAAGAGGGCAGGAATGGAGCCGCCGACCGACAAGGACACAGTGTATCGCTACAACCGGCTGACCTGGCCGGAGATGAACGACGCCATCGCTCGCCAGCCAGTAGTGATTTTGCCCACCGGTTCCACGGAACAGCATGGCCGGCACTTGCCGATCGACGTCGACTTGCTGCTCTGCGAATCGATCTGTCTGGAGGCGGGGCGGCGCGCGGCGGGCGGCATCCTGGTGCTCCCGCCGATTCCGTATGGGCTGAACCAGCATCACATCGACTTCCCCGGCACCATCCACATCGAACCGGAAGTCTTCATTGCCTTCTGCCTGAACGTGACCAAGAGCGTCGCCTACCACGGGTTCGAGAAGATCCTGATCGTCAACGGCCACGGTTCCAATGCGCCGCTGATCGACGTCATCGCCCGCCGCACGACCTTGCAGACGGAATCCCTCTGCGCGGCCTGTCATTACATCCATCTCGCCGTGGAGAAGTTCCGCGAGATCATGGACTCCGCCGTCATCGCCCACGCCGACGAGTTCGAGACTTCACTCTACCTCCACCTGGCCCCGGAGCGGGTACAGATGGACAAGGCGGGGGCCGACGACGACGTGATGGGCGCCTATGTGTCATCCGATAGCACCAGCCCCTACGTCCGCTTCAACGACTTCTGGTCGCGCTGGACCGATCTCGGGGTGCATGGCGACGCCCGCCCGGCCACGGCGGAGAAGGGCGAGATCATTTTCGAAACGGCGGTGACCCGTCTCGTGGAACTGGCCGAAGAGTGGCGCAACTGGCCGCTTGCGGAACGCCGCGATTTCCACGAGCGGCCAGTGCAGGGGCATATTCGCTGGTAGTAGGAGGCTCGTCTCCGAGTCATCGCAAAGAACGTGGCTCGACGGTTACCCCGTGTGCCGCGGTCCCCATGCCCCTTCGACTTGCCGCAAGATACCCAACTCACCGATGTGGTAGGCATTGTGGTCGGCAACGATCAGTACCTCCCGCAGGAAGGTGTGCTCGTCGTTGCTGGGCACTGTGCCGAAGAGGTCGGTGTCCGTGTCTGCAACGATGGCGACGATCGCCTCCAGATCCCGCCCGAACGAGGCGAGGCTGGTGTCCCAATCGTGCTGCGCTGCCCGCGCGTCTTGTGCCGGCCAGTACGCCCGCGGCCATTCCCGCGCTTCGTAGCCGGCGTTCGTCATGTAGTCGAGGATGTCGGCCTGGGTGAGACGCAGGTGCTCGATGAGGTGCCAGAACGTGTACGCGACGTTGGGGGGTCTGGTGTTGATGTGCGCTTCCGGAAAGCTGGCGACGGCCTCGGCGAAGGACATGTGCGCGTTGCCGCCGCGCAGCAGATCCATGACGTGATGCCGCAGCAGGCGATCGCGATCCATGCCCGGGGACGGTGATGGGGAGGATTTCGGCGAATGTGTCATTTCGAGCCCTTACTCCTGGTGCGCGTTACGATCGGCGATGCTCGCGTCGTCTGTCTCAGCGGCGTGTCATGCTTGCATGATCGCAGCCATGTGACGCTCGGCCCAGCTCGCGATCGCCGAGCGACGCCTGGGACGTGTCTCCATAAAGGAACAGCCATAAGACGCGACGAGCAGGACCACAAGGCGTTGGTGCTGTGGGCCACCGACCGCGCCGAGCATGTCCTCCGATGTTTCGAGGAGCAGGACCCGGACGACAGGCGACCCCGGACCGCTATCGTCGCGGGGTGGGCCTGGGTGTATGGTGAGATGACCATGAGCGATGTCCGCGCCGCCGCATTTGCCGCCCATGCCGCCGCCCGCGACACCGATTCCGCAGTGGCCCGCGCGGCAGCCCGTGCCGCCGGTCACGCCCGTCACGCTGTCACCTACGCGGTCACCGCCGTCAAACCCGCCGCCGGCGAGGCCGCCGGTTCCGCGGAGACCACCACCAAGGAATGTGCTTGGCAGGAGCGACGCCTGGGGCGGCCGCGAACCTAGCCGACCCGGGACATGGACTCGGCGACGCTCATGAGCCGAGCCGCCATCGCCGCCTGGACCACTTCCTCCGGTTCATCCTGACCGGCCACGGTCGGCTCATCGCGCCCCGCGGCGCCCGTCAGCAGCGCGCCGATTGCGCGGGCGACCTCGAGATTGACCGCCACCAGCGTCTGCTCTTCCCGCCGAAACCTGGCGCAGGGCGCCACCGTGGCGATCGACCCGACCACACCAGCCCCGTCGCTGACCGGCGCGGAGACGCAGCAAACGTTGGGGTTCCCTTCACCGCGGTCGAGGGCATATCCGGCCAGGCGAATCCGCGCGAGCTCCTCGCGCAGGACGGCGGGCGTCGTCGCTGGGAAGGGAGGTATTCCAGCCAGGGTGACACAGCGGGTCAGGTAGGCCTCAAACTGGGCCGCGGGAAGCCCGGCCAGCAGAACGCGGCCCGCCGCCAGGACATGAGCGGGAATGGCCATGCCGGCGTAGCCAGGCGGGTGGGAGTCCGGGCGGCTGCCCGCCACCGTCGCGGTGACGACCACGTCGTCGCCCTCGAGATGGTTAAACATCGCGGTTTCGCCGGTCGCCAGTTGCAGCGTGTGGACGAAGGGCAAGGTCGCCGGGTGTGGCTGCAGCGCCGCGACATAGCCGTTGTGAAGATACGCGATGCGCGGACCGAGCCGGAAGAGACCGCTGCTGGCGCTGTGGGCGGCGTAGCCGGCGCTGACGAGCGTATTGAGCAGCCGGTAACAGGTACTGAGATGGAGTCCGAGTGCCTGGCTGAGCTCCTTCGGGGTGGCGCCGCCGGGCCGGGCCGCCAGCGCCTCGAG
>JACCXM010000331.1 GCA_013697005.1 Chloroflexia bacterium | reverse complement strand
CGCTCGCGCAAGCGCCGATCCTGCTCGTCGCCACCTACCGCCCCGAATCCGTCCACCGCGAGCATCCCCTCTACGATGCCCTCCCCGAATTGCACCGCGACCGGCCGGTCACCACGCTGCGACTCGACAACCTCGACGTGGCCGCCACCGCTGCCCTCGTCGCGGCCCGTCATGGCCCGTGCAGCCAGGAGCTGGCCGCGTACCTTCACACCCGCTCCGACGGCCATCCCCTCTTCCTCGTCGAGTTGCTGCGCGACCACAGCGAGCGCGGTCTGTTGCCCCGGGACGCCGCCGGGCGCCTGCTGCCGCCGATCCATGTGGTCGAGACGCCCGCGCTGCTGCAGCACCTCGTCGCCCACCGCATCGCTCGACTGGGCGCGGATGAGGAAACAGTGCTGTCGGTCGCGGCCGTCGTCGGGGAGGAGTGGGATCTCGGCATCGTCGAAAGGGTCCTGGAGTGGGATGAAGAACCGCTCCTGCGCGCGCTGGAAGGCGCCCTGCGCGCCGACGTCATCGCCCCCGTCGGGGACGGCGAGCGGTATCGCTTTCGGCACGGGATGATCCGCGAGGTGCTGTACGGCGCCCAGCTCGCCCGCCGCCGCAAGCGGCTCCACCAGCGCGTGGGGATGGTGCTGGAAGCATCGCCAGACACGTCGCCAGATCGAGACGCCGCCCTCGCTTACCACTTCGCGGCCGCCGAAGAATGGGACAAGGCGGTTCGCCTCAGTATCGCCGCCGGCGACGCGGCCCGCGAGCGGTTCGCCGGCCACGCGGCGCTCCTGGCCTACCAAGCGGCACTGGCCGCGTTGCGCCACGCGGGGCCGGCGACGATCGACGCATTCCAGATCGCCCTGCACGATCGGCTTGGGCAGACCCATCTGCAGGTGGGGAACTCAGAGGCGGCAGCCGAGGCTTTCGAGCGGATGTTGGAAGCCACCCGAGCCAGCGGCGACCGCGCGGGAGAAGGCCGCGCCCAGGTCTGGATCAGCTATGTGCGCAGACGGCTCTACCACCCCGCGGGTTCGGAAGCGGCTGGGATCGCCGGTCTCCAGGTGGCCAAAGAACTGGGCGACCCGCGCTTGCTGGCGCTGGCGCACTGGAACCTCGGGCACCTTCATGAGATCGAAGGCGAACTCGCCCAGTCGGCGCATCACGCGGTGGAGGCGGAAAGCGCCGCCCGCGCCGTCTCCGAGGGCGACATGCTGGGCCGCAGCCTGCAAGTTCGGGCTATTCTGGCGATCTGGCAGGGCCGCTACCACGACGGCGAGCAGTTCGCGAAGGAGGCGCTCGCCCTGGCTCGCGCCGGGCACGACGGTCTTGGCTTCGACGCGGCGCACTGGCGGCTGGGGATGGCCCTCGGCGAACGGGGCCAGTACGCGGCGGCGCTCCGAATCCTCCTGGCCGGCGTAGCCCACGCCGAGACGCTCGGGGAGCGCTACTACGCCTCGAAACTGCTGAACAGCCTCGGGTGGCTCTACCACGAGTTGGGCGACCCCGACTCGGGTCGCGTCTGGAACGAGCGCGCCCTGGAACACGTGCGCGGCAGCCACCGCGAACGCGTAACCGAAGCCGAGCGCTACGCCCTCCTCGACCTGGCCACCCACGAACTTACCGCCGGCAACTCCGATGTGGCCGCAATGCACCTGCGCACGTTTGAGCCGCTGCTCGACCAGCACGAGTACGGGCTCATCCGCTACCTCAATCGCTATCAGCTCGTCCGCGGCGAACTGGCCCTGGCTCAGGACGATTCCGAGGCGGCGCTGACTGCCGCCGATGAGGCGGCGCGCCTAGCGACCGCGAAGGGCATGCGGAAAAACTTGGCCAAAGCCCGGTTCCTGGCGGGCCGCGCGCTGCTGTTGCAAGGGCGGCCACGCGACGCGGAAACGGTCCTGACGGAGGGCGTCGCGCTGGCCGACGAGATCGAGCATGGCTCGCTGCGCTGGCAGGGCCGGCTTTGGTTGGGCAACGCCCTGCGCACCCGAGGCCGGGACGCAGCCGAGGCGTACCGCGCGGCGATGGCGCAGGTCGATGCGCTGGCCCGCGCGCTTGACGACGACCAGTTGCGGACGACGTTCCTCGCCTCGGCGCACGTCGGCGAGCTGCGCGACGCCCTCGCCGCCGTCGAGCACGAGCGCCCCGCAGAGCGTCCGGCCGGTCTCACCGCCCGCGAGCTCGACGTGCTGCGCCTCTTGGCCCGGCATCAGACCGACAGGGAGATCGCCGCGGCGCTCTTCCTCAGCCCGCGCACCGTGAGCACGCACGTCGCCAGCATCTTCACCAAGCTCAACGTCGCCAATCGGCGCGAGGCGGCGGTCGCCGCCGTCGCCCTCGGTCTCGATTGAGCGCGGGGCATCCGTAGCGATTACGGAGCCACGCTCCGAGACGAACGATCCGCAATTCCGTAACCGAGACGGATGCGCAATGGCGTGGGAAGGCGCATGCTCGGGTCGTACCAAGGAAGGGCCGAACGCCCAAGAGGAGACGACCATGAACCGACATCGGGATTCCATCCTCTGGTTGGCAGACATCCGCTACCGCGAGTTGCAGGAAGATGCCGCGCGAATTCGACTGATCCGGGAAGCTTACGGTGACGCCCCGCTGATGCGTTGCGCCTTGGCAACGGCGTGTCGCCACCTGGAAGAGATGATCGGCCGCGCCCGCCGCTACCTGGAGTTCGTCGGATGGACACCGACGGTGCTTCGACGCGGCGCAGTCCCACGCTGGCCGCGCCTTTCCACGGAGCGGGAAATAGGACAGGCTCCGACGCGGTGACGCGGCCCCGATAGCGAGGCGAGGCAACGCTGATGGAGTTCACCGAACCGGTCCTGCTGGAGTTGGAATCGCAGCGCCGCTCACCGGCCGCTGTCGCCAAGCGGGATCGCCTCATGGAGCTGCTCCGGCCCACGCCGGGCGAGCGCGTCCTCGATATCGGTTGCGGCAGCGGCGCGTTCTGTCGTGAGCTGGCGCCGCGGGTCGCGCCGGGAGGCTCGGTCGTCGGCATCGACTACGCCTCGGCGGCCATCGACATTGCGCGGCGCCTCTCCGCTTGCGCCGACCGGTCCGTGCTGACCTTTGCCGAGGCCGACGGCCATGATCTTCCGTTCGCCGCCGCCTCGTTTGATGCCGCCGTCTGCGTCAGCGTGCTCGGCTTCTGCCGGAACCCGGCACAGGTGTTGGCGGAGGCACGGCGCGTGCTGCGTTCCGGCGGCCGGCTTCTGGTGGTCAATTCCGATGAGGACACGCGTATCTACAACGGCCGCGACCGCGAGCTGGGGCGACGGATGGCGCGGGCGATCGCCGACCGGAGCAACGACCCCTGGCTGGGACGCCGGATCGCGCCCATGTTGACCGCGGCCGGGTTCCGCCTCGAGCAGGAGGCGGTCCTGGTCGATCTGGAACGGGAGTTCGCCGCGGGAACCTCGGGCTACGCGCTCGCGCATTTCGTGCGCGATTATCTGTTGCAGAACGTCGGCATCGCCGAAGCGGATTATGCACGGTGGCTCGCCGATCTGGCGGCCTGTGCCTTGGATGGGTCGTACTGTTACAGCGTCGTGACCTACGCCTGCTTGGCCGTTTCGGAGAGGGACGAGCGATGAGTCGCACACCCTACTCCAGCCTCGATGAATTGCTCGCACCAAAGACGCTGACCCAGCTCATCGGGTGTTCGATCACCTCGGCGCAGCGTGGCCCCTTCGTCGGCGGCCACTCGGCCTCGGGAAGCGAATTCCTGGCGATCAAGACGAACGACGGGCAGGGACCGCGCCTAGTCGTCAAACGGAGCTCACCCGAGTGCGACTGGATCGTGCGGGGGACTGACGATCGGTTCGGCCGGGAAGTCCTCGTCTGGACATCGGGTCTGCTCGACCGGCTTCCGCCCGAGATCACCCATCCGGTGATCGCCTGTGCCCGCGCTCGGGAGGGGTGGGCCATCCTCATGCACGACGTCAGTCACCAACTCATGCCGGACCCGATGGGCCATTCCCCCATTCCCGAGGCCGATCACCGGCGGTATCTCGACGCGCTGGCCGCGCTGCACGCCGCATTCTGGGAACAGCGAGAGACCGCCGACCCGGCGCTCGGCCTGTGCAGCCCATGGCATCGCTTCTCGGTCTTCTCCCCGCAGACCGGGCAACGCGAGGCGGACCACCCGAATGCGGTCGTGCGCGAGATCAGGGAAGGCTGGGATCTGCTCTGGACGCTGCTCGAGCCGGACGTGACAGCCGTCGTTCGTCCGATGCTGGCGGATCCAGTCCCACTCTGCGCGGCCCTGGCCCGATACCCGCATACGCTGATCCATGGCGATCCCAGAGGGTCCAACATCGGAATCGCGCGCGAGCCTCAATCGCACGTCGTCTTGATCGACTGGCACCTCACGGGACCGGGAGCGGCGGCCGCAGACTTGGCCTGGTATCTCTCGAATCTCGGGATCAAGTCGCCCGTCGCCAATGAGACGAGCATCGCCTGGTACCGCGATGCGCTGGCGGCGCGGCTCGGCCCCCGGTTCAACGAATGCTGGTGGCGGCCCCACCTGGAACTGAGTCTGCTCGGGCAACTCGTGCGGTTGGGCTGGGGTCATGCGTGGGAAGTGGTGCATAACCCGATCGCCAGTGTCCGCGCACAGGTCCGCGAAAGCCTCACATGGTGGTCCGAGCGGGCCCGGGAGGGAGCGCGATGGCTGTAGACGACGTGGATGCCAGGCAGCACGAACCCCTTGCGAACGTGGAGGAACTCCTTGCGCCGGGGACGCTCGGCACGCTGGCAAAGGAGACGATCAACTCCGTACGGCGCCTGCCGCTCACCGCGGGTCACGCGGCTTCCGGCAGCCATCTGCTCGCGAT
>JACCXM010000314.1 GCA_013697005.1 Chloroflexia bacterium | reverse complement strand
ACCGCGTAGCGCGGCGGCCCCGGCCGCGGTTGCCGTGGCAAACGCCAGAAACAGCATGGCCAGCGTCAAGTGGCCGATGCCAATCGCCGGCGGCGCTCCCCAGCGGGCGACGAATCCTCCGAGCGCGCTCTGGGCGGCGATCGCGCCCAAACTCGCGCCAGCCAGCACGCGGGCGCGTCGTGAGACTCCTGGAGTCCGCAGCGCAACAATCACAGTGCCCGCCGTCAACCCGACCACGGTCAGGGCCAGCCCGCGATGGATGTACTCGACGATCGGTTCCCAGGCGAGTGGTGGCAGCCAACTTCCGTTGCAGCGGGGCCAATCATTGCCGCATCCAGCGCCGGCGCGATGCAGCCGGGCGACACTTCCCACCACGATGAGCGCGAACGTCGCGAGAACAGTCGCCAGCGAAAGCCGATACAATCGCGTCATGTGGGCGTCGTCGTGTCAGCAGGAAGCGTGACCTCCTGGGCATCGCCGATCGCCTCGAGGGCTTCCTGAGCGATCGCGGGTGTCGTGCGGCCAATTCCCAAGCCATGCCCGGCGAGCGGACGAATCGGCGTCAACAGCGCGGGGTCTGCCTTGCGCAACTCTTCGCGAGCGGCGGGCCCTTGCTCCCAGTCCGCGGCTTCGAGCTCCTGTCCTGGATCAGGAGTGAACAAGCGAAGCAACCGCTGTGCGGTGCCGTACTCGGAGAGAGGACGGCGGTTGCTGGCAAGGGTGGGCAAGGAGCCACGGGACATGCCAATGAGATCGGGTTGATCGGGAGTCATGCCCGGAAGCTGGGGGGAATCGGTCGCGCCCGGCGCTGGCTGGGGGAGAGGAGAGTGGACCGTTGTGGCATCCAGAGGAAGATCATTATCCGCCGGGATGCTGTTGAGTGTTCGCTTCTGACCGGTCCACTCCGCCATTCGTACCCGTCCTTGTGCTCACGTTACAGCGTCTGCGCCTGCTGATTCCAGCATACCCCGACGACAGATGTATTGAGGTCGTCTCAACTTCAATCAATGGCGAGGGCGAAGTATGTCACTGCGCGTCGCGCTGGCTAATGATGTGGCAGAAGCCGTCCAGTCCGATGTTGCCACCCGAGATGGTGACTCCGACGCGTTTACCCCGACCGTCGACTTTTCCGCTGAGCAGCGCGGCCAGCGCCGAGGCGCCACTGGGCTCTACAACGAGCTTGACTCGTTCAAACAAGAACCGCATGGCGTCGCGAATCTCATTGTCGGAGACGGTGACGATGCCCTTCACCAGCGGCCGCACGGTCGGCCAAGTCAGCACGCCGGGCGCCTCGGTCTGCTGACCGTCGGCGATTGTGCGTGGCGCTTGCTTCAGGCGAACGCGCTCCCCCTTTGCGTACGACTGCGCCCAGTCGTCGCCGGCGGCCGGTTCGACACCCCAAATTTCAACCCCTGGTGACAGCGCCTTGGCCGCCGTCGCGCACCCGGACAACAGGCCGCCACCTCCGAGACAGACGAGCAGTATATCGAGCTCGCCGGCGTCCTCGATCAGCTCCAGCGCGACCGTCCCGTTGCCCGCCATTACATGCGGATGGTCGTAAGGCGGAATCATCGTCGCGTCGAGCTCGGCGGCGACACGCTCGGCGATGGCCACGCGGTCTTCGCTGTATCGGTCGTAAAAGACGATCTCCGCGCCGTAGCCGCGCGTGGCGGCAATTTTGGCGGGGGGCGCGTCGGTCGGCATCACGATGGTTGCCGGGATGCCGAACATCTGCGCCGATAGCGCCACCGCCTGGGCGTGATTGCCGGAGGAGTTCGTTACCACCCCGCGCGCTCGGACCTCGGGTGCAACGGAGGAGATGGCGTTATAGGCGCCTCGAAACTTGAATGCGCCGATCCGCTGCAATGATTCGGCTTTGAGGAAGACCGTGGCCCCGGTCAGGGCGTCGAGCGTCCGCGAGGTGATGGTCGGGGTCCGGTGCGCGACCCCGCGCAGACGCGCCGCGGCGGCCTGGACGTCGGCAAACCCGATAGCGGGTCCGGGCGCGGTCTGGGTCTGCGCGATGAGCGACATGTGCTTCCACCTCCGGCGTCAGTTGAGTCAGTCGAGAGTAACACGCGGGACCGCCGGTGGCCGCGCCGTGGCGAGCCGGAAGATGTCAAACAATCGGGTCTGTGACTGCTCGAGCGAAAATCCGAGCCCATCGGCGAGGTCGAACGTCTCCCGGTCGAGATGACACCCAATAGCGCGTTGATTGAGCGGCGACAGCGCTCGCAGCAGCAAAGCGATGAGACGGTTGGTCGAGCGCACATGTTCGAGGAACACCAGGCGGCCATCGGGGCGGCAGACCCGAGCCATCTCACGAAGCGCCGTGGCCGGCTCGGGAATCGTGCACAGCGCGAGCGAGACGGCAACGGTATCGAACGACGCATCTGGGAACGGAAGCGATACCGCGTCCGCCTCAATCAAGGTGATGGATATACCCAATTCCCGTGCCCGCTTTTCCGCCTCGCGCAGCATCTCGCGCGAGAGATCGACGCCGACGGCGCGCGTGACGGCGGGAGAGTAAAACGGCAGGTTGAGACCGCTGCCGATGCCCACCTCGAGCGTTTCACCGTTCAGGAGCGAGCCATAGGCGGGCCGCAACGGACCCAGCACCAGACGCTCGACGAGACCAAGCGAGCGATCGTAGTTCGCCGCGCGGTCGTCATAGAGGCGGCGGATGCGCTCGGTTTCGGACATCGCGATCGCCGTCACCTTTCACTGTCTATGCTACCGTCCGCGCTGCCGAAATTGCCGCCGCGTTTCGATGGGGAGCACGTGGACATTTCCAGCGTGGATCTTTCGCTGCCGGGTTCCCGCGTCATCGTGCGCAAACGGCTGCGGCAGGCGCGGTGGGGGACGGCGGCGTTTTTCTTCACATTGGGGATTGCGCTGGGAAGCTGGGTGGCGCGGATACCTGCCGTTCAGAACCGGCTCGCGCTGGACGACGCCGAACTCGGCTTCTCTCTCCTCAGTCTCTCGGTCGGCGCCATGCTGGCCATGCCTTCCACCGGTTGGCTGATCTTTCGATGGGGTAATCGCCGCGTCATGCAGGCGGCGGCGACACTCCTCTGCGTGGTGCTGCCATTGCTGCCCTTGGCGCCGACGATGCTGGTGTTCATAATCGCCCTTTTTGGATTCGGCATCGGTTTCGGGCTCCTCGATGTCTCCATGAATGTCCAGGCAGTCGCGGTGGAGGACCGGCACGGGCTCCCCATCATGTCATCGTTCCATGGGGTGTTTAGTGTGGGCGGGTTGAGTGGGTCGGCCAGTGCCGGCGCAATCGCGGGATTTGGCATACCCCCGGTCCCGCACCTGCTCGTCATCGCCTCAATTCTCGTCATCCTGGTAACCGTGGCAAGCCGCTTCCTGCTCGACACCGCGGCGCGCAAGCAAGATGCTCCCGTATTCGCGCTGCCTCCCCGTTCCCTGCTCGGTCTCGGTCTGCTGAGTTTCTGCGTGTTGCTGAGCGAAGGCGCTGTGGCGGACTGGAGCGCGGTCTACCTGGAGAACGTGCTTGGCTCTTCGGCGGCCATCGCCGCCGCCGGCTACGCCGCGTTTTCGCTGGCGATGGCGGCGATGCGCTTCGGCGGCGACGCGCTGGCCTTGAATCTGGGCCCAGGGCGTCTCGTAGGCATCGGCGGTCTCCTGGCCGGGCTGGGTCTTGGCGGCGCGCTCCTGATCGGCACGATTCCGGCCGCGGTCGTTGGCTTCGCGTGCATGGGGGCGGGGCTCGCCGCATCCTTTCCGATCGCGCTCGGCGCGGCGGGCCGGACACCGGGCATGGCGCCCGGCTCCGCCATCGGCGCCGTGGCGACGATGGGGTACACGGGCTTCCTCATCGGTCCCGCCCTGCTCGGACTGATCGCGGAAAACACCGGGTTACGCACCAGTCTCATGCTGGTCGCCGGTCTAGCACTGGCCAGCGCCCTCCTGGCGGGAACGGTTCACCGCCCGTCCTGAACCGACACCCGAGAAGTTCGGTAAGTTCGGTAAGTTCGACCTCGGACGCCACACGGACAACCGCCAGAGCCCCTCTCCCTGCGCACAGGGAGAGGGGATGGGGTGAGGGTTATAAGGCTCGATAACGAATTCGCATCTAAAGAAACTACGCCCCGATCACCTCATCGATTGAATCGGCGATCGCGCTGGCGATCTCATCCAGCTCGGGTGGCTGGATCGTCAATGGCGGCGAGATGGCGATTCCGTCATTGACGGGCCGCACGATGATGCCCCTCGCGCGCGTTGCCTTGGTCATCTTGCCACCGGTGTTCAACGCGGGATCGAACTTTTCCTTGGTCGCCTTGTCGACCACCAACTCGACAAAAAGCATCAGCCCTTTGCCACGCACATTGCCGACGTGCGGGTGATCGTCCAGCCGGTCGTGCAACGCGCCGAGGAGATAGGCTCCGGCGCGCCCGGCGTTCTCTGGCAGGCGTTCGCGCTCGATGATGTCGATGTTCGGCATCGCCACCGCGCAGGCGACCGGGTGCCCGGAGTAGGTGAACCCGTGCATGAACATCCGGTCCGGAGTGCTCAACGTGTCCCAGATCTCGTCGCTGACACCGACGCCGCCGAGTGGAATGTAACCCGAGGTGATGCCTTTGGCGAACGAAACGATGTCCGGCGTGACGCCATACTGCTCCATCCCAAACATGGTCCCGGTGCGCCCGAAACCGCAGATCACCTCGTCGAAGATCAGCAGAATATCGTGCTCCTTCAACACTGGGGCGATGGCGGCCCAGTAACTCTGCGGAGGCACGACCACCCCACCCGACCCCTGCACCGGCTCCCCGATCATGGCCGCGATGTTCTCGGCCCCCTCGCGCGCGATCGTTTCCTCCAACTCCCGCACGAGCGACGCGACGAATTCATCCTCGCTCATGCCGTCGCCAAAGCGGTAGTGAAACGGCGGCGTGAGATGCACGAACCCCGGAACCATGGGGCCGAAGCCTTCGTGGTAGGTCGGGATACCGGTCGCCGCGAGCGCGCCCATGGCGATACCGTGATAACCCATCTTGCGGGAAAGAATGGTCACTTTTTCGGATCGCCCTTTGAGCCACCAGTAGTAGCGCGCAATTTTCAGGGCCGTCTCGTTCGATTCCGCACCACCGGAAGTGAACTGGAAATGGTTCAGCGGGTCGGGGAACAGCGCGGCGAGACGGGTCGCCAGCTCGATCGTTGGCGGAGACGTCAGCCCGAAGAAACTCGGCACGAACGCGACCTCGCGAATCTGGTCCGCCGCCGCCTCCGCCAGCTCGGCGCGGCCATGGCCGACGTTGACATTCCAGAGACCGGCGAATGCGTCGATATAGCGTTTGCCATCTGAATCCCAGAGAAAGACATCCTCGCCGCGGACCATCACCAACGGTCCGTCATCCCGCAGCGCGCGGAGATTGGAAACCGGGTGCAAGTGGTGGGCTTTGTCGTTGGTTACGAGCTCGGTGGTATTCCAGGTCTGAGCGACAGCCATTTCCCCTCCTCAAACGTCGTGCGGCACGGCGTCCGCACGCTGGTACTTTGCACGACCCTGAACCGCACAAGGTTAGCAGGACTTTCGTGGAAGGTCGGCGCCGAGTTGGCGAATTGCCTCATCCGTCGCCATCATGGCTCGGGCGGGGCCGATCACGTCTCGCTCCAGATCCGGAACCCACCCCCGCAGCAGCACGGCATCTTCCGCTCCCGTCAGACGAGAGGCCAGACCCGACGGGACGATAACCGACTCGCCGAGAGAAATTGACGCGTCCCATCCCGCGGCTTCGAGTGAAGCGTTGCCGGCAATGACGGTCACTACCTGAGGACTATCCACCCCGGCGAGGGTGACAACGTCGTTGACTACGATCCGCTCCAGCGCGAAGTAGCGGGTAGCCACAAGCAACGCGCGCGACGAAGCATCGTTCTCAATTACTACGGGTGCTATCGGCTCCGGATGTAGCCGGATATCGACTACCGCCAACCCCTCATCGTGGTGAAGTTGACGAGTCCGGCCCAAGTCATCGACCCGGCCCCAGTCGTCGAGGCGGAAGGTGGTGTTCGAAGGCTGCTGGATTTCGTACACGGTGATCCCGGCGCCGAGCGCGTGCACGGTACCGGCCGGGATCAGGATGGTCATGCCGGGCGTCGCGGGAACGCGCCGGAGCAAATTCGCCGCCGAGCCATCGGCATGCCGGCACGCCGCCGCGAGCGCCTCCATGGTCGCTCCAGGCGCCAATCCGAGATAGATATCATGCTCCGGCGCGGCGGATAGGACGTGATAGGCTTCGGTCTTGCCAGTGCCAAGACCCGCCGCGGCCGCGGCCCGATTGTCAGGATGGACCTGGATCGAAAGATCGGTTTCGCCCGCGATGAGCTTAATCAAGAGCGGAAACATGTGTTGGCCGCCTGTAGCCTCCAACCCGCGCGCGCCAATCCAGGCGCCTGGGTCCCGTCGCGCTAGTTCGCCTAATGACAACCCAGCCAGAACGCCGCTGGCCACGATGGCTCCCGGCGCCGCCAGGTGCGCCTCACCGATGGCTGCTCCCGCGGGCACATCGATTCCCCAATCCGCGAGGCGACGCCCCCCCCAGGGTTTCGGGTCGAGCGATGGGGTCACCTGAATCGGCGATGGTGACTGCGGCACGAGGGTGTCTCCCCTTTATGCAAGTTTTTTCACGGACTGCCCGGTTGAAAGTTCTTGCGTCCATCGAGCGAGCGATCGAACAATTTACAATCAGTGGCCTCATTGACAGATCATGGGCGATCTCCTACAGTGCCAGATCATAAACCTGAACAACCGTTGGTTCAAAACTTCGGGACAACCTCGCCGTTGAGGGTGGTGCATGACATGCGCGCGCTGATTGGCGTCGATATCGGCACCCAGGGTTCCAAGGGGGCTTTGATTTCGGAATCTGGTCACGTTCTGGCAACGCATTCCATCGAGCAAACGATGACCATCCCCCGTCCCGGCTGGGCTGAGCATGATGCCGACGGGGTGTGGTGGGCCGGCTTCGTCGAGATCGTGCGCACATTGCTCCTGCGCTCACAAGTCGACCCGGAGCAGATCAGCGGGATCGGAGTCAGCTCGTTGATGCCGGTAATGGTGCCGGTGGATAGCGATGGTCGCGCCGTGCGTCCCGCCATCTCCTATACCGATTCCCGCGCCCACGCCGAAATGATCGCGATGAACGTCGAACTGGCGGATGTCGGGGAGACCCCTCTGGTCGGGCACGACATCGGTCCGAAAATGATCTGGTTCCGCGATCATGAGCCAGTGAACTGGCGGCGGACGCGGATGTTCACCGGCGCCCAGGGGCATGTCATCGCCAGGTTGACCGGCCGCTACGTGATCGACTCGATTACCGCCAGCGGCATGCGGCCCTTTTTTGACTTCAAAACGCGCGATTGGGATGTCTTGCATTGCGACCGGCACGATATTCCCATTGCGATGCTGCCTGAAGTCGTCGAGATGACCGATGTCATTGGCGCGGTGACGGAAGAGGCTGCCGCCGAAACCGGTCTGGCGGCGGGAACGCCAGTCATCGGTGGGGCCACCGATTTTATCGCGGAGTTGATCAGCACCGGCGCCGATCAACCGGGCGACGTGGTCGTCAGCTACGGAACTACCCTCTGCCTGGGTGTGTTCTCCCGGCAGCCCATCGCGCCTTGGCCAGGCGGCGGCTCCATGTTGCGTGCTGGCAGTGACCTGGCGCGGCTCTATCCCGATCTTCACGCCGTTGGGGCCGGCATGGCGACCTCGGGCGCGCTCACCCGCTGGTTTCGCGATCAGTTTGGGCAGGGCGAGCGACGAGTCGAGCAGGAACTTGGGATAAACGCCTACAGTCTCCTCGCCCTCGAAGCCGAAGCAACGCCACCCGGTGCTGACGGGCTCGTCGTTTTGCCCTACTTCGGTGGCGAGCGGACGCCGATTTACGATGACCAGGCCCGTGGCGTCATCTTTGGTCTCACCCTCAGTCATGGCCGCGCTCACATTTACCGCGCTCTTCTGGAAGGCGTCGCCTACGGTCTGCAGCACAATCTGGATCTAATCCGGGAGGCGGGAGCCTCGCCGCGCCGCATTGTGGCAACTGGCGGCGGCTCGCGCAGTGCCCTCTGGACGCAGATCGTGAGCGACGTGACCGGCCTCCCCCAGGAGGTCATCGCTCCCAGCAACGCGGCTCTGGGCGCGGCATTTCTCGCTGGTTATGCCCGTGGCATCTTCCGCCACATTGGAGACGTGCGCCAATGGGCGCAAGCAGAAAGGGAGGTGCGGCCTCGCGACGAGGTCCACTCCTTGTATCAGCGACATTACGCGGTTTATCGCCGGCTCTATGAGCGGACAAAGGAGGAGATGCACGAGCTCGCGGGTCTCAGCGACGTGGCGCTAGACGCTCCGCCACGGTCAGCAGTGCCATCGCTCGCGACACAAGCTATGTAACGCGTCTGTACGGTCGCAGGCAGATGGGGCACGTGCCCCGGACACCACGAGCGAAAACATTGGCAGACGCGTCGGTCACAAGTGGAGGTTCTATGAAACTGCAAAATCGCACAAACCGCCGTCGTTTCGTGCAAGGCGCCGCCGTTGGCGCCGCCGCGGTCGGAGCAAGCTGGCTGCCGACGCGGACCGATCGTATCCGCGCTATGCAGGACTCGTTCGACTGGAAACAGTTTGACGGTGGTCAGGTCCGCTTGATCCTGAACAAGCATCCCTACACCGAGTCATTGTTGCCTCTCGTTCCCGAGTTCGAGGAGTTGACTGGTATCTCGGTCCCGGAGCCGCTGATTCTGCCCGAGGCGGAATACTTCCAGAAGCTGCTCCTCGACCTCTCGACCGGCGCCGGCGAGTTCGATGCCTTCATGACCGGTCCCTACGTTCACTGGTCCTACGACAGCGCTGGCTGGACCGAGCCTTTGGAGCCATTCCTGGCCGATCCGAACATGACCTCGCCCGAGTACGACGAAGCCGATATTTTCAAGTCACTGATGGATGCCAACCGCTGGGACCTCACCCTCGGTGGTGGCACGGGCCAGGGCAGCCAGTGGGCGATCCCGGTCATGGTCGAGACCTATGTCCAATCGTTCCGCAAGGACCTCTACGACGAGGCCGGAATCGAGCCGGCGGTCACGATCGAGCAGTGGCGTGAGAACAACGCCGCCGTGACGAGCGGCGACATCAAGGGCATCATCGTCCGCGGCGAGCGCGGCGGCGGGATGACCGGCACCGGCTTCATCTCGAGCTTCCGCGGCTACGGCGGAGTGGTGCTGGACGAAGAGCTGGTCTGCCAGATCAACTCGGCGGAAGGCGTCCACGTCGCCGAGCAGTACTGCGCGTCGGTGCGCGAGTCCGGCCCGGAAGGCTGGGCGAACGTCACCTGGTACGAGGGTCAGGAGAGCTTCGCCAACGGCAGCTACGGGCAGTACATGGACTGCGACTTCTTCAACGCGTTGTACGACGATCCGGACAAGTCCGCGGTGGCGGGCCAGGTCGGCTTTGCCCACTGCCCGCACGCGGAAGATCGCGATCCGTTCAGCTCGCTGTGGACCTGGGCGCTGGCGATGAGCTCCAAGGCGCAGGACAAGAATGCCGCGTGGTACTTCCTGCAGTGGGCGACGATGAAAGAGCAGATGCTCGTCGCCACGGTCGAAGGCCGCAACTACAACCCGACCCGCGCCTCGGTCTTCGATGCACCCGAGGTGCAGGCGACGATGGCGGAATGGGCGAACGGGACCTACCTCCCGGTCGTGCTCGCCAACCTGGGCGGATTCGCCACACTTGGCTGGAGCCCGCAGCCCGAGCAGACCTTCGTCTCCACCCGGTGGGACCAGGCGCTGCAAGAAATCTGGGCGGGCGACGGCGCTCAGACCGCACTCGACAGTGCCAAGGAGGACATCGACGCCCACCTGGTAGACACCGGGGTGCGCAGCTAAGGAACATGGCGGGACACGGACCGCAACGCCGCGGTCCGTGTCCCGCCGTGCACAGATAGGCGATTGACCGATGGCAATCCTTGCTCCTCCCGTTCGGCGCCAGCGCGCGATGAACAAAGGCAAAGTCGAGCGCGACGCGCTCGAAACCGCCGACATCCGGGCTGGACGCCTGATGATGATCCCCGCCTTGATCATCCCCGTCTTGCTCGCCATCGTGTTCTTCTTCGGGTTTTATCTCACCCTCCGCAACCGGCGCCTCAACCGGGGCGATCTGGGCTTCGTTGGGTTGGAGAACTACGCGAGGCTCTTACAGGATGACAAGTTCTGGCACTCGCTTTCCCTGACACTCAAGTTCACCCTCACCGACGTCGGGCTCGAATTGTCGCTTGCCACATTGATGGCCTTGGCGTTGAGCCAGCCCTTGCGCGGCATCCGGATTTATCGCGCGCTCTTGATCATCCCCCTGATGACCCCTCCGGTCGTTGGCGCGTTGGTGTGGAAAGTGCTCTACCGCTCGGGAAACGGCGGGTTTTTCAACTATTTTCTGTGGGAAGCCGGTCTACCGATGCAGGGCTTTATTGGCGACCCGTCGCAGGCGATCTTCAGCCTCGTCGCGATCGACGTCTGGCTCTACCTCCCATTCGTCGCGATTATCCTTCTCGCCGGCTTACAAACGCTCCCTCAGGAGCAGATCGACGCCGCTCATGTCGACGGCGCCAACGGTTGGCAAGTTTTCTGGCAAATCCAGTTGCCGTACATGATCCCGTTCTATATTGTGGCCCTCTTCTTCCGGGTGATCGACTCCCTCAACATCTTCGACACGATCTATGGCACCACCAAAGGTGGACCCGGCGATGCCACCCGGGTGCTCGCCGTCAACGGCTTTGAAACCGCCTTCCCCTTCTTCAACCTGTCCTACGGCGGCGCCATCTTCGTGGCCCTCTGGCTGCTCTGCACCGTCGCGGGGTCGCTCTTGTTCATCTGGGTGAAACGGTCGCAGGCGACCTAGACCAGGGAGCGTTTCAATGCAAGCCCCAGTCCCTATCGCCGGCAGCGGTTCTCGTCCTCCACCTAGCACGCGGCCGGGCATGTCGCGCAAAGCGCGCGAGCGACGGAATCACGCGCTGCTCCACATTGGGCTCATCATCTACTTCACCGTCTCACTGATGCCCTTCGTGTGGACCTTTCTCACCTCGCTCAAGCAGTCGCGCGACGTCGCCGCGGCGCCGCTGAAGATCTTTTTCCAACCGACGCTAGACAATTACCGGGCGGTGCTGTTCAACCAGTACAGCGATGATTCCGCTCTGGCTCGCGTCCGCGTCGATATTCCCGGTTCCTTCATGAATTCACTGATCATCGCCGGCGGCGCCACCCTCCTCGCCATGCTGCTGGGAAACATCGCCGCGTTTGCGCTGGCGCGCTACAAGATGCCCGAACGCGAGGTCTATGCGTTCTTTTTTCTCGCCTTCCGCTTCGCTCCCGTCTTCGTCTTCATCATCCCCATGTTCCTGATTTATCAGGAGATCGGGCTCTACAACACCCACCTCGGGATGATTCTGATCTCCCAGGTCATCGCCATCCCCCTGATCGTCTGGGTGATGCGCTCGTTTTACGAGTCGATCCCGCCGGAGTTGTTCGACTCCGCGGCGCTGGACGGCGCCACGCGCATGCAGATGCTGCGTCAGATCGCCTTACCGCTGGCCGCCCCCGGTCTGGCCGCGACCGCGGTGTTGGCCTTCATCGCCTGCTGGAACAATTTCGTTTTTCCGTTCTTGCTGGGAGCGAAACAAACCCAGACGATTACCTTGGCCACCATCACGTTCATCGGCTACGAGGAGGTTGCCTGGGGGATGATGACGGCCGCCGCCATCGTCACCATCGTCCCCGAGCTGATTCTGGCGATGCTAGTGCAAAAGCACATTGTGCGTGGTCTAACATACGGTGCGGTCAAAGAGTAACGGCGTCGAGAGGCGCCAGCCGGGGCGCGCAATCCGTCCTGGCATGAGGAGGAACGAGTCTTGAAGGCAGCTCTGCTCTATGGCGTCGGTGATCTGCGGCTGGTGGACATTCCCAAACCAGACCCGGCGCCGGATGAAGTGCTGATGCGGGTCACGGTCTGCGCCGTCTGCCCGACCGACATCCGCAAGTTTCGGGTCGGCAATGGTGGCGTCCTTCAATTTCCATTCAACATGGGTCACGAATGGGTTGGCGAGGTCGTCGAGATTGGTGACGACGTCGAAGACGTCAAGATCGGCGACCGGCTCCTCGGCGGCGGCTACGCTGGCTACGCCGAATACGCGCCGTTGGGAGGCGTGGCCTTACGCCCGGTCAATGGCAAACCGCTGATCGTCCCGCCCGATGTCTCAGACGAAGAAGCAACCTTCGTCGAGCCGCTGGCCGACGCCGTCCACTCCATCGTCGATCAGGGCAAAGTCACCATCGGCGATACGGTACTTATCCTTGGCGCGGGGCAACTCGCCCTGCAACACCTGATGGTTGCCAAGGCGGTCGGGGCCACCGTCGTCGTGAGCGAGCCGATCGCGGAACGGCGCGAGCTGGCGAAGCAGTTCGGCGCCGATCACGTCATCGACGGCTCATCCACCGAGGAAGTCGTCGCCGCGGTCAATGACCTCACTGATGGCAAGGGCGCCCACGCGGCGATCGTCACCATCGGCTCGCCCGAAGCGTCCATTACCGGGTTGGCGGCGGTGCGGCCCCGAGCCCGGGTTGTCCTCTTTGGCGGATACGACCGCGGCGTGCAGACGATGCTCGATCTGAACATCATCCACTACAAGGAGATCGAGCTGACCGGGAGTTACTGGGTCGGCGTGCCCCCCTTCGGCAATCTCGATCTCTATGGGGTGGCGATGAATCTGATCCGGGAGAAGAAGGTGCCCGTCGCCGATCTGATCACCCACCGCATGCAGCTCGAAGAGATTCACACCGCGTTCGATGCCATCCGCACCAAGAGCGGGTTGAAGGCGATCATCTATATCGGCGCGTCGCCCAATGGGCGGGCAGCCGGAACACCATAAATCAGGCACTGAAGCACGGTTGCAGTGACGCACGGTCGAAGTGGAGCGGATGAGCCGCACCCAGTCACATCGGAAAATGGGAGGAACGGCAACATGGATGGGCTAACGCGGCGCACGTCGCGCATCTCGGCCGCGGATGGACGAACAGTTATTCTCGCCTTCGACCATGGTTTTGGCGGAGCCAGACACGCGGGTATGCAGTATCCAGGAACGACCCTGAGTGAATGCATCGTCGCGGGATCGGACGCGGTACTCACCACGCCCGGTCTCGCCCGGCAGTATGGCGATGCCCTCGCCAGCGTCGGACTGGTGCTGACGCTCGATCTTGCCGCCGGTCATGAGGAGACCGCGATCCGGGAAGCAATGCTGCTCGGGGCGGATATGGGCAAGTTCATTTTCACCCCCTGGAACCCTCTGGCGC
>JACCXM010000311.1 GCA_013697005.1 Chloroflexia bacterium | reverse complement strand
TGCCGTCTCCATGCTTGACGATACCGTCAACGACCTGTTCGTCACGGGCTGGCATGGCGCGTTGGGACTGGGATACGCAGTGGGGCATGATGCCGCTCCCACTGTCGCCATTGCCCGCGAGACGCTCTGCCTGACCTGCTCTGGCACTGTCCGGCTCTGGAACGGACAGAACGCGCGGCCCCAGGGGGCACGGGCCAGCGACGCTGCACCCTGCACGGTGTGTGCGGGCGCCGGGGTAGTGCCAGCCACCGTACGAGCCGCCTATCACCCGGACGGCGCCGCTGCGTTGCCGGCGCCGCTCGCGACTGACACCGTCTAAGCGCGACACGCTGGCCGGTGCTGCCGTACCCAAGCGGCGCCAGAGCGTGCAAGGCGCTCACCGGCCATGACCGCGGGGCATCGTGGGACGGTCCGCCTGAGGCCTGCCAGCGCGACGGTTAGCCCCTCTCGGGCTCCGCCTCCACCATGAAGAGCCGCGAAGCCGACGGGGCGTGGAGCGGATCGTGCGGCCTCAAAGCAGGTCCGCCAAGCGCTTGGTGAACGACGGTGCGCGTTTCGGGTCCAGTTCAATGTCCCGGCTGTGGACGCCGAAGTGCGCGGTCAGCCGCCGCAACCGTTCGATCGACGGTGCCGCCCGGCCCGTCTCCCACTCCACCACATCGGCGTGCGTGACCCCCACGGCCGCGGCGAGCTCGTTCTCAGACTCCCCCCGTTCCTCGCGTAATTGCCGGATCGTCTTCATCCTAGTCCCCTTGTCATCGCCACGCCCTGGTTTCGCGTGCGGGGATCCTGCATCGAGCAGCCCCGTTCGGCATTGCACCCTCTGCACGAAGCGGGCCTGACCCGGCGCACGTCGTCCGGTTTCCGGAGGCGGGTCAGCACCACCGATCCCGACGCCACCCCGATGCCGCTGGGCGACGGACACACCCGTCTGGGCTACCAGGACCACTACCTCGTCGACGGCGGCCGGGCGCGGATCATCCTGACCGCCTTGGTGGCTCCGGCGGAGGTGCAGGAGAACCAACCGGCGCTCGACCTGCTCTGGGGGACGCGGTTCCGGTGGAAACTGCGGCCGCGCCAGGTGGCCGGGGACACCAAATACGGCACCGTCGAGAACATCGCGGCCATCGAGGGGCAGGGCATCCGCGCCTATTTCCCGCTGTCCGCGGTCGGTCGCCGACCCGGTCGCTTTGCCACGACCGATTTCGTCTACGACGTGGCGACCGATACCTACCACTGTCCCGGAGGCCAGCGACTGCGCTTCCTCTCCCAGTGTGAGACGACCCGGCGGCGGGTGTACGAGGCGTCAGCCGGGGCCTGCGCGATCTGCATGCTCGGGCCGCAGTGCACCACGTCGCAGCGCGGCAGGCGCGTGGGGCGCAGCGTGGAGGAGACTGTCCTGGACCGCGTGCGGGGCTACCACGCGACGGAATCCTACGCGAAGGCGATGCGCAAGCGGCAAGTCTGGGTCGAGCCGCTGTTCGCCGAAGCCAAGGCGTGGCACGGACTACGACAGTTTCGCTTGCGGGGCCTGGAAAAGGTCAACGGCGAGGCGCTGCTGATCGCGGCCGGCCAGAACCTGAAGCGACTGCTGAGCCACTGGGGCTGGGGGCGACGTCCGTTCCCCACCGGGGCGGCTGGAGTCGTCCTGCCGGCGCTCCCATGCATGCGAAGCTTTACTCCATAACCGACACGCTCCTGGCCACGCTGTGCGGGCGGCTACACGATCGTGCCCACTATGTTCCCTTTTTCAACACGCTGGGTCGTTTCTGAGACGAGCGGCGGCGTTGTAGACAGCTGGACGTGCATCCCAAGTTCGTGATACCGGTGAACTGGCGGCTTGTGTTCCTCACCCTTGCGGCTAGCTCCTTTTTTTGATACAAGGTAAGGGCAAAAGGTCACGTGAAGCTCAGGCTCTGCTGCCACGGTGGACCGCCAGGATCCTCAGCAATCAATCGTTCAGGCGAAAGGAAGACCAGCCGTGCATTCTCGAATAACCCGCACGTGGTTCGTCATCATCACGCTGATTGCGTTCGCGAGTCTGGGACCGGCTCTAGCCCTCGCTCAGACTCCCGTCGCGGCGCCAGGCGCCGCTCCCGCCGGTGAACCCGCTGGGGCCGAATGGACGACCTACGGCGGCAACCTCTATAACCAGCGCTATTCGTCTCTCGACCAGATCAGCAAGGACACGGTCCAGGATCTCAAGGGCGCCTGGGTCTATCACACCAATATCTACAGCCAGGGAACGTCGTTCGAGGCCTCGCCGATCGTCATTGATGGCGTGATGTATCTGACCGGCCCCCAGAGCCAGGTCTATGCCGTCGATGCCCGCAATGGGCAGGAGAAGTGGAAATACACCCCGAATATTGACGTGCTTGGCTTGCCACTCTGCTGTGGGCAGGTCAATCGCGGTGTCGCGGTCGGTGACGGTCATGTCTTCGTCGGGCAAGTCGACGCCAAGCTCACGGCGCTGAATGAGGAGACCGGCGACGTTGCTTGGAGTGTCGAGGTCGACGACCCTCGCGCCGGCTACTCCGAGACGATGGCACCGGTCTACTACGACGGACTGGTCTACATCGGCGTCTCTGGTGCCGAGTACGAGATTCGTGGCCACGTCACCGCCTATGATGCCAAGACTGGCGATCAGGTCTGGCGCTTCTACACGATTCCTGGACCGGGCGAGTTCGGGCACGAGACCTGGCCACAGGACAACGAGATGTGGAAGTACGGCGGAGGATCGATGTGGCAGGCGCCGGCCATCGATCCTGGGCTGGGCATGCTCTACATCCAGGTCGGCAACCCCAGTCCGGACCTCGACGGCACCATGCGGGCCGGTGACAACCTCTTCACCGAGTCGATCGTCGCCCTTGATCTCAAGAGTGGCGAGTACAAGTGGCATTTCCAGGAGGTCCACCACGACATCTGGGACTACGACACGGTCAGTCCTAACGTGCTGTTCGACGTCGAGATGGATGGACAGACGGTCAAAGGTCTCGGACAGGCGGGAAAGACTGGCTGGGTCTACCTCCTCAACCGGGAAACCGGGGAGCCGCTGATCGGCATCGAGGAGAAGCCGGTGCCGCAGATGGAGGAGCAGCATACCTCTCCCACCCAACCCTTCCCGGTTGGTGACCCCTTCGTTCCCATGGAGTGCCCGGAGCAAATCGGCGACTACCCGATGGGTGGAATCTTCACGCCGTTCGGCAGCGACCCGGTGCTGATCTGCCCGGGCGCCAATGGCGGCTCAGAGTGGTCGACCTCGTCGTACAGCCCGCAGACGGAGCAGATGTACGTCTGCGGCATCCACCAGCCGCAGATCTGGACGTTCAAGCCGGACAAACTCGAGCCCGGCACGCTCCGTCTAGGCAGCGCCTTTATCACACCGCCGGGTGGCAAGACCTGGGGCACCTTCACCGCAATGGACGTCAAGACGAACACGATCGGGTGGCAGAACCAGCTCGATCAGATGTGCGTCGGTGGCTCAATGGCGACGGCCGGCGGACTGGTCTTCATGGGCGAAGCTAACGGCAACTTCAAGGCCCTCGACGCGGAGACCGGTGACACGCTCTGGCAGTTCCAGACAGGGGCCGGGGTCAATGCGCCCCCGATCACTTACGAGATTGACGGCACGCAGTATGTCGCCGTCGCCTCGGGCGGCAACTTCCAGCTTGCCTTCCCGCGGGGCGACTCGCTGTGGGTCTTCTCGCTGGATGGCACACTGGGACCGGTGGCGGCGCCGCCTGCGCCAAGCTCGGAAGTTGCCGCTGATGCCTACGCCACCAACGCCGTGGAGATCGTCGACTTCGCGTTCAAACCCGGTACGATCATCGTGCCGCCGGGGACGACCGTGACGTGGACGAATACCGGCGCCCAACCACACTCCGCGACGTCGACCGTTTCGGAGACGAACCCGGTCACATTTGATTCCGGCATCCTCAACCCGGGCCAGTCGTACAGCTTCACGTTCGATACGCCCGGGACGTACGACTACTTCTGCGTGCCGCATCCATTCATGCGGGGCAAGGTGATTGTCGATCCCAACGCGCCGGCACCAGCTCCCAAGGCCGAGGAGCAGGGCGCACCGCAGGAGATTCCGGAATACGAGGCAACTCCGGGGTCAGCCAGCCCGACCCCGACGACCTAAAGATCGCGCAG
>JACCXM010000306.1 GCA_013697005.1 Chloroflexia bacterium | reverse complement strand
TGCTGCTCTATGAACGCCTCCGCTACGGCGTCACCCTCTCGCCCGCCAAATGGGCCGCGATCGCGGTGATTCTCGCCCTGCAAGCCTTTCTGGTGCTCATCCCCAATGAAGGGACTGCCGCGGCCGTGCCCGAACCCACTACCGCGAGCCCAAGTGAGGCGGTTCTTCCTGCGGAGCAACGTTGAGCGACTGCCGGCGACGCACACCACGTATCGTAATCCGATGGAAAGACCACAGGGGAGCCCATTGATGCTACAAACTGTTGCGGTTCCTGCGGCACATGCTCCGGCGCGATCGCGCAGCGCCGCCTCCGCGCATCAACGCTCGCCAGTCATCGACGCACTGCGCGCCTTCGGCGCCAACGGCACGGTCCCATTCTCGACGCCGGGCCATAAGCTCGGGGCCGGTCTCGATCGCGATCTGCACGATCTACTGGGTAGCCGCTTTTGCGCCAGCGATGTCTGGCTGAACACGGCGGACCACGACCGCACGGTGCGGCAGGCCGAAAATCTGGCCGCCCAGACCTGGGGCGCCGAGCGCAGCTTTTTCCTCGTTAACGGCTCTTCCAGCGGCAACCAGGCGTTTCTCCTGGCGACGGTGGCCCCCGGTGACGAGGTGGTCGTCGCCCGCGATCTCCATCAATCGCTCCTCGCGGCGTTCATCCTGACCGGGGCGCGGCCGATCTATGTCGCGCCGCGGCTACACCCGTCTTTGCAGCTCGGGTTGGGAATGGCGGCCGAGGACGTGGCCGCCACCCTCGATGCTCACCCCGCCGCAAAACTCGTCGTCGTCACCAGCCCCACCTACTGGGGGGTCGCCTCCAACCTTCGCGAGATCGCGATTGAAGCCCATACCCGGGGCGTGGCGGTCTATGTCGACGAGGCGTGGGGACCGCATTTCGGATTCCATCCGGGACTGCCCCCCTCGGCGATGAGCAGTGGCGCCGACGGCGCGGTTACGAGCCCGCACAAGCTCTTGACCGGGTTGTCGCAGGCGGCGCTGCTCAATGTGCGCGGACCACGGGTCTCCCCGGCCCGGGTGGCCAACACCGTCAAGTTGACGCAGACGACCAGTCCACTGATGCCGATCCTGGCCTCGCTCGATGCCTGCCGCCGCCAGATGGCCCTGCACGGGGAAGAGATGCTGGAGCGCACGATCCAATTGGCGGGAGGCGCACGCGCGGCGCTGGGACGTCTGCCCGGCATCGACGTCCTGGATGCCTCCCGTCTCGGGTTGCCGCCAGAGCAGTACGACCCGACCCGCCTGGTAATCGATGTCCAGGGCCGCGGTCTGAGCGGCTACCTGGCGGAGACGCTGCTGCGCGAGCGGTTCGGCATCGCCCCGGAGATGAGCGATACGGCGGGGATCGTCTGTCTGGTGACGGTCAGCGACACGCCAGAAACGGTCCAGCGCCTGATCCGGGCCGTTGCCTCCTTACCGCACCGGTCAGGATCGGCCGCTGTCTCCGCATGCCCGCGCGTGGCCGGTGAGGCGATCGCGCCGGGGCAGCAAGCATTGACCCCACGTGAGGCATATTTTGCCCGGACCCGAGCCGTGCCGTTGGCGCGGGCCGCCGGCGAGATCGCCGCCGAAGCGGTGATTCCGTATCCCCCCGGTATCCCAGTGCTGACCCCCGGCGAAATCATCAGCGACGTCAAGCTGAACTGCCTGCGCGAGGGTCTCGCGAGCGGCATGCACATCCGCGGCGCGGCGGATTCAACGCTGGAAACGGTACGCGTGGTCAGCGGATTGTGAGGCGGGAGGTGGATGGCGGGAGGCGGGTGCGGACGAAACAGCATCCCTCCTACGGCTCCCACACGGCGACCAGCATTCCATAGTATGTCGGTGCTTCGTAGCTCAGGAGCTCGCCAGTCATTGGCGTCTCCGCGAGCGCGCCGGCCAGGATGAGCGCTTGCCAGAGACCGTCGATGGCGGCATCCTCGGCGCGTTGCTCGTCGAGATCGATCAGGCGCATCACGTCGTCCGCAGCAACGGCGGCGACGACCTCGGCGTCGACCTTGGCGGCTTCGGGGTGCAATCCATAGGGTCCGTCGGCGGTGTGGGTGTGCGCCCAGTCGCAGGAGGCAATGAAGGCGATGCGGCGCGGGTCGTCGGCGGCGGCGTCCGCGACCGCGCGGCCAAACGCGACCAGGGATTCGCGGGGAAGGCTGCGCGACGGGGTCACGATCACCGACGGCGGTCCGACGTCCTCGTCCGGGGGCGCGGCGAGCACATTGCCCAGGCCGGGCGTGTGGCGGTCGTGTCCCAGGAACCAGAGCGGGGTGAGCACGCCCCAATCCAACGGGAATACGCCCTGCCCACGGCGATTGCCGCCATACCCCGCGAGCGCAATCGGGATATCCCGCGCCTCTGCCGCCTCGGCGATCGCTCCGGTCAGTGGACCGTCGACTGGGACGTTCAGCTCGACTTCACGGTCTTGCCAGGCCAGGGACCCTGCCGCCCGCGCCGTATCGGCAAGACAGATCGCGCCGTCGACGCGCACCCCATGCGGTCCGGCGATGACCAGTGCCTCGACTCCGGCCGCTTTGGCGCGTCGTCCCATCTCTTCCATCCCGACGCGGGTGGCCAGTCCACCATCCGCGTCATCGCTGAGCTCGGGAATGAGCGGAAAACCGTGCGGCACGATGGCCGCCAATACGAGTGGCATGTCGGGGGATCCTCCAATGAGTGCGGCCCAGCGGGCCACGCTCGCGAAACCATCCAAGGAGCTAGTGCGACGTTGCTCCACCGGATGCGCCGTGCGGTGACCGGCTGTCCCACCAGGAGACGGCGGCAACGATCGGCAGGATGCTGGCAGCCAGTGCCAACGGCGCCCACTCCCGGCCGGCAATGGCGATAACTCCGAGGAGGACGATCGCTGCCAAACGCGACCAGGACCAGACACCGAAGACCGCCCGCTTGAACAACGTGTGTCCCGCCAGGAAGAGCGCCGGTCCGCCAAGTACCGTCGCCACGATCTCCGGTGAGGCATGCCCCAGTGGATGGGCGATCGCCAGTTCGTCGCCAACGGCGGTGACGATCACCCCGGCCACCATCGGTAGATGCAGGTAGGTGTACGCGGAGCGGCCCAGCGCTCCCGGATCGTCGGAGTGCGCGATAGTTTCCGCTGCCGCTCCCGCGCCGCGGTCGAAGTAGACCCACCAGAGCGCGACGCTGCCCAGAAAGGCGACCACGAACCCGGCGACGGTCTGCGGGGTGATCTCCAGCTCGCCGAAGGTCGCCCCCGTCACCAGGATCGACTCGCCGAGCGCGATGATCAGAAAGAGTTGGCAGCGCTCCGCGAGGTGCTCGCCATCGATCGTCCAATCATGGGTTGACGATCGGCCCAGACCATGGATGTAAAAGCCACTGACTGGTCCGGCCAGATCGACCGCCACTGCAGCCAACCACAGCACCTCGCGCGTGGACCCGCTCACCAATGCGCCGGCGATCCAAAAGATGCCCGAGCCGATGTGCCAGACGAGAACCCGCTGAAAGTTCTGACGTAATACCGGGCGCGCGCCCATACCCCAGATGACAAACGAGGTACGCCCGATCTGCATCGCCACGTATGCTCCGGCGAAGAGCAACCCGCGCTCGGCGAATGCCTCCGGAATGACGGCGGACATGATGAGACTGGCCACCATGACCGCGATCAGCATGATCCGCACTGGCCGCTGATTCGGATCGAACCAGTTCGTGGCCCACGCGGTGTATACCCACGCCCACCAGACCGCCAGCAGCAGCAACCCGGTTTGCAATGCGCCGCGCACATTGAGATGATCGAGCAGGAGATGGGACAACTGCGTGATTGCGAAGACGTAGACCAGATCGAAAAACAGCTCCATCGGCGTGACCCGGTGGTTGCGCGCGCCCTCTTCACGCAACAGCCCGCCGGCCCTTGCCTGCTCGTTCATTTGCACCGATGTCTCTCCTCGTGGCGGTGAACGGCTCGTCGGATTCGGCTATGATCGCCACTCACCAACGACTCAGGCATCAGGAGGCGCACCATGTCCCTTGGATTCCCCGGACGACTCGACTCGGCAGCAGCGTCACGGTGTGACACGCGCCGGATCAGCCCCGTCCTCTCGCGCAATGGAATGATCGCCGCTCAACATCCGCTTGTCTCGGCCACCGGGTTGCGCGTGCTGGCGAACGGCGGCAACGCCGTAGACGCCGCCGTCGCCGCCGCGCTGGTCGGGACGGTGGTGATGCCCAGCCGCTGCGGGATCGGCGGCGATCTCTTCGCCGTCGCCGCCCGCGCTGACACATCCAGCGATCGCCTCGCCTTTCACGGCAGCGGGATCGCACCGCGTGGCGCCTCGCTGGAGTTCATGCGCGAACATGGCGAAGACGCTCCCGACGGCCGTCGCGTGCTGGCCCAGCACGGTCCACTCTCGCCATCGGTGCCGGGGTTCGTCGCCGGCTGCTTCGCGTTGCTGGACCACTACGGCACCAAGTCCTTCGCGGAGCTCGCCGCCCCGGCGATCGGCTACGCCGCCGACGGTTTCCCGATTTCGCCGGGCGAAGCGCGCGGGATCGACGCCACGGCGTACCGTTTGCGTCCTTACCCTCCGACCGCCGCGATATTCCTGCTCGGCGGTCAACCGCTGAAATCCGGCGACATGCTGCGCCAGCCCGATCTGGCCCGCTCGATCGCGCTCATCGCCAATGATGGTCCCGACGCCTTTTACCGGGGAGAGATCGCCCAGGGCATCGCGTCCTATCTCGCCGCGCATGGCGGCGCGCTGACCGCGGACGATTTCGCCGACCACGAAACGGCAGTCTCCCCACCGCTGGGTACGTCCTATCGCGGCTACACCGTCTATGAGACCGGTCTCCCCACGCAGGGCTTCGTCGTGCTCGAGGCGCTCAACATCTGCGAGCAGGCGCCGCTGGCGGAGATGGGTCTCCATTCCGCGGCGGCCGTCCACACCGAGGTGACGGCGCTGCGACTCGCCTTCGCCGACCGCCGCGCCAACGCCGGCGACCCAGATTTCGTCGCGACGCCCATGGAACGACTGCTCTCGAAGGCGTGGGCGGCGGAGCAGTACGCGTCGATCGACGCCCGCTACACAGCGGATATCGACACCGGGGTGCTGACCCCCGGCGATACCACCTCGCTCGTCACCGTCGACAACGAAGGATTGATGATCTCGTTGATCTTCACCGTCTCCGATAGCTTCGGCTCCGGGGTCATCGCCGGGGACACCGGGATTCTGCTTACCAACCGCGCCGGGCACTGCTTCGAGCTGGAGGACGGTCATCCCAATATCTACGCTCCCGGCAAGCGGACGATGCACACCCTCAATTGCTATCTCATCGCCGATGACAACGACACCCCGGTGCTCGTCGGCGGTACCCCAGGCGGCGATTACCAACCGCAGTGGAACATCCAGACCATCACGGGTCTGATCGACGGCGGGCTCGACGTCCAGGCGGCGACAGAGCAACCCCGCTGGCAGTTCGACCCCGCGACGTATCCTATTCAGCGCGGCGATCCCTTCTCGCTCGCCGTCGAAGATCGACTGGGCGAGGAAACGATCGCCACGCTGGAGGAGTTGGGGTACCCGCTCGAGCGGGCCGGGATGTGGGGCGCCGGGGGTTCGGTGCAAGTCATTGCCCGCGACCCCGAAACCGGCAACCTGGCGGGGGGCTCCGACCCCCGCGCCGAGGGGCTGGCGATCGGGCTCTGATCCCCCGGCCGACGGCTCGGTACGATCCACCGCAAACAGAGAAAGGAGGGCACATCGCTCCCGTATTAGAGTCCCCGTTCTTGGGCAAAGTGACCAAAGAACCGGAGCGAGCATCGGGCAATCTGGCACGCGGCCCCGCCGCCAAGGCCGATCACAATCGTTGGTGATCGAGTCAAGGCGAGCATACGCAGGAGGAACCACCGATGGCACGGATCGACTGGAGCGTTTTGAGTGGACCGCGCGTCTCGCGCCGGACCCTGCTCACCCTCGCCGCCGGCACCGGCGCGGCGGGGTATGCCAGCCGGCTGGCGGCGAGCGCCGCGCCCGGCCCAGCGCCACGATTCTCCCGCCGCACCCGGGCGCAGGGTGAGCCCAAGACTGGGGGCACCCTCAAACTCGGCTATGGCATCTCCCAAATCCCGAATCTGGACCCGGCCAAGGTCAACCTCGGTATCGTCGCCGGGGAGCTTGTGCCGAATCTCTTTTCCAGTCTGGTCCAGTTCGATACCGAGCTCGGCGTCGTGCCCGATCTGGCCGAGACCTGGACGGTGAGCGAGGACGGACTCGAGTACAGCTTCACCCTGCGCGATGGGCTCACCTTTCACAACGGGGACCCGCTCAGAGCCGCCGACATCGTGTACACCTACGAGCGGAATATCGATGAGGCTTTTGCCTCGCCGCACGCCAACAAGCTGGCCCGCATCTCTGCCGCCGATACTCCGGATGATCTGACTGTCACTTTTACGTTGAGCGAAGCGTTCGCCCCGTTCCTGGCAGTAGCCTGCAGCCGCGGCCCCGGCCGCGCCTTGGCCCCGATCTCGCAACGCGCCTTCGAAGAGATGGGGGAAGAGCAGTTCGATCAGACCCCGGTCGGTTGCGGTCCCTTCGCCATCAACGCCGAAACGGCGGACCTGAGCAGCGGGTTCGAGCTCGTCGCCTTCGATGGTTGGTACGGCGGGCGGCCCTTCCTCGACACGATCGAGGTCACGATCATCGCCGAACCCTCGAGCCGGATCAGCGCGCTGGAAGCGGGCGACGTCGACATGCTCGATATCGTGCCCCCGATCGGTGTCGCCCAAATCGCCGAGAATCCGGACATCACCCTGGTGCAAACACCGGGCACGAGCTGGCTTGGTCTGGCCATGAACTTCGCCCGCCCGCCCTGGGACAACCCCGAAGCGCGGATGGCGGTAGCCAAGGCAATCGACCGCGACGCGCTGATCGAAACGGCGCTCTTCGGTCTGGCCACCCCCGGTATCGGCGCCATCGCCCCCGCGTTTTCCTGGGCCTACATTGCGCCGGACCAGACCGAGACGCCGCAAGCCTTTAACCTCGAGGAAGCGAAGGCGCTGGCCGAAACAGCGGGTATCGCCGGCGCCGCGCCGGCCATCATGGGCACCACCGACGACCAGCGGGTGCGCGAAGTGCTGCGCGGTCAGCTCAGCGAGATCGGGCTCGATGTCCAGCTCGAGCAGCTCCAGCAAGCTGCCTGGAACGAACGCTGGCTGGCCGGCGACTACGACTGGATCGTCAACGGCAGCGTCGCCGATGCCGATCCCGACGACGGCCACTGGAACTTCTTCTCCGCGGAAGGTCCGTGGAATACCTACGGCTATGTGAACGACGGGGTCAACGAGCTGCTGATCAAGACGCGCTCGACGAGCGACCAGGAGGAGCGCGCCGCGCTCTTCCAGGAAGCGCAGCGCCTGGTGCAACAGGACATCCCGCACGCCTTCCTTTATCACACCATCGACACCACCGGCTTCTACAATGACGTGATGGGCTACGTCCCCATTCCGGAACTGCGCTACATGGAGTCGGTGTGGCTTGATCGCTGAGCCAGTCGAGAGTCGAGAGTCGAGAGTCGAGAGTCGAAAGTGTGATCGTCGATAGGACGATCTCCCTGGCAGGTTACGCATCGTCAGTTCTTTGACTATCGACTCTCGACTTTCGAACGCGGGGTGCGCCGTGACCCAATACATCCTGCGCCGCTTGCTGCAATCGCTCTTCATCATCTGGGGGTGTGCGACCCTCGTCTTTTTCATGCTGCGCCTGATTCCGGGCGATCCGGTGGTGCAGATGCTGGGCGTGGAATACACCCCGGAGGCCGCCGACGCCCTCCGCCGCAAGCTGGGGCTGGATCAACCAGTGCACGTTCAATACGTGCGCTGGCTGGGAAATGTGCTGACCGGTGACCTGGGAGGATCGATCGCCTCGGGGGAGACGGTTTCCGGCGCCATTGCCACCGGACTCCCCAAGACGCTGAGCCTAGCTGGACTGTCGTTTCTGATCGCGGTGGTCATTGCCATCCCCGCCGGGATCGTGGCCGCCTTGCGCCGGAACTCCGCGCTCGACTACGCCGGCAGCGTCATCGCCTTTATCGGGGTCAGCATGCCGAGTTTCTGGTTTGGCATCATCCTGATTCTCATCTTCGCGGTCCGGTTGCGTTGGCTGCCGGCTGTGGGCTACTCCGAGCTGAGCGAGGACGGTTTCGTTGAGTGGTTCAAGCGGCTCATCCTGCCGAGCGTGGCGATTGGCGCGGGCTACTCCGCGATCCTGATGCGCTTCGTCCGCGCAGGGCTGCTGGAGGTGCTGGCCAGCGACTACGTGCGCACCGCCCGCGCCAAAGGGGCGCGCGAGCGGACCGTCGTCGTGCGTCATGCGCTGCGCAACTCGCTGATTCCGGTGGTGACCGTGGCCGGGATTCAACTGGCACTGCTGTTGAGCGGCGCCGTGGTCACGGAGACGGTTTTTTCGATTCGCGGTATCGGGCGCATCCTGGTGGGGGCGATCAATGACCGCGATTATCCGATCGTGCAGGGCGTGATCCTGCTGATCGCGGTCATCTTCGTTCTCGCCAATCTCGTTGTCGATGTGCTCTACACCTTCCTCGATCCACGGATTCGCTACAGCTAGCGCGAGCGAAGGGACCGGAGGCGGCAATCATGGCCGCGGGCTCGGCAATCGCAACCGCAGGGACATTGGCGCCCGTTCCCCAGCAAACGACCGGGGGGCGTCTGCTGCGCCGGTTGCGGCGCGAGCGCAAGGTGGTGGCCGGTCTGGTCATCATCGTGCTGCTGGCGGTTGTGGCCGTGCTCGGTCCCCTCCTCGCGCCTCACCATCCCGACACGGACGACTTCGGTATTCTCAATCCGCCGAGTCTGGAACATCCCCTGGGCACCGATTCGTTCGGGCGCGATCTCCTCAGCCGGTTGATCGTCGGGACGCGGGTGTCGTTCTCGGTCGGGTTTTTGGCGGCCACGGCGGCCTTGCTTATCGGCGGATCCCTGGGGTTGATCGCCGGGTATTACGGACGTTGGGTCGACAGTCTCATCTCGCGGGCAGTCGATCTGCTCTGGGCATTTCCGGTGATCATCCTCGCCGTGGCGCTGGTCGCCATCTTCGGCGCGGGATTCAAGAACGTGGTGATCGCGATCGCGGTCGCCTTCATCGACGATTTCGCGCGGATCATCCGCGGTGAGACCCTGAGTATCAAAGAGGAGGATTTCACGATGGCGGCGCGGGCGCTGGGGGCGCGCGACCGCGAGGTGATGTTGCGCCATATCGGGCCAAACCTGGTCGCGCCGCTGACGGTCCAGCTCTCCTTTGCCGTCGGCATCGGGATCATTACCGAATCGACGCTGACCTTCCTCGGGCTCGGTGTCAACCCCACGACCCCGACCTGGGGACTGATGCTCAACGAGGGCCGCGATTTCATCCGTCAGGCGTGGTGGATCAGCGTCTTCCCCGGCCTGGCCATCGTCATCACCGTCATGGCCCTCAATCTACTTGGCGACGGTCTGCGTGACGCGCTGGACGTGCGCGGGGTGAGCGACACGGGGTGACGGGGTGTCAGGGTGACAGGATGTTAGGGTCATGGGGGGTCGTCAGGCAGCCCCCACGTGTCTGACAGCACGCCGCCCACAACCAGGCGCACGCACAATCCGGCGTGGCAGCCATTGGCGAGGCAGGATGGCTGGCAGAAATGGTAACGACCACAGGGGAGGCAATAGGCGGCGCGGCACCCGGAGCACCAGCCGTAGGGTTCGGCGAGGGGAAGTTCGCAACTGGCGCAGATTGACGATTCGAGCAACGGCTGTTGCTGGTTCGGTTTCGTCCTGGTTCCGATCGGGCCACTCATCAGTGAACGGCGACCACGAGCTTGACGGGAACTGGAACCCAGTCCGTCATGAGTTGACCTCCCATGTCATCCACGGCGAACGTGTTCCCACGAGAACCTCCGCCGGGGTATGCCAGTTCGAGTATGACGGAGGCGGCGTGCGGGCGAAAAACCCGTACAAGATACGGATGTGCACAAGGACAGGAGCGCGCACACTGTTCCTGTCGCTGGATTCCGAATTGCGCCGCCATCCCGGCGCCGTATCGACTCAGCCACCAGCGATGCTTCCGCCCCCCTAAAGGCGGTTGCCGGTGGGTCGCGAGCCCCATGATCTTCCCTCCCTCATGCCCGGCTCGCGACTCGCCTCCCCTCACGAGGGTCATAGGGTGATGGGGTCATAGGGTCATAGGGCATTGGTCCGATGACCTCATCACCCCATCACCCCATCACCCGCGTCTCGCGCACGAGACGGGCCAGGGTGAAGACCGCCAGCCAACCGGCGACGGCGAGCACCCAGGCGCCTCCTGACAAGCCAACGGCCGCGGCGACGACACCGACGACAAGCGGACCCGCCACGGCGCCCACGTCGCCGATCAGGCGCCAGACCCCGAGGAATTCGCCGGTCGCACCCGGCGGCGCGAGGTCCGCCCCAAGCGTCATCATCAGACCAGAGCCGAGTCCATTGCCCAACCCGATCAGCATGGCGACCAGCAAGAGCGTCGTGAAATCGCGGGTGAAAGGGATCAAGCCGATCCCCAGTGCCATCAACGCGAAACTCGGCACGGCGGCAACCTTGCGCCCAAAGCGGTCCATCAACATTCCGGCGGGGATGAACATGGACACGTCGAGAATCGCACCCGCGGTCACGATCGTCCCGATCTGCGCGACGTCGAGCCCGAGCTGCGCCCCCCACAGCGGGATGATCACGAAGCGACCGGCACGAATCATCTGACCGAGCGTTTGCGCGGTCGCCGCCGCTGCCAGATCGCGCGCGTTGTGCCTCATCCCCGCGCCAACCAGGCGCCAACGATGCAAGGCGCCCAATGGCGTACCAGGTTTGACCAACGGCTTGAGGAAAAGGACCGAGACCGCCAGCGCCAATCCCGCCAGCGCCGCCGAGAGTCCGAAGGTGGCGTGAATGCCGGCCCGCTCGGCGAGCAGCCCGCCGATGGCTGGTCCGCCGAAGATCCCCAGCCGGTTGATACCACCAAACATGGAGAGCGCCTGACCGCGCTGGGCGGCGGGAATCGCCTCGGCGATGTAGGCATGCCGCGACAGCGCCCAGAGCGCGAAACCGATCCCCGCCAGAAAGCGCAATCCCACCAGCCCCGGAAATTGATCGCTCCCGACGAGACCGAGCGTGCTCAGCGCGACCAGCCCGGCGCCGGCGAACATCGTCCGCCGCAATCCGAAGCGGCCCAGGGTGGC
>JACCXM010000264.1 GCA_013697005.1 Chloroflexia bacterium | reverse complement strand
CCCCCCCCCCCCTCTCGCGTAGCGTTTACCCAAGCTCCTCGTTGGCGAACATCGTTCCAGCCGCCACCGGTTCTGCCGCCTCAACCGGTTCTTCCGCGAGCGCACCGCCATCGAAGGCGAGCCGGTCGCTCAGCTCCGGCGACCCGGCCTTGATGCGGGAGCGGATAGCTTCCAGCACGTCGGGATTGTGCTTGAGGAACTCCTTGGTGTTTTCGCGGCCCTGCCCCAGCCGCTCCTCGTCGAGGTAGAACCAGGCGCCGCTCTTGCGCACGATTCCCAGATCGACGCCGACGTCGAGCACGCTGCCCTCGACCGAGATACCCTGGTTGTACATGATGTCGAATTCGGCCTGGCGGAAGGGCGGCGCGACTTTGTTCTTGACGACTTTCACCCGCGCCCGCGATCCGATCGCTTCCGTACCGTTCTTGATCGTCTCGATACGGCGAATGTCCATCCGCACCGAGGCATAGAATTTCAAGGCGTTACCGCCGGTCGTCGTCTCCGGGCTACCGAACATTACCCCGATCTTCATCCGCAGTTGGTTGATGAAAATGACGCAGGTGTTGGAGCGGGCGATGGCCCCGGTTAGCTTGCGCAGCGCCTGGCTCATCAGGCGCGCTTGCAACCCGACGTGCGAATCGCCCATATCGCCTTCGATCTCGGCTTTCGGCACCAGCGCCGCGACCGAGTCGATCACGACAATATCGACGGCGGCGGAGCGAACGAGGGTCTCGGCGATCTCCAGCGCCTGCTCCCCGGTGTCCGGTTGCGAGATCAGCAGTTGCTCCAGATCGACACCCAGGCGGCCGGCATAGATCGGGTCCATGGCGTGCTCGGCGTCGATGATCGCCGCCAGACCGCCCAGCTTCTGCGCCTCGGCTACGATGTGCAGCGCCAGCGTCGTCTTGCCCGACGATTCCGGTCCGTAGATCTCGACAATGCGCCCGCGCGGCACACCACCGATACCGAGAGCCAGATCGAGCGCGATGCATCCGGTGGGGATCGCCTCGATCTGCATCGGGTTGGTGTCACCCGGACGCATCTTCATGATCGAACCTTTGCCGAACTGGCGCTCGATCTGGGCGATAGCGGTATCGACTGCGCGTTCCCGTTCCGTCATTGGATTGCTTCCTCACGTGCGCGCCAGGAGCGGGAGTCCGGGCGTCTGTTTTTCCCACCGCGGGAGCCGATTCCGATATAGAAAACTTGTTCTATTTCCTGCGGGAATAGTACCCCACGGCGGGCTCGGGGTCAATCCGCCGGCGACGGGGTGTCGGGGTGTCGGGGTGTCGGGATCACGACAGACGACTCCCGTTCACCCTGATACTCTGTCACCCTGTCACCCTGTGACCTCCGGAGAGACGATGTGGCGCGAGTAACGATCCTGGGCGCGGGCGATATGGGGACCGCGCTGCTGACCCCACTCCACGCCGGCGGTCATGAACTGCGGCTCTGGGGAACCGCGCGCGATGCAGGCATCATCGACGCGCTGGAACGGGGTGACCCACATCCCAGGCTGAGTGTTGCCGCACCGCCGGGGGTGGGGTTTTTTCGTGATGAGGAGGTGGGCGCCGCGCTGGATGGCGCGGATATCGTGGTGATCGCCATCACCTCCAACGCCATCCGCCCCGTGATGGCGCGTCTGGCGAGCGAACTCGGCAACCCGCGGGCCATCGTCGTCGTCGGCAAGGGGTTCGACTCCGGGCCGGGCGGCGATGAAATCCTGCTCCTGCCGCACGTCATCGGGGAGTTTTCGCGAGCCCCCGTGGTTGCCGTGGGTGGGCCGGCAATCGCCAAAGAGGTGGCGATCGGCACCCCGACCGCCGCCACCTTCGGCAGTGACGATGCCGGCGCGCTGGCGTACAGCCACGAGGTGTTCAGCACCGCCGTGTATTACATCGAGACGACCGACGATGTGGCCGGGCTGGAGGTGGCGGCGGCCATGAAAAACGCCTATGGCGTGGCGATCGGAATCGCCGACGGGATCGAGAAACGCACTGGACTCCCCCACGCCAACATGCGCGCCGCACTTTTTCCGCATGCCGTGGCCGAGATGGGGTTGCTCGCCGAATCGCTCGGCGGGCGGCGAGAGACGGTCGCCGGTCTCTCCGGGGCGGGCGATCTGCAAGTGACCGTGACTTCAGGGCGCAACCGTCTCCTCGGCGAGCGCATCGGCATGGGTCTCAGCGGCGCCGAAGCCTTCCGTGAGTTGACCGCCGCCGGAACGACGACTGAGGGGTATCTGGCGACGGAGTATGGGTACCGGCTGGCGCAGCGGGCGCATCCCGATCTTCCGGTTGACCGCCATTTCCCCCTGCTCGATGCGTTGTATCGGATTCTGTATGAGGATGCTCCGGCCACGGAGGCGTTGTGGGGGGCGGTTACGAATCGGCCTGTATTTGAGTGAACATCTGAGTGGCTGCGACAGGTTATCCATCCATCCGATCCTTCTCCGGCGAAACCACCCCCCGCTGCCACTCCGGAATCGCCGACCACGGTTGCAACGGCAACTCCGGCGCGTGCCCAAGCACCTCGCCGTCGATCATCGTCAGCGTATTGATCAACCGCTTCGTCCCCCGGCGCGGGTTCATCCGGACGTCGCGGAAGACGTACTCGCCCTCCTCCAGCCGGAATATGGCCACGTCCGCCACGCTCCCCGGTGTCAGCGTACCGAGGTCCGGTCGCCGCATCGCCGCCGCCGGGCGGGAGGTGGCGCGTTCGATCACCTCCGGCAGGCTGAGTCCGAGATTGAGGAATTTCGAGAGGGTGGTTGGCAGATCGAACATCGGGCCCTGAATCGCCATCTGATGGATGTCGGAGGAGATCACGTCCGACATCACCCCCGCCTTCAGCATCGCCTCCGCCGTCTGATACGAGAACGACCCCGTCCCGTGCCCGATATCGAGAATCAGCCCCCGCTCGTGCAGATCCAGGATCGCCGGGTTCGGCACGCCCGCGTCGTCGACGATCTTCATGTCGCCGCCAGTGAAGCAGTGGGTGAGGATATCCCCCGGCCGCAGCAGCGGCGCGACCTCGGCGATCGTCGGCGGGCCGTAGCCGATGTGGGTCATCAGTGGCAGCCCGACGCGATCGGCCAGCTCTCGCGCCAGCTCCAGGGGGCGGATACCGACTCCGCGCGTCGTGTTCTGATCGATCCTCGCCTTGATTCCCAGGATCAGATCGCGATTGGCGTTGACGATCGTCTCCGCCAGATCGAGATCGCAATAATCGAGATTGGCGAACTCCCAGGTCGGCGCGATCAGTCCGATCGACGAGGCGTTGAGCAAGGCGAAGATGCGCGTCCGGCTCGGTTCGGCGATGAAACGGCGAAACCCCGGCCAGGAATAGGCTCCGGACGAGCCGACGTCGAGCCAGGTCGTGACACCGGTGCGCGCCGCCACCGGATCGGCCTCGA
>JACCXM010000211.1 GCA_013697005.1 Chloroflexia bacterium | reverse complement strand
GGAAGAGGGTTTCCAGCGCGATCTGCCCCTCCAGGCGCGCCAGCGGCGCCCCCAGGCAGGCGTGAATGCCCTTGCCGAAGGCGATGTGCCGGTTGGCGTCCTCGCGGGTGATATCGAATGCCTGGGGGTTCGCGAAGCGCGCCGGATCGCGGTCGGCCGCGGCCAGTACGACCAACAAGGACTCGCCTTTGGTCAGGGTTTGGCCGCCCAGTTCGACGTTCTGGCGCACGAAACGCGGCGTCGTGGTCTCGGCCGGACCGTAGTAGCGCAAAATCTCCTCGACCGCGTTGGGAACGATGCTCGCGTCGGAGCGGAGTCGGGCGGCCTGCTCCGGATGGGTGAGCAGCGCGAAGAAGCCGTTGGCGACCAGATTAACCGTGGTGATGTGCCCGGCGACGAACAAGATGAAGACCATGGCCAGGATCTCATCCTCGGTCAAGCGGTCGCCTTCGACTTCGACCTGCAAGAGCTGGGAGATGAGATCGTCAGTGGGATTCTCGCGCTTCCGGGCGAAAAGCTCGCGCAGGTAGGCAATGAACTCGCCGATGTTGCGGCCGATCTCCTCTTGCCGTTCGACCGTTCCCGCGCTGAGCAAGTCTTCTGACCAGAGACGGGTCTGCTCGCGGTCTTCGGGCGGGATGCCAAGCATCTCGCAGATGACGGTGATGGGAAGGGGATAGGAGAATTGGGAAATCAGCTCCATCGTGCGCTCTGGCGCAGTTTCGCCGCGCGCGGCGGCGGCCGCTTCGGCGGCATCGAGCAGCTCGTCGGTGATCTGCTGGATGCGGGGACGGAGCTTTTCGATGGCGCTGGCGGTGAATGATGGCTGGACCAATTTCCGCAGGCGCGAATGCTCCGGTGGGTCGACTGTCAGGATGTTGCGAGTCAGCGCCTGGAGCTCCGGGGGCGTTTCCGGCATCTGCGCCAATTGCTCCGGGGAGAGCACCGTCGTGATGTCGACGGTGATGGCCCGGTCGAGCAGCGCCCGGGAGCCTTCTTCGTAGCCGGTCACCAGCCAGAGCGGGCGATTGAAAAGGCGCCGGTCTTCGCCGCCGTCTTCACCGCTGGTAACAATGGCATGGGTGACCGGGCACTTGGCGCGCATCTCTTCGTAACATTCGAACGCGCGCTCGCGGAAATCCGCGGACATGAGGTTGATCTGTTCGAGGTCTGGCGGCAAGTGCGAAGGGTCGAACCTTGGCGGGGGGGTCTCGGCGGTTGCTTGCCCGTTGCTGGAAAGTTCCGCGCTCGGCGATTTCTTGTCTGTCTCAGTCGTGCTAACGATTGTTCTACCCTCTCGCGAATGCCGGTCGCAGCGGCCAGCATAGCCAAGCTCATCATGACCAGCCGTCAGGGAACGCCCGGTGGTGGTGGCGGGTTCCGGGCCGCGGCTGTCAGCCGACGCGAACGAAGCCGCGGTCGGTGACGCGCGCTTCGGGAATCACCGACAGCGCCATGAAGGCGAGCAGACCGAACGGGGAGGGAAGCTCGCTGCCGAGTCCCCGGGCCGCGTTTTCGAGCGTCCCGTAGGCGGCGGCGGCCTCTGTCAAGGGCCGGTCGGAGAGAATACCCGCGACGGGCAGCGCCATCCGCGCCAGAACCTGCCCGCCGGCAACGGCGGCCAATCCACCGCCACTCTCGGCTACCGTCGCGATCGCCAGCAGCAAATCGGCGTCGTCCGTTCCGACGGCGACGATGTTGTGGGCATCGTGGGAGATCGAGGAGGCCAGCGCGCCGCGCCGCAGACCGAAACCCTGGACATACCCCACGCCAACCCGTCCCGTGGCATGATGCCGCTCCACACAGACGAGCTTCAGCAGATCGCGCCCAGGCGCGGCGACCGCCCAGCCGTCTTCGACCTCCGGCGCGACGTGGAGCAGACGCGTCGTTATCTCCCCAGAGATGATCCCCACCGCCTGCCGCGCGGCGTTCGGATCGAGACGCAAGTCGTCCGGAGCAAGTGGGGCAATGTGCATGGTGTTGCGCAGCGTCAGGGGAATGTCGCTGGCCGCGACCTCGCCCGCGGCCAGTTCCCCCCCCCGCGCGACCACCCGGCCGTCATGAAGCGTCATCGCCACGCGCACCCCACGCAGATCGTCGAGCACGACCAGATTGGCGCGGAAACCGGGCGCCACCGCCCCCCAGCCGTCGAGCCGCCAGTAATCGGCAGCGTTCCAGGTCACCAGCCGAATCGCGCGCACGGGATCCAGTCCCATGGCGATCGCCTGCCGCAAGGTGACGTCCATATGCCCGTCGTGAAGGAGCGTGTGCGGGTCGCGGTCGTCGGAGCAGAAACAGCAGCGGGGATAAGTCCGATCCGTCACGAGCGGCAGCAGGGCGGCCATGTTCCGCGCCGAAGAGCCCTCGCGGATCATCACCATCTGCCCGGCGCGCAGCTTCTGCCGCGCCTCGTCGAGCGTCGTCGATTCGTGATCCGAGCCGGGGCCCGATCCCACATAGGCCTGCAGCGCCTCATCGCGCACACCCGGGGCGTGGCCATCCCGCCGGCTGCCGTGTGAAACCGCGAGCTTCGCGGCGATATCGCCGTCACCGGCGAGCACGCCGGGGAAGTTCATCAGCTCGCCGAGCCCGACGCACTCCGGCCAGCCGAGCATCGTCTTGATCTCGGCTGGACCAAACGTCGCCCCCGGCGATTCCCAGGCGCTGGCCGGCACGCACGATGGCACGGTGAAAAAGACCCCCAGTGGCAATCCTCGGGCGGCGGCGCGCATCGCGTTCATGCCAGCCAGTCCGGCGACGTTGGCGATCTCATGCGGGTCAGTGACGATCGCGCCCGTCCCGTGCGGCGCCACCGCGCGCGCGAACTCCGGCAGCCACACGAGCGCGCTTTCGGTATGGACATGCGCGTCGATGAACGAGGGAGCGACCCATTTCCCGGTGACGTCGATCCGTTCTCGTGCCAGTGGGTACGAGCCGATCCCGGCGATCACCCCGTCGGCAATGGCAACATCGGCGCCGAAGGTGTCACCGGAGAAAACATCGACCACGTCACCGCCGGCCAGGACGATATCCGCTGGTTCGTCGCCGAGCGCCACGCGCACGCGGCGTCGCCAGCGGGACGCCTCAAAACCTGGCGCGGCGGCGGACATGAAACCCCCTTTGGACAAGGACCGGATAAACGATTCGCGGAGTATAGAGGCCGATTGACGGCACGACGTTGCAGCTTCTCCACGATACTGCCATAGACGCCTGGATCAACACCGTCGATGCCGACCCGGCACGATCGAGAGTGGAGCGCGGCATCGTGTGGAGGAGCAATGGTTCGACCCCCGGTTGTGACAGAGATCGAGCTGGGCCAGAGCAGCGCCGCGGCTGTCTCCGAGACGCCAGTGAACGCGTCACTTGGGCCAGCGTGGGTACGGCCGCTGGCGATGGCGCTGCTAGCGATCTCCACAGTCGGGGTCGTCTGGATGCTCTGGCAGCATCGAGAAATCTATGGCAGCTTCGGCGCCGCTCCAGATTCGCCCCCGGTGGCCGGGGCGCTGGTCCTGGGTGTGATCGCGGTCATGTCGCTGGCGGTGGTGGTGTTGCGCCCGGAGCGCGGCAATCTGCACGCCCTGGTCAAGACGAGTGCGGTCTGGTCGGTAGCGATGCTGGTGGGGATGATGCTGGCCTGGACGGCGGTGTTTCGCGCCGACCGGCAGGACGCCTGGCACGGGGCGCCGGTCACCAGCGAGACGGAAGTCGACGCCTATCTCGCGGCGAATACCCCACCCGGTGCGAATCCCATTCGCATCCCGACCGGGGTGCTCGTGCAGTCGATGGAGTTCCTGAATGGGGACAATGTCCAGATGACGGGGTACATCTGGCAGCGGTTTGCTCCCGACACGCCGCCGGATCTGGCACGCGGGGTCGTCCTGCCGGAGGCGGTTGAAGAGGCCTACGACATGACGGAGGCGTATCGCTACGAGGAGAATGGGGTTGAAACGATCGGCTGGTACTTCGCGGCCGTGCTCCGCCAGCCGTTCGAGTATGCCGAGTTCCCGTTTGACGAGCAGGATCCGTGGCTGCGTCTCTGGCCGCGCGAATTCTCACAGGATGTCATCCTGGTGCCCGACTTCGCCGCCTACACCTCCAGCGATCCGGCCTCGTTCCCTGGGGTGGAGCGAGAGTTCGTCTACAGCGGCTGGACGCCGATGTATGCGGGATTCAGCTACTCCAATCAACCCTACGACACCTCGTTCGGGATTGGCGACGCAAGCGCGCGGCTGAATCTTCCGGGGCTGTACTTCAACCTCGTCCTGGAACGAAGTTTTGTCGGTCCCTTCTTCGAGCACTTCATCTTCGCCATCGCCGCGGCGTGTCTGTTGTTCGGTCTGCTCGTGCTGACCACGGATGACGAGCACCTGAAATCACGATTCCAGCTCACCACGTCGGGTGTACTCGGCGCGGCGACGGGGCTTTTCTTCGCCGTGATCCTCAAGCACAACCAGCTTCGCGGTGGCGTCGGATCGCGCGGGGTGACCTACATCGAAGTCATTCCGATCATTCTCTACCTGATGATCGTGGTCGTGGTGCTGAACGCGATCCTGCTCGCTTCGCCAGTCAAGATCCGCTTCATCGAACATCGCAATAACCTGTTACCCAAACTGGCTTACTGGCCCGTGCTGCTCGGACTCGTCTTCGCGTCGACACTGGCCGTCTTGTTCAGGAACTAGGCAACGCCACGGAGCAAATCCTTGGAGGACGTCCGCCTCATCGTCGACATCGTGATCGCGCTCGGCGCCGCCGCGATCGGGGGACTCGTCGCGCAGCGGCTGGGATTGCCGGCACTCATTGGCTACATCCTCGCGGGTCTCGCCATCGGACCGAACACGCCTGGCCTGGTGGCCGACGTCGACCGGGTGCAGTTGCTCGCGAACCTCGGGGTCGCGCTCCTGATGTTCGGGCTCGGGGTCGAGTTTTCGCTCAGCGAAGTGCTCCGCGTGCGGCGAGCCGCATTGCTGGGCGGCGCGATTCAGATTCCACTCATGATCCTGTTGGGGACGGCGGCGGGACTGGCGGGTGGGTGGACCCTGGGCGCGGCGCTCCTTCTTGGCGGCGCGTTCGCCATCTCCAGCTCGATCGTGGCCCTGAAGACGCTCCTCGGCCGGGGCGAGATGGAGAGTCCGCAGGCCCGGGTCGCCCTGGGATTGGGTATCGTCCAGGATTTCAGCCTGGCCCCGATGCTGGCATTGGTTCCGGTCATCGCTGGCGAGCGGGGTGGAGCCTTCGGCATCGCGCAGTCGCTGTTGATCTCGGCCGGGGTGCTGATCGCCGCGTTTGTCCTTGGTACGCGCTTCGTGCCGCCGCTCTTGCGCATCGTCGCGCGCAGTGGCTCCCGCGAGCTGTTCATGCTGGTTATCGTGGCCATCGCGCTTGGGGTGGCGCTGGCCACGCATGCCGCTGGGTTGTCCCTGGGATTGGGAGCTTTTCTCGCTGGGATCGTCGTTTCCGAATCAGACTTCGAAGAGCAGGTGCTGGCGGACATCATTCCCATCCGCGACATCTTCGCCACGCTCTTCTTCGTCGCCGTCGGGATGCTGATCGATCCCGCGCTGCTGCTCGCGCAATGGCCATTAGTTCTTGGCCTGGCATTCGTGCTCGTGGCCGGCAAGCTGCTGATCACGGGTGGAGCGCTGCTTGCCGCGGGCGTCGATCACCGCACCGCCACGCTGGCCGCGGTCTTCATGGCCCAGATGGGCGAGTTCAGCTTCGTGCTGGCCAGCGCGGGGTTGGAGCACGGGTTGATCGAGATCACCGAGTACGGCACGATCCTCTCCGTGGCGCTCTGCTCGATTCTGGCCATGCCGTTGCTCGTCGCCATCTCGCCGCGGCTGGTCTCGATCGCCGAGCGCCTTCCCGGCGTGGCCCGGCAGGAACGATTGGCGGCGGGACCGCCACCGCCGCCAGCACCCGCCGGCGGTCACGTCGTGATCTGTGGCTTCGGCCGCGTGGGGGCGGAAATCGGCGCCGCGCTCGACCGTTGGCATCAGCCCTACAGCGTGATCGAGCTCAACCCGGCCATCGTGCGCGATCTGCGCGCCCGGGGGATTGAGGCACTCTATGGCGATGCTGCTACGCGCGTCGAGCTGGAAACCGCGGGTGTCCCCACCGCACGCACCGTCGCGGTGACAACCCCCGATTTACTCGTCACGGAAGCGGTGATTCGGAACGCGCGGGCACTGAACCCCGCGATCCACGTTATCGTCCGCGCCCCCGGCACCGGAGACGTCAGGGGTCTCACCGCGGAAGGCGCCGACGAAATCGTGCAGCCTGAGTTCGAAGCCGGACTGGAGTTCGTGCGGCAGGTGCTGGGATGGCAAGGGATCGATGCGGCGGAAACCGAAGAACTGCTCGACGCACGGCGACAGACGGTCTATGGAACCGCGTGAATCCAAACTCAGCGAGACGACGTAGATAGGGACAAGAAGCCGGAAAGCCCTCCCCAGGTACCCGACTTCTCGAACCCAAATCCCTTCCCCTTCCCGCACGTGCCCGGCCCACGAGGCCGGGTTCGTGTTTTAAGCTTCCATCACCCCCCTTGCCTTGCGCGCGGCGCTGCTGTAGTGCCTAATTCCGCGCGGCGCGGCAAGAACTCGTCGTTGGGGGGTGGGGTGCCAGAAGACGGAACGAATACGACCGTACGCGTTGGCCCACAAAAACCGGTTGCGCCCAACGGGGGAGTGCGCAAGTGGCTCCTCTATGGCCGGCCCGAGGAGATCCACGGCCCGCACGCGCCGGAGCAACATGCCCATAAACACTCCTGGTGGCAGGTGATGTGCCTGACCGGGGTCGATTACTTCTCGACTCTCGGTTACCAGCCGGGGATTGCCGCCCTCGCCGCGGCCTCGCTGGCCCCGATGGCGACCCTGGTCCTCGTTCTGGTGACCTTGTTCGGCGCCTTGCCGATGTACCGGCGTGTGGCCCAGGCAAGTCCCCACGGCGACGGATCGATCTCGATGCTGGAGCGCCTGTTGTCGTGGTGGCAGGGCAAGATTCTCGTGTTGGTGCTGATCAGCTTCGTGCTCACTGCATTTGTGGTGACGATCTCCATTTCGGCGTCCGATGCCTCGGCCCACATCACGGAGAATCCTTTCGGGCGCGTGCTGGTGGGGTACGAGGTCCCCATCACGCTGGGATTGATATTTCTGCTGGGCGTGGTCTTCCTGCGCGGATTCTCCGAAGCGATCGGCGTGGCCGTGGGTATCGTGGCGCTCTATCTGGTGCTCAACGTGGTGGTTCTGGGACGTGCCTACCTGGAGATCGCACAGCAACCGGCGCTGATTGGCAACTGGCGTGACTCACTCTTCCTCGAGTACGGCAGCCCGATGGCCATGGCGTTCACCGCGATTTTCCTCTTTCCACGTCTGGCTTTGGGATTGTCCGGGTTCGAGACCGGTGTCGTTGTGATGCCCTTGGTCAAAGGCTGTCCCGATGATGACCCCGTGCGCCCGGCGTGCCGTATCCGATATACGGGCAGATTGTTGACGGTTGCGGCGGGGATCATGAGCGTGTTGCTCATCTCGAGCAGCTTCATCGCCACCTTGCTCATCCCGCATGAGGAGTTCGAGGTGGGAGGCGAGGCCAGCGGCCGCGCGTTGGCCTTCCTCGCCCACGAGTTGATGGGAGACATCTTCGGCACCGTTTACGACGTCTCGACGATTCTCATTCTCTGGTTTGCTGGCGCCTCGGCGATGGCCGGGTTGCTCAACATCGTGCCCCGCTACTTGCCGCGTTATGGGATGGCGCCCGACTGGGCGCGCGCTACCCGCCCCCTGGTCATCGTCTTTACCGTGATCTGTTTCGGGGTGACGATTCTGTTCCGCGCCGACATCAACGCCCAGGCGGGACCGTATGCAACCGGAGTGCTGGCGGTCATCGCCTCGGCTTCCGTCGCCGTGTTCCTCTCCGAATGGCGCAAAAGGGACCGGAAAACGATCGTCTGGTTCGGCGCCGTGATGCTGATCTTCATCTATGCGTTTCTGAACACGATTGTCGAAAATCCGAGCGGTCTCAAAATGGCCGCCGTCTTCTTCGTCATGATCGTCGTCATCTCCCTGGTCTCGCGCGTCATGCGCTCCACCGAGTTGCGGGCGACCGAGGTCGAGTTCGACGAAATGGCCGAGCGCTTTCTCCAGGAGTCGGCGAAACGGGGCACGATGCGGTTGATCGCGAACCATCCCGACGAGCGCAACACGCGCGAGTATCTGGTCAAGGAGCGGGAGGAACGAGAGGCCAGCCACATTCCATCCGGCGATCCGGTTCTCTTCCTCGAAGTGACGGTCAAGGACGCCTCCGATTTCGCCGGGAACGTGAAAGTCCGCGGCGAAGAGATCTCCGGCTTCCGGGTGCTTTCGGTCGAGAGCGCCTCGATCCCCAACGGCCTGGCGGCGACGCTCCTGGCGATTCGTGACCGCACCGGCAAGAAACCGCACGCCTACTTTGGCTGGGTCGAGGGCAATCCGCTCCGCTATCTGGCCCGCTTCGTCATCTTCGGGGAAGGGGATATCGCGCCAGTGACACGGGAAATCCTGCGCCAGACCGATCCCGACCCGAAAACCCGTCCGGCGATCCATGTGGGGTGACGGGGTGACGGGGTG
>JACCXM010000204.1 GCA_013697005.1 Chloroflexia bacterium | reverse complement strand
CTTCGCCCTCGACCGGGGCTTCGCCCTCAGCCGGCGACTCGATGACGATCTCGGTTCCCGGGTCGACGGTGGCCTCGGGTTGGACCGCCGCATCCGCTGCCGCATCGGCGGGCGCCTCTGCCGCAGCAGCGTCCGCGGCCGGTGCCTCGGCGGCAGCCGGCTCCGCGTCGGCGGGGGAGGGCGGTCGCAACGCGAGTATCAGCACCCCTCCCACACCGCCTTCGTCGCGCGACATAAACGTCCCCGTGCCAAAGAAGTTCTGATACGTTCCGTCCAGGCCCGCCATCTGCATCACCAGCGTACCGGGACGTGCGCCTTCGAAGTCATCGAACCAGGTCCAGCGCTCCACGACGCCGTCAGGACGCGGATAGGTTTCAAACGTCGTGTCGCCGAGCACGACCGTCGGCACGCTCCCGTCTTCGGGGAAGGTAACCGTACCGACTGATCCCGCGCCCGATGTGGGACCGGCCACGAAATTCGCGCCCACGCCGATCGGAAAGATGTCGATGACATCCCGATCGAGCGGGTTGGAATACCACAGCACCAGCGTCACCACGTCCGTCTGAGCCGGCGCTGCCGGTGCGGCGGGCGTCGCGGCAGGCGCACCTGCCGGCTGCGTGGCGACCTGCGTCGGTTGCGGCGGGGCGGCGGGGGTTCCGGCGGCCGGGCTTGCATCCTGGCGCGCGGCAGCCGGCGCGGCGCCGGTCACGCCAATAATGAGCAGGATCGCGAAGATCAACTTGCCTGGCGCCGCGAATCCGGGTCGTCGCATCGATTGCTCCTCTTCTCTCGCTTCCCGGGCGCAGTTGTGAGTACGGTCGCATGGGCAAGCCCCTCGGGTCAAGGCGTCCATGCGCGACGTACCATGGGTGCGCGCTCTGCCGAAACGCCTCAGAGCGGGCAATAGACACGCGTTCAATGGAGAAATCGGCGTGGGTTCGTCGCGAAAAGTGGCGTTGATCACGGGCGCGAGCCGCCTGCAAGGGATCGGCGCGGCCATCGCGCGTGCCCTCGCGATCCAGGGCGTCGATGTGGCGTTCAGCCATTGGCGCCCGTATGACGCGGCCTTTTCCTGGGCTGGGACCGCATCCGAACCGGACGAATTGGTGGAGGAGCTTCGCCAAGCGGGCGTCCGCGCCGCGGCCATCGCGTGCGATCTCTCCGATCCAGCCGCGCCGGTGCGGCTGCTCAACGAAGCCGAATCCCGGCTCGGACCAGTCGACATCCTGGTCAACAACGCCGCATATTCGACACATGATGGCTTCGCGCACCTCGACGCCGCGACGATCGATGCGCACTACGCGGTCAACATGCGGGGGACCATGCTGCTGGCGGCGGAGTTCGCCCGGCGCTTCTCCGCCACTGGCGGCAATCACGGCCGGATCATCAATCTCACCTCCGGGCAGGGACTCGGTCCGATGCCGGAGGAGCTGGCCTACGCGGCAACGAAAGGGGCGATTGAGGCGTTTACGCGCAGTCTCGCCCCGGCGGTCGCCGCGAGAGGGATCACCGTCAATGCCGTCAACCCCGGACCGACCGACAGCGGTTGGATTTCGCCGGAGCTGCGCGACGTGTTGTTGCCGAAGTTTCCAATGGGCCGCCTGGGTACTCCGCAAGATGCCGCCCGCCTCGTCGCCTGGCTGGCCAGCCCCGATGCCAGTTGGGTCACCGGCCAGGTCATCCACTCCGAGGGCGGCTTCATGCGCGACTGAACTTCCGCGCATACGCCAACAGCCAACAGCCAACAGCCAATAGCCACCCGCCCCGTCATGGTATGCTCTGCCGGTTATGGCACGATGACGCCAATTTCTTGAGGAAAAGGACAACGGCTACGGTGGATTCGCTCACGGGGAACATCGCTCTGGTCTTTCCCGGACAGGGTAGCCAGTTCGTCGGCATGGGCCGGGCGCTCTACGACGCCTCGGCGGCGGCGCGACGCGTGTTCGACCAAGCCGACGACGTTCTCGGCTTTCCGCTCTCCCGGCTCTGCTTTCACGGTCCCGCCGACGAGCTCGAAGACACGATCAATGCTCAACCGGCGATTCTCACCGTCAGCATCGCCGCGCTCGCGGCGTTGCACGAGCGATTGGCGGAGGCCGGGCAGCACATCCACCCCACGGTGGTGGCCGGGCATTCGCTGGGTGAGTTCACCGCGCTGGTGGCCGCGGGTGTCATGGATTTCCCGTCCGGACTGAAACTGGTCCGGGAGCGCGGCCGCCTCATGAAAGAGGCCGGTGAGGAGACCCCGGGTGGGATGGCGGCGGTGATTGGCCTCGACACCGAGACCTTGGCGGAGGTCTGCCACGACGCCGCGAATGGCGGGATCGTCATCGTCGCCAACGATAATTGCCCAGGCCAGACGGTCATTTCGGGCGAGGTCGGGGCGCTGCTGCGGGCCATGGAAATGGCGAAAACGCGCGGCGCCAAACGTGTGGCGCGGCTCGGAATCAGCATCGCCTCCCATTCACCGCTGATGGCGCGTGCCGCGGCGGGATTGCGCGAGATCATGAACCGGTTGCCCCTGGGTACTCCGCGGTTCCCGGTCGTGGCCAATGTCACGGCCACGGCGATGCTGACGGTCGAGGACGTAAGGCAGGAGCTGGCGCACCACGTCGAGCGTCCGGTGAACTGGACCCGCTCGGTCCGGGAGATGGTCAACCGCGGCGCGACCACATTTGTCGAGATCGGACCCGGGCAGGTGCTCTCTGGGTTGATCCGGCGCATCAACCGGGATGTGACGACGCTGAGCTTGTCCGATCTGGGGCTGCCGTCCGACGTGCGGGACGCATAGGTCCACCCTGCACCATCTGTGTCATGCTGAGCCCACGGGGCGAACGTGCAGAATCTCGTACATGGCGAAGGAGCGCGCGTGAAACGGGTCGTGGTGACCGGACTGGGAGCGGTGTCGCCGCTCGGCATCGGTGTCCCCGCCTTGTGGGAGGGACTCCTCGCCGGTCGTTCCGGGGTCCGCCGCGTGCAGCATTTTGCGACTAACAATCTGCTGGT
>JACCXM010000196.1 GCA_013697005.1 Chloroflexia bacterium | reverse complement strand
CACCGAAGCCACCAACACAGACTCCGATGCCACCCACGGCGACCGCGGAACCCACGGCCCGGCGCGGCGCGCAATCGGCAACACCGGCGACGTAATACGGGAAACGCTCAACCCTGAGAAACCCTCACCCCAACCCCTCTCCCTATGCGCAGGGCGAGGGGCTTTCCGATCCCCCAGAAGTTCATCAAGTTCATCAAGTTCATCAAGTTCGAACCCGGCCTTGGCGCCTTCCGCCTTCCGTCTCACGCCCCACGGCTGTCCCAGCGGAAAAAGCGCACCGCTATCGCCATCGCGATGACGAAGGTGATCAGCAACGCCAGCAAATCGGGCCAGATCGCGCTCAGCCCATTGCCGAACGTCATCGGCTCGCGCAACGCGTCGACCAGGTACGGCAGTGGCAGGATGCGCGTGATCGGGCGCAGCCAGGCTGGCGCGTTTTCCATACTGAAAAAGATGCCGGACAGGAAGAGCATCGGAAAGGTGACCAGATTGGCGTAGCTGGCTGCCGTCTCCGCGTTCGGCGCGATCCCGGAGATGGCGAACCCGATCGCCAGGAATGCCAGCGCCCCGACGGCGATGGCCAGCAGCAGCACCAGTGGATTTCCGCGCAGATGGAGCCCGAAAAAGGCCCACGCCATCCCGATCAGAATCACCGCCTGCAACCCCGCAATCAGCAGTTGCGACAGCACTCGCGCCAGGATGAACGAGGTAAGGGGGAAGGGGGTCACCTGGATGCGGCGCAGGATACCGCGCTCGCGGTAGGTGACGAACGCGGTCGCCAAGCCGATCACCCCGGAGTTCATCAGACTCATCGCCAGAATCCCGGGGGCGAAGACGTCCATGAAGGAGACATCCTGCGCCGAGACCGGCTGCTCCAGGATGGCGAGCGGGGGCGGTCCCCCCGCGACGTCGAGCACTGTCTGGCGCACCGCGCCGACCGCGATCTGGGCCGTCGGTCCCGCGGTGGCGTTGTAATAGAGCGTCACCGGCGGAAACTCGCCGGAACCTTCATTCGGAACCGTTCCGAACACCGCGACCACCCCGCGGTTGCCGTCCTCCAGCGCCTGCAGCTCCGCCGTCTCCTCACCGACCGAGACGGCAAAGCTGGCATTCGCTTGCAAATCCGCGACGACCCCCTCGCGGAACGCCGACTCCGGCCCCGCCACCCCCACCGCGAACTCGACGCTCGTGCCGCGCCCGAACACCACCCCGAAGATGACGATGAAGAGCGCCGGAAAGGCCAGATTCCAGAACAACGCCGCGCGGTTGCGCAGGCTCATCGTCACATTGGCGCGGACCATGGCAATCAATGGGGTGATGGGGTGATGGGGTGATGGGGTGATAGGAGGACGGCTCATTCCTAGCCCTTCCATACGCTCCAGGCTTTGGACCTAGGCATGAGTCTCACTCGCAACCCGTACTTCCTATCACCCATCACCCTATCATCCCATCACCCTCGTACCGATGCCCGGTGCGGGCCAGGAAGACATCTTCGAGGGTCGCCTGGGCAGTGCTCAATCCGGAGAGGGTCACGCCGCGCCGTTGCGCGAGATCGAGCAGATCGATCAGCGTCGCCTGGGCGTCCGTGGTCCGGAGCTCGAGCATGACAGCGCCGTCACGGTCCCGGAGTTCGGCGGCAACGACGCGGGCCAGATGCTTGATATCCTCCAGGGTGAGAGTGCCGCTCGCCACCCCGGCGCGCACCGTGGCGTCGGCGCCCAGATCGTGGATCAGGGCGCGCGGGGTGTCGCAGACGACGATCTGGCCGCGGTCCATGATGGCGATGCGGTCGCACAACTGCTCGGCCTCCTCCATGGAGTGCGTGGTCAGGACCACCGTCGTGCCGGTCTCCCGGATGTCGCGGATCGTTTGCCAGAGGGCGCGCCGCGCGGCGGGGTCGAGTCCGGTCGTCGGCTCGTCGAGAAAGGCGATCCGCGGCATATTGACCAGCGCCAGCGCGACGGCCAGCCGCTGCTGCTGCCCACCGGAAAGGGTATTGATGCGGGCACGCGATTTCTCCTCCAATCCGACCAGCGCCAGCAGCGTCGTCATCCGCGCCGGGGAGGCGTCGGCGCCGTAGAGTGCGGCAAAGAGAGCCAGGATTTCGGCACAATTCAGATAATCGAAGAGCGCCGTCGATTGCAACTGCACGCCGATGACCCTATGCACCCGCTCCGGTTCCCGGACCGGATCGAAACCCGCCACCTGGATTGTCCCGCTATCCGGAGCGCGTAACCCCTCCAGCATCTCGAGGGTCGTCGTTTTACCGGCGCCATTGGGACCCAGGATGCCGAAAATCTCACCCGGCCAAATGGCGAGATCGAGACCGGCGACAGCGGTTGTCTTGCCGTAGGACTTGACCACCTCGCGCGCTGCGATGATCGGATCCTCCGCCGGCGCGAGACGGGGCGCGCTGGCGGTGGCGGAATTGGGCCGGGCGCTCATATCGGCAGGGACTATAGCGGAGGCGGGTGGCGGGTGGCGGGTGGCGGCGTAGAATCGGCTTTTGGCTATTGGCTGTTGGCTATTGGGGTTCGGAGTGTTGTATTCCTCGCTGTCTGGTCGTCTGGCTGTCTCCGTCGCGATTGTGGCGGCGGTGATTGGGTTATTGACCGCAGGATCGCCCGCGGAGCGCGCTGCGGCGCAGCAGGTCAGCACGCCGGTCGCGAATCCGGCGCCGCTGCACCTGCTCGCGAGTGGCGAAGGACCGCCGCCAGGGGTTGGCGCCGAGCTGGTTTGGCTCGTGCAACGAGGGGCGGTATCCGGCGCGCGACGTACGGAGGCCAGCGCGTTTCCGCTGGGATTCGCGCTGGCGCAGCGGGGCACGCTCGATATTCTGGATGGAAACGGAACACGCCTCGCCACGCTGGACCCGGGTCAGGCGAGTTTCCTGCCATCAGGGATGGCGGGGGTCTTGGCCAGTGCCAGCGGTGATCTGACGCTCTACGCGCAGATCGCGCTTGTTCCCGTCGCCACCCTGCCCGACGCGCTCCCGCCACAAACGGTAACCAGCACATCATTCCCCTCGCCAGATGCGGACACCATCCACCTCGAGCTGGTGCGGGGACTGCTGAACCCCGGCCGCGCGGCGGTCGTCGCCGCCACCGCGCCGCCGGCGCTGCTGCTCGCCAGCGACAATCCCATCCAGATCGAGACGGCCGGCGCGGAGCCGGTTGACATCGTCCGGGACGACTTCATGCTGCTCCAGGCCGCGGCGACGGTTCGCAACCGCGGTACGCAGCCGGCGACCTTTGTCGTGGCGCGGGTCATTCCCTCCCTGGCGGCTGAGGGGACCAGCCGCGGCACGGAAACGGCGGCGCTCACGACCCAACCGTCCGATCCGGAGCTCGATGCTGCCTGGCGCAGGTTTGGGTGCCACCTCAATCCCGGCAATCCGTCCTGCCTGACGGTCGGGGTGGCGGCTGACTGCGCGCTCGACCCAACCGATGCCGGGTGCGCCATCGATAGCGACGGCGATCGCTGCCGCGATGTCGCCGAAGTGCGCGCCGGGTTCGACGCCTTCGACGGGGCGGACTGTGTCAGCAGCGGTCAGGGGGAACCCGCCCTCAACTGTCTTTTTCTCAGCGAGGATATCGCCTGTGATGGCGGTCGTGACGCGACCGGCGAATGCACGCGCTTCGACCGCGATCCGCGCTGCGACGGGTTCGCGCCGTACGGAGGGTGACGGGTCACCCCATCACCCCATCACCCTGACACCCACCGTCCCGCTCTGAGACAATCCCCGCATGGACGACCAAACCGCACCCGCGCCGGACGTTGCGCCGGTGATCCGGCCACGCGCGCACCTCTGGCCGCGTCTGGCGTTGGTGCAGGCGGTGCTGTTGCTGGCCGCCGTCGTGATTGCCTTGCCGGTCGCGTTCCGCAGCATGGGTATTCTGGTCACCGACGGGCAGGCGCGGACCCTGTTCGATTTTCCCGGCGGGCAACCCGCGACCACCAACGAGACTAAGGCGGAAGCCGAAACGGAGAGCTACTTCAATATCGCGGCGATCGATCTCGATGAAGATCAGGGGAGTATCACCCTCGCCATCTCTGGGCACCGCGTCTGCCCGGATACCTGCGCGACGCTCAATTTCATCCTCGTCTCGCTGGATGACGACGCCGACGTGCGGCGGGCGCTGCCGCCCTCCGCGCCACTGACCCTGACGGCGGACCAGCCCGTCTTCAGCCAGACGGTGCAGCTCCCCGTGCGCGGGCAACCGAGTCAGTATCCGTTTGACGACTATCTATTGTGGCTGGGGTTGGCGGGAACGGTGGATGAAGCGGGGGAGACGATCCCCTTGACCGCGGAGCTGCTGGCCGAACGGGCCATCATCACGACGCAGAACCAGTTGCGGGACTACCTGATGCAACCCCCGGTCCCAATCGCCCTTGACCGGGTGACGGCGATCACCGACCCCCAGGAGTTTTTGGGGGTGCAGCAATTGCGTTTCGAGCGCCCGGTGCACCAGGAAATTCTGAGCGTCTTGTTGATCCTGCTGATCGCCGTTTCGGCGGTGATGGCGGTCGCGATGCGCTCCATGAGCGATCTCCTGATCGGCGTCGGGAGTCTCATTCTGGGTATCTGGGGGGTGCGCTCGGTGCTGGTGCCATCATCGCTGCCGATGGTGACCAGCATCGACCTGGCGTTGTCGATGATCATCCTCTTCGTGCTCCTGGGGCTTTCGTTCCGCACCGCGCTGCACTTCCATCACCAGAGCGAGCTGCCACCGGTGACGTGGCGGAGACGGGGGTGATGGGGCGAGACGTGGGTGATAGGGTGATGGGTTATGAGTTGTAGAGCACGAAAGGGAGTTGGGCGTCGTGTTGGGC
>JACCXM010000179.1 GCA_013697005.1 Chloroflexia bacterium | reverse complement strand
CCCCACCCATTAGCACGACCTCTTTGACGTTCTCGGCGATACGCGGCTCGGTGGCGACGGCGAGCGCGACATTGGTCAGCGGTCCCAGCGGGACCAGGGTGATCTCGCCCGGATTGGCCATGATCGTATCGATGATGAGCTGGGGAGCGCGCCGAGGGTCCAGTTCCAGCGTCGGTTCCGGGAAGTCGACCTCGCCCAGGCCATTCTTGCCATGGACGTGCCAGCCCTTACCCGTGAATGGCCGCAACAGCGGTTTCTCGGCGCCGGCGGCGACCGGTATCTCGGGATGACCGGCTAACTCGACCAGCCGCAGCGCGTTTTTCGCGGTGACGTCGACCCCGGTATTGCCATAGACCGCGCTGAATCCTGCGATCTCCACCTCCGGCGAGGCGAACGCCAGCAGGATGCCCATCGAATCATCGATGCCAGGATCGGTATCGATGAATATCTTCTTCGGTTTCTGTTCCGTCACCCGCAATGCTCCTGGCTATTGGCTGTTGGCTGTTGGCTGTTGGCGACCGGCAACCGTCTTACTTTCGACTCTCGACTCTCGACACTCGACTCGATCATCCCTTGATCCCGGTCGCCGCCACGCCACGCACGTAGTACCGCTGGAGCGCGAGGAAAATGAGGATCACCGGTACCGAAGCGAGCGCGGAGCCGGCGAAAGTCCGGCCCCAGAAAGTTTGTTCCTGCGTGGTTTGCGAGCTGATAACGACTTGCAGCACCTGGATATCCTTGTCTTGTACGGCGATCAACGGCCAGTAAAAGAGGTTCCAGATGAATTGGAACTCCAACAGCGACACGGTCACCAGCCCCGGTATCGCCAGGGGGACGATCACGGTGCGCAGGATGTGCAGATAGCTCGCTCCATCCAGGAGGGCGGCCTCGTCCAGCTCATAGGGGATGTCGCGGAAATACTGAATCAAGGCGAAGATTACGAACGGGCTGGCAAACCAGGGCACGATCATCGCCCAGTAACTGTTTTGCAAATTGAGATAACGGACGACGATGTAGAGCGGAATCATTGTCACTTCGAACGGTACGAACAGCGTCACCAACACGAACGCGAGCAACCAATTCTTTTTGGGGAACTTCAAGCGGGCGAAGAAATACGCGCCCATCGTGTTGAAGAGCAGGCTGAAGACCACGACCCCGGTCGAAACAATAAACGAGTTCAGCAGATTGCGGCCGAAATTGAGTCCAGCGCGATTTCCCGCTTCACTGAGACCGAGGATGTCCCGGTAATGTTCCAGCGTCCATTCGATCGGATAGAACGTGTGCAAGCTGAGCGGGAACAGATACTGAAAGATCTCCGTCTCACGACGGAGACTGCCGAAGATCATCCAGATAAAAGGGATCAGGAAGATCAGGCTGATCACCGCGAAGAGCACGGCGCGCAGAACGGCGATCCCGCCGCGGCGGATCATCTTCGCGGTATCGCTCTCCAGTCCCGCGCGCGGCAGGACCGCGGCGCCTCTGTGCTGTGTCTGATCGGCTACTGCCATGGCCTAATCTCCCGATGAGACGGAAGGCGGAAGTCCGACTACGTTTGCGGCCGCAGCCATCGCATGAGGCCATAGCTCACGATAATCAGGATGATCAGCGCCACGACCGACAACGCGCTGGCGTACCCCATGTCCTGGAAGCGGAATCCCTGCTGGTAAATGTAGTAGACGAGCACCTTGGTTGAATCGAGCGGACCGCCTTGCGTCATCTGATAGACCGGCACGAACACTTGAAAGGAGAAGACGGCTTGGGTGACCACCACGAACATCAGGACCGGCATCAGCAAGGGGATCGTCACCCGCCGGAAGGCTTCCCAGGCGTTAGCGCCGTCGACGAGTGCCGCTTCGTAATACGTATGTGGTATGGCCTTCAATCCGGCCAGGAGAATGATCAGGCTGAAACCGAGATCCTTCCAGATCATCATCACCGTAATCGCGGGTAGGGCACGGCTGGCGTCGGAAAGAAATGCCTGCCGCGGGATGCCCACCGCGCCCAACATGCTCTGAATGAGACCGAGCTGCGAGTGGTACATCATCGCCCAGATGATGGAGGCGACGATCACCGAGGTGACCATGGGGGTCAACACGGCCGAGCGGACCACACCCGCGCCGACCGTTTCCCGTTGCAACAGCACGGCCAGGGCCAGTGACAGCACGATCTGGATTGGCACCTTGTAGATGACGAAGAGCGCGGTGACTTTCAGCGAGTCCCAGAAGACCCAATCGTTGAGCATCCGCGCGTAATGGTCGAGACCGATGAAATCGCGTAAACCGCGCAGCAAGCTGTACTCATAGAGACTTGCCCGAATCGAAGAGGCAATCGGGATATAGCGAAAAACGGTGAAATTGATCAACGCCGGCACGATGAACAAGAAGGCGATCATCAGCTGGCGGTTGCGCCAGGAGAAGATGCCCCGTGCCCTCACCGCCGGCTGGATTGTTGGCGCCGTGCTCGTCACCGTGGCCATAGTCACTCACCGATTGGTCGTGGGTCGTGGGTCGTGGGTTATGGGTTATGGGTGTCGGGTCTCGGATGTCGGTTCGGGACCGCGCACCTACAACACCTCTAACCCACAACCCACAACCCACAACCCAAACGTTTACTCCTCTTGCCAACCCTCGTACTTGGCGAGGGCCTGCTCCATCTGGATCGCGGTTTCGTGCACCAGCGCCTCCACCTCCACGCCTTCACCCTGCGCGATATCTTGCGCCAGCTCACCGAAGTACTGCTGATACTCGGTGTAACCCGGCGTCTGGATGCGGGGGACGCCGATGGTCTGCAATCCCTCATTGAAGAGCTGCTGCGGGTACTCGTTGTACTCCGGCAGCGTGTTCAGCAGCTCGATGCGCGCCGGCAGTTGGCGGACCGCGTCATACCAGATCTTCGATCCTTCCGGACCCGCGAAGAACTTGGCGACCGCCACCGATATCTCCTGATTCTGGGACTGGGGTGAAACCCCGAAGTGCCAGGAACCGGTGTGGCACACCTGCGCGCCATCGGCGTAGTACGGGATACCGGTCACGCCGTAATTGAAATCACCATCCGGGTAGAGCCGGTCGATGGTGCCCACGGCGTTGTCGGGGCTGACGTAAAACGCCGCGCCCTTCGAGAAGAAGATGTTGTCGATCGGCTCCTGCGGGGTGACCGCCCGGTCGCCCTGGTGCCAGTCCCGGTAGTCCTCGAACGAGGCGATCGCTTCTGGCGTATCCAGGTACCCCTGGAAGGTAATGCCATCCTCACCGATACCCATGTAGGATGGGCTGCCCTTGACCCCTGCCGAGCGGCGCATGATGCCATGCTCGTAGTCGCCCTGATAGGTGCCCTGGCCCCAGCGCAGTCCCCACGTATCGGGAACGCCGTCGCCGGAATCATCGACCGTGGTCTTCTGCCAGGCGTCCCAGGCCTCGTCCATCGTCCAGCCTTGCACGGTTTGCGGCGGCTCGAGTCCGGCGGCGTCGGTCAGGTCCTTGTTGTAGAACATCAGCGAGCAGCTCTGCATGATCGCCGGCGCGTAGAAGGTGCCGTTGAACGACCCCTCTTCGACCGACTGCGGCACCCACTCCGCCAGTTCTTCTTCCGTGTAGTACTCGGCGAGGGGGATGATCGCCTCGTTGTAGGCGTAATGCTTGATGTCCGGGCCATCGGCCAGGAACACATCGAGCTCGGCGCCCGCCGCGACCGCGGTCTCGATGGTCGGGAAGAGCTGCTCGAAGGGCACGCTCTGCACCTCGATCGAGACGTTGGCATACTGGGGATCGCTCGCCTGGAAGGCGGCGATCATCTGCTCCGTCGCGAGTAACATGTCTTCGTCGTCGATCGTCAGGAATTGGATCGTGACCGCCTCGCCCTGAGCCGCGCTGACGTCCACTGCCGGGCTGTTGAGGTCTCCGACGGGAGACGCCTCAGCCGGCGCCCTGTCGCCATAGGCCGCGAGGAGCAAGGCAGCGACGACCAGCATCATCAGGCTGTTTCGCTTCATGAGTACTCTCCTCCACTACCAAAGACATCGGTGTCTTGCCGTCATGGTGCAGCCGTCTTCGTGCCGCCGTCTCGCCCCCTTTCCGCGAGCACTACCCCGCGATGATCTTGACCATCACGCGCCGCTGGCGCGGGCCGTCGAAGTCGAAGAAGAGCAACGACTGCGAATGACCGAAAACCAGATCGCCATTCTCGATCAGCACCGTTTCGCTGTTGCCGATGAGACTGGCCTTGATGTGCGCCGCCGCATCCGAGGGCGTATCGACGATGTGCTGAAAATCGGTGCGGGTCGGCACCAGCCGCCGCACATCGGCAACGATATCCTGCGGCGTGGACGGGTCCAGCCCGCTGTTGATCGTCACCGCCGCCGTCGTGTGCGGAACCACCAGGTAGCAGACCCCGCTCTGGACGCCACTCTTCTTGACGGCCGATCGCACCTGATCGGTGATATCGGTCAGCGAATCGCCCACTCCGGTTTCGAGGGTGACAGTTTCATACATCAGAACTAACGTCTCCGTGGTGGTAACCGACCGTAGACGCACGGGCGGCCAGCGTTGCCTTGAAGATCTTCGCGCGCGGCGCCGCTGGCGCGCGGCCCCTGATGCGTTCCAGCAGCATCGCGATCGCGGCGGCGCTCATCGCCGCGGTCGGCTGGACGATGGTCGAAAGGGGAGGGGAGGTGTGCTCGGTCAGCGCCAGCCCATCGAAACCGATGACCGCCACATCGTCCGGTACCCGCATCCCGCGCGCATGCGCCGCCCGCATCACCCCCATCGCCATCAGATCGTTGAATGCGAACACGGCGGTGGGCGGGACGGTCAGATCGAACACCGCGCGGGCATGCCGGACCCCGGATGCCGCCGTGTAATCTCCGGTGAAGAGGAGAGCATCGTCAAACGGAATGCCATTGCGCTCGATCGCCTGCCGGTAGCCGCGCACGCGCGCGTCGTTGAGCGGCGTGTTCGGGATACCGGTAATACACCCGATACGCCGGTGCCCCAGCGCCAGCAGGTGCGCGGTCGCGTCATACGCGCCCTGGAAATTGTCGATCTCGACGGCATCGAGCTCGATACCGGGCATGGTCCCGTCGTCGAACAGCACCACCGGTGTGTTGCGGCGCAGCATCGGCGCGATATGCTCGGCCGTCATTGCCAGGCTGATACAGAGTAATCCGTCGACGCGGCGGGCCAGCAGATCGTTCAGATAGCGGACCTCGCGGCGCAGCGACCAGCCCGAGTTACAGAGGATGACGCTGTATCCGGCCTCGTTGGCGGCCGCTTCGACATCGCGCGCGACCACGGCGAAGAAGGGAATTTCGATGCTGGGCACGAGGAGACCGAGGGTGAGGGTCTCGCGGCGGCGCAGGCTGCGCGCCACGACATCCGGATGGTAATGCAACCGCTCCATGGCTTCCAGCACGCGGGCGGTGAGCGGCGCACTGACGGCCCGCGTCTCATTGATGACATGACTGACGGTAGCGGTAGAAACCCCCGCGAGGTCCGCGAC